>JANOBA010000207.1:0-2067 GCA_031411415.1 Novosphingobium sp.
TGTAGCGCATGCGTTCAAAGCTCACGAGGCAGGTTGGCGATACCCGCTTGGTGTGTTCGACGAAGCCGTCGAACGGCCGACCCGGCGGCATCAGACTGGCAACCTCGGCGGCGTGGACATCGGCGACGGTGCCGGGCAGCAGGCCGTGCTCGATCTGCGCCCATTGCGCGATGCACTCCGCCTCGAGCCAGACGTTAAGCGCGTCGAGGTCGGGGAAGCTGGGCATGGGTTGCCACAGCCGCCGCCGCGCATCCTGGACGTTCTTCTCGACCTGCCCTTTCTCCCACCCCGACGCCGGGTTGCAGAACTCGGGCTCGAAAAGATAGTGGCTCGCCATCGCCGCGAACCGCGCATTGACCTGTCGGGCCTTGCCCGTACCGATCCGGTCAACCGCGGTGCGCATGTTGTCGAAGATCCCCCGCCGCGGCACGCCGCCCAGCACGCGGAACGCCTGGGTCAGCGCGTCGAACAGCATCTCGTGGGTCTGGAGCGGATAAGCCCGAACGGCGAAGGCGCGACTGTGCGAGAGCTTGGTATGTGCCACCTGCAGCTTGGTCTGCCGGCCGCCCAGCATCGCCCAGTCCTCGCTCCAGTCGAACTGGAACGCTTCGCCTGGGCCGAACACCAGCGGCACGAACGTACCGCGCCCGCTGGTCTGCGCTTCGCGCTGCCGCTCGGCCTTCCACGCCCTGACGAAAGCGGCCACGCGGCCATACGATCCGTCGTAGCCCAGCACCACCAGATCGGCGTGCATCTGCTTGGCTGTGCGCCGCTGCTTGCGCGACTTGGCGCCATCGGTCCGCAGCCAACCCGACAACTTCTCGGCAAAGGGATCGAGCTTGCTCGGCCGCTCGGGAACCTTGAACGCGGGTTCAACCGTCCCGGCGCGCAGGTACTTGCGGATCGTGTTGCGCGACAATCCCGTCCGTCGCTCGATCTCCCGGATCGGCATCTCATCACGGAAATGCCAGCGCCGGATAACGCTCAATAAAGCCATGTCGATCACTCCAGTATCCCCCGACCAGCCAGCCAGGGGGAAGATCAGAACATGGGTCACTTCTCAGTGGAAATTATGCGTCTCCCGGGTCAGCTCTCAGTGGAACACCCACCCGGCTGCGCGGCGTAACGCGGTCGCTGTCCACTCTCTGGCTCAAGGTGAGCCGGCTGGCGAGGGCCTATGGTGCTGACCATTCGCTGACCACCGGCCAGCGGGGTGATGAATTTAGAGTTGTGTCAAAGCCCAAAAAAGCTGGGAATTCCTAGGCTTGGATGGTGGGCGCGACAGGGATTGAACCTGTGACCCCACCCGTGTGAAGGGTGTGCTCTACCGCTGAGCTACGCGCCCGCCTGCACCATCCTTGCCGAAGCGGAAGGCGCGCCCTTAGGCAATGCTGCGCGAATTGACAAGCGCTGCGATCACCTTAGAGGCCCGAAGCATGAGCGATGACGAAAATTCCGGCCCGGCGGCCGACATCACTGCCCCTGTGACGACCAGCGGCGCCGATGTGCCGCCCGATCATCTCGCGATCAACCCGAAGAGCCCGTGGTTCAACGAAGACCTGCTGCGCCGCGGCGTGGGCATTCGCTTCAAGGACGTGGTGCGCACCAATGTCGAGGAATACTGCATTTCCGAAGGCTGGGTGCGGGTTCAGGCAGGCAAGACGTTCGATCGCAAGGGCCAGCCGCTGACGCTCAAGCTCAATGGCGCGGTGGAAGCCTGGTTCGAGGATCTCGGCGAGAATCCGCCAGTCGCCAAAGCCTGACTAGCGTGAGGCGACGCGCCGCGTTTTGCGCGCGATGATTGCGCCAATCGGATCGTCCGAATCATCGATGCGGGCAAGCTCGGCAGTCCTCTGAGGCTGGCTATGCGACTGGTGGACTGGTGATTCGGCCGGCGCACCCTGCGCGGCTGGCCGGTTGTAGATAAATCCGCGCGTTGGCCAAGGTGTGGTGCCCAGCCCCTGAATCGGAGCATACCAGACGCGCACTTCGCTCCAGTCGTTTCCCGGCGACACATCGACAGCGCGCACATTGTCCTCGATCTGGCCGCGCCGTCCGTTGATCAGT
>JANOBA010000208.1:0-1587 GCA_031411415.1 Novosphingobium sp.
CAAAGGCACTGTGAACATCTTCACGCAGAACACCACCACGCCAATTGCTAACAGAACTGCAACGCCGGCAATTCCACCCCATGCCGGGCTTCCGGTGAGCCACCATACAATCGCGGCAGATACGATGGGGGCAATGATTCCGGTCACGATGCGGACAGGCGTATCGACGCGAATCTCTGCCTGCGTCTCGGCAAACGCGCGCTTGACGATGCTATGCAGACCGTGGCCCATCCCGCGATCATATCAGCGGCCCTTGCGTTTGCAAGGTATACAATCGCCAATTTACTTGCTTTTTGCTGCAACGCACCCTAGATGCCGCCCCAGCAATCGGCGCGTGGGTCTTATCCCGCCGCAGTCCCGGCAGCGTGAGGTCCGCGTTTCAACGCATGACCAGCCCGGACTTACGGTCGCCGTTTTCGCCTGAAGCTTCCTTCTTCACGCAGGGTCGCATTTAACGAACCCTTGCCTGCGCGCGCCATTAAGCCCGCGCGCCCGCATTCCATACAGATGCTTCGACAGGCTCAGCATGAGCGGACAGAAGCAACAGAAAGAGTTTTTTACCATGTCTTATTTTTCCGACCTTGGCCTTGCCGAGCCTCTCGTCCGTGCGCTCGAAACCAAGGGCTACACCGATCCCACGCCGATCCAGAAGCAGGCCATCCCGGCGCTGCTCAAGGGTCGCGACCTGCTGGGCATCGCCCAGACCGGCACCGGCAAGACCGCAGCTTTCGCGCTGCCCTCGCTTCACCGTCTCGCGGCTGATCCCAAAGCGCGGCAGAATGCCTCGTGCCGCATGCTGGTGCTCTCGCCGACGCGCGAACTCGCTGCCCAGATCGCCGAGAACATGCGCGGCTATGCCAAGTATCTCAATCTCAGCGTGCAGTGCATTTTCGGCGGCGTGCCCGTCGGCAAGCAGGCCCGCGCGCTGGTTGGCGGTGTTGACGTTCTCGTCGCCACGCCGGGCCGCCTGCTCGATCTGATCGACCAGCGCGCGCTGACGCTGCGCAATGTCGAGATTTTCGTGCTCGACGAGGCCGACCAGATGATGGACCTCGGCTTCATCGTGCCCTTGAAGCGCGTTGCGGCCATGCTGCCCAAGGAACGCCAGAGCCTGTTCTTCTCGGCGACCATGCCCAAGGCCATTGCCGATCTCGGCCGCCAGTTCATCAATGATCCGGTGCGCGTCGAAGTCGCCCCGCAGGCGACGACTGCCGAGCGGGTTGACCAGTTCGTCATCCATATCAACCAGGCTGAAAAGCAGGCGCTGCTCAGCATCAAGCTGCGCGCCGGCATCGCCGATAATTCGGTCGAGCGGGCGCTGGTGTTCACCCGCACCAAGCACGGTGCGGATCGCGTTGTGCGGCATCTGAACACCGCAGGCGTCAATGCCGCCGCGATCCATGGCAACAAGAGCCAGGCGCAGCGCACCGCCGCGCTGCTCGCTTTCCGCAAGGGCACCACCCCGGTGCTGGTGGCGACCGACATCGCCGCGCGCGGCATCGACGTTTCGGGCGTGAGCCATGTTTACAACTTCGAAATGCCCAATGTGGCCGAGCAATATGTCCACCGCATCGGGCGGACAGCGCG
>JANOBA010000209.1:0-3785 GCA_031411415.1 Novosphingobium sp.
GACGAGGCGCACACCCTTGGCCTGCAGGCTGAGGGTGAAGATTTCGCCGGTGTATTCGGTGCCGGTCTTCTTGAAGGTGCCGATGGTCGCCATGTTCTTTCTTCGTTTTGCTGTCTCTAGCCCGCGTCCTTGCGGCCTCGACGGCGATCGACAGCCCGGAAGCGACCGCTGGCGCACCCCGCTCGCGGGGCTAGACAGCACAGGAGGAACTTTCTTGCCGCGCGAGGAATGACGGTGCCAACCCTGGGGTCCCCATGCGACCTGTCGCATGGGGTGGGGTTTCGTCGCGCTCGCCCAGAAGCTCGCGCACCACTTGCGACGCTGAGAAGTCGGTCAACAGGTGCAGTCCGGCAACTGAGAAACCTGGCTAAACCGCATGAGTGTCGAACGGCGCGCTGATCTCGTATGTAATCTTGAATTATTATTGCATTCATAATTGACATATAATTGTATGCAATATAGCTATGAACCGAGCAGCCTTCTGCGGCATACTGCAGAGCGGCGACCTGAGGGAGGCACGAAGATGGGTTTGGACCAAGAGGGCGTGCGATCGATGAGCGGCGGGGTTGACGACCAACGGACAACGTTGGTGCTGTCGCGATCCGACATGGATGGATTGGTCACGATGGCTGAGGTGATTGAAGCGGTCGAGGCCGCCCATGCGGATATCGCGCGGAATACAGCGTCACAGCCGACGCCCACCGCCATGTCGCTGGCGCCCAGCACCGGAACCTTCCTCGTCATGCCGGCGCTGGCGGACCGTCAAGGCCTCGCTTCGGTCAAGCTTTTGGCTGACCTGCCAGGCAATGCCGCACACGGCCTTCCAGTCCAACGCTCGGTGGTGATCCTGGTTTCGCAAGCGACCGGGGCCTGCCAGGCGATCTTCCACGGTCAGATTCCGACCCGAATTCGTACCGCCGCCGCAAGCGCGGTGGCAACGCGGCACCTGTCTCGCCCCGATAGCCGCGTACTGGGCCTTGTTGGCGCCGGCGATTTGGCGATCGAGCATGTCAGCGCCATTTCGCTTGTCCGGCCACTCACTTCGGTGCGGGTCTGGTCGCGCAATCCAACCACGGTTGCTCGGTTTGTTGAACAGGTCAGGCTCCGGCACCCGGACCTTGTACTAGAGACCGTGCAATCTCCGCGCGAGGTGGTCGAGGGCTCGGACATTGTCTGCACCGTTACGCCGTCGCGCAATCCCCTGGTGGAGGGGGCATGGTTTCAGCCTGGCCTGCACCTCAACGCGGTCGGCGCGCCGCCTCGCCCGGACCACCGCGAGATTGACTCCGCGGGCATGGCGCGGGGGCGCCTGTTCGTCGACAGCATCGGCACTGCGCTGCACGAGTCGGGCGACATCCTGCTGGCAATTGCTGACGGTGCGATCACCCGTGACCAGGTTTCGTCCGAACTCGGGCACGTGATCACCGGCAAGGCACCCGGACGGCTGACATTACAAGATATCACGGTATACAATTCTGTGGGTCTGGGCATCCAGGACCTGGCCATCGGTGGCTTGTTGCTCGAAAGGGCCCGAAGCAGAAACGTTGGAATGAAGATCAATCTCGGGGCTTAGATGAATGCTCTCATGATGGAGGTGGGTTCGATGGAGCGCGTGGGCGAACCGTTCGTGAAAGTGTCCGGCGTATCGAAGTGGTATGGCGACTTCCAGGCGTTGGACAATGTCAGCTTGGGCATCGACCGCGGCGAGATCCTGACCATCGTCGGGCCAAGCGGATCGGGCAAATCCACGATCCTCCGTTGCGTCAATCGGATCGAGGACTACCAGAAGGGCACTATTCTGGTCGACGGCATGGATATGGCGGGCGAGACGCGGAACGGCATCTTCCGCCCGGACAGCAAGTTTGCCACGACCGTCAAGCGGCGGCGCATCGGCATGGTATTTCAGCGCTTCAACCTGTTCGCGCATCTGACGGCGCAGGACAATGTGGCGCTGGGTCTGCGCAAGGTGCTGGGCTTTGACAAAAAGCAAGCGCGCGAAATTGCCGAAGTGCAGCTGACCCGCGTGAAGCTGCAAAGCCACATGCACAAGAAGCCGCACCAGTTGTCGGGCGGTCAGCAACAGCGCGTGGGCATCGCCCGCGCCATCGCGATGGACCCGGTGCTGATGCTGTTTGACGAGCCGACCTCGGCGCTGGACCCCGAACTGGTGGGCGAGGTGCTTGAGGTGATCCGCGATCTCGCCCGGCAGGGTATGACGATGATGATCGTCACCCACGAGATGAAATTCGCCCGCGAGATTTCGACCAATGTCGCCCTGATGGAGGATGGCAAACTGGTGGAAATCGCTGATCCCACGACCTTCTTCACCAAACCGGCGCATGACCGGACGCAACAATTTCTGACTCACTTCACCAAGTGATCTGAGTAACCCCCGAGGAGTTGACATGGACCATTCGGACGCACTCATTCGTCCGGAATTGAAAGGTATTGCGCCCTACAATTCCGGCCTGACCCTGGAGGAGGTGCGCGCGAAATACGGCGTCACCACCATCGCCAAGCTGGGGTCCAACGAAAACCCGCTCGGTGCCAGCAGCAATTTGCCGGCCGCTTTGGCGGGGATTGCCGAACTGTCACGACTTTACCCCGACCCGCAAGGCGTCGCCCTGTGCGAACGTCTCGCGGCGCTGCATGGCGTCGCGCGAGACCAGATCATCCTTGGCAACGGCTCGGAAGATTTGATCGCCGTGGTCTGCCGTGCCGTCGTCCGTCCGGGCGATGAGGTGGCAACGCTCTTTCCGTCCTTCCCCTTGCACGAGGACTACACCGTGCTGATGGGTGGCAAGGTCAAGCGCGTCCCCGTCACGGACGATCTTGAAATTGACCAGACCGCGTTGTTGGCCGCCGCGGCGGCGGCGCCGCGCATGCTGATGTTTGCCAACCCGATGAACCCGGTCGGCACCTGGCTTGACCCCGAGGCGTTGGGTGCCGTGCTGACTGCGGTGCCCAAGGAAACTCTTCTGGTTCTGGACGAGGCCTATCCCGAATATGCTGAAGGGCCAGATTATCCCGATTCCGTGCCGATTCTGAAAGCGCATCCGAACGGCAACTGGGTGGTTTTGCGCACCTTTTCCAAAGCTTATGGGCTGGCGGGCCTTCGGATCGGCTACGGTATCGTGGGTGACCCCAAACTGTGCGATTATTTCAACCGCGCCAGAACGCCGTTCAACACCAATGCCGTGGCACAGGTGGCGGCGCTGGTCGCCCTTGACGATGCCGCGCATCTGCAAAGATCCGTTGCCCTGGCGCGAAGTGAACGCACACGCATCGACGCCGGATTGCGTGGAATGGGATTCAAGGTGGCACGATCGAAAGGGAATTTTCTGTTCTTCGACGTGGGCCGTGATGCCACGGCAGCCAGCCAACAACTTTTGGCTGAAGGCGTGATCGTCAAGCCCTGGAAGCAAACCGGCTTTGACACATACATGCGTGTCAGCATCGGCAGCATCCGCGAAAACGACCAGTTCCTGGCTGCCATCGAACAACTGGCGCCCAAGCGAGGCTAATCGGACTCGACGGATCGGGCGGGGCCGCGAAGGCGGTTCCGCTTACGGCGTCAGTCCCTCAGCCATCGCATAGCCTTTCAGAATGTCGTGAAGTTCGCTGCCTTCCTTAGGCATCAAGGCGCGCGTCGTGATCGCGTTCAGATGATCAGCCATCAGTGAGGATGCCTTGGCGCTGTCCCCCTTCTTGATTGCCGCCACGATTTCCCGGTGCTCTGCCACGCCACATTCGGCAGAATGGGGACGTGCATACATCGACAGGAT
>JANOBA010000210.1:0-8640 GCA_031411415.1 Novosphingobium sp.
CAAGGCGTGGGGCGAACAGGGCGGTATGCTTGCCATGATCTGCCGAACGTGGAAGGATTGCGTGGCATGTTCGATCGACTGATCGCCTTTTTGGATTCGATCCACGCGCGCGATCCGGCGCCGCGTTCGCGTTGGGAAGTGCTGCTCTATCCCGGCCTGTGGGCGGTCACCTGGCACCGGCTGGCGCACTGGCTGTTCAATGCGCGGCTGTTTTTCCTGGCCCGGGTGGTCAATCATCTGGCGCGCTTCTTCACCGCGATCGACATCCATCCCGGCGCAAAGATCGGCCGGCATCTGTTCATCGATCATGGCTTCACCGTGATCGGCGAGACGGCGGAAATCGGCGATAATGTCACGATCTATCAGTGCGTCACGCTGGGCGGAACCAAGCCGTTCAATGGCGTTGGCGGCAAGCGCCACCCGACGCTCCAGGACAATGTCATCGTTGGCTCGGGCGCGCAGATCCTGGGCCCCGTGGTGGTTGGCAAGCGCGCTCGCATCGGCGCCAGCGCGGTGGTGACTGAAGACGTGCCCGAAGGCGCGACCATGGTCGGCCTGAAGGCGCGTTCGACTTTGGTGCCCGCAGAGGCCTGGCAGCAGGACTTCATGCCCTATGGCACGCCGTGCTCAGACAAGTTCGATCCGGCGACGCAGAAGCTTGAACTGCTGCAATGCGAGCTGGAAACGCTGCAAAAGCGCCTCGCCGCGCTGCTGGAAGAGCGTGACGCCGAAGCTGCCCAGAAAATCACAGAGGGGCATTCGGCGGGGCGCAAGCGGGGCAAGAAGAGCGCTTGAGCGCGGTCGTCCCTCTATTCCCGGGCACCGCCTCGCGCCCCTCACAAGTCGGCTTCGACCGCACCGAACTGCAGCGCATCCTAGACATCTACGGCCGCATGGTCGCTGCTGGCATGTGGCGCGACTACGCGATGGATTTTGACCGCGACGCCGCCAGCTTCTGTGCCTTCCGCCGCGCCGCCGAACGCCCGCAGGCGCGCATCGAGAAACGCCCGGCCTTGCGGAACAAACAGGGCGAGTGGACGTTGTTTGGCGAAGCCGAACAAGTGCTCAAACGCGGGCACGAGTTGGCGGGTATCCTGTTTCCGCTTGAGCGGCGCCTTCTGAAGCTCGTCGACGATTAGCGCGCTTGATGGTGTTGCAAAATCGATGCTTGCTCTGTTAGCGCATGCTGAGCGAGCCTTTGGAGGTTACGTGACGATGAAGACGGCGATCCAGAACAATGAATTCCGCAGCAAAGCTTCGGCGATCAAATATGTCATGGAAGCATTGGCAGCGATCGATGCAGGCAAAACCGAGAGCTTCGATTTCGTTTCAACGGCCGATGTGAGCGGCTTTTGCAAGGCGATCGGCTTTCAGGATACTTGGGCGGGCAAGACCTATGACGTGATTGCGCCGCCGGCCAGCTCGCTGAAAGTCAACATCGTGGCAGCGGATCAGGCAAAGATCATTCTTGATATCGTCAAGACAATGATCCGCAAGGATCAGTTCACATCGCGTGACGGTACGCCATTTGATAAGACGATTCTAAACGATTTCTTGCCCAAGTCACGCAAGGGTTTTGCCGACGGCCCGACGCTCGGGCACTTGTGGGAATGGCAATATGCGCTCGCCGTTGAACTCGAACATGGCCGCACGCGTGGCACCAATGTTACCAACAACCACCCATTGCTTACCGGGCTGGTGGTGATGGCGCATCTGGCAGAAGACAAGCTCTATTATGCCCGGCTGCTGTGCATGGAACTGGAAGGTGAGCTCACCAATTCGGTGCTGGACAAAAAGCCTGCTGCCGAGATCGCCGATTTCGCCAAGCGGCACCAGATTGCAAAAGTCTATCTGGGGCGTCGCCTCGAAGAGAAGCTGGCTGAAGATTGGGAAATTCCGGGTTGAGGCTGGAATTCCAACCCTGCCCTACTTTCCCGCCGCTTTCTGCAACATCCCCATGGCATGCATCGACTGCTCCATGCCGTTCTGGATCACCGTATCGCCGGTGCGGTCGCTGATCTGCTCCCAGGCGGCGGCGAAGCCTTCCACGGTGCAATCGCCTGCGCCCAGCAGCACGCCTTCGTTCATCGTCACCCAACCGCTCTGACACACGCCCGCGCCTGCGGCGACGATAGCGTTTGAGGGTGCATCCTCGGAGACGAGGAACAGCGCGGCCGGCGCGACGTTTTCGGGGCTGAAGGCCTTGAAGGCTTCCTCAGGGAAGATATCCTCGGTCATCCGGGTGCCGGCGGTGGGCGCCAGGCTGTTGACCCGGATGTTGAATTTCGCGCCTTCCAGATGCAGCGTCTTGGCCAGGCCCACGAGGCCCAGTTTCGCCGAGCTGTAGTTCGCCTGGCCAAAATTGCCGCCAAGACCGGACGAGGACGTGGTCATCAGGATGCGGCCATAGGCCTGTTCGCGCATGGTTTCCCACACCGCCTTGGTGGCAAAGGCGCTGCCCAGTAGGTGGACGCGCACGACCAGTTCGAAATCGGCCGGGTCCATCTTGGCAAAGCTCTTGTCGCGCAGGATGCCGGCGTTGTTGATCAGGATGTGGATTCCGCCCCAGGCCTCTTTTGCCTTGGCGACCATCTCTTCCATCTGAGCATATTCGGCGACATTGCCGCCGTTCGACATGGCCACGCCGCCGGCTGCCTTGATCTCCTCGACTACAGCGAGCGCCGCATCACTATGCCCGGTGCCATCGCGCGCGGCGCCCAGATCATTGACCACCACTTTCGCGCCGCGCCGGGCGAGTTCCAGCGCATAGGCGCGGCCAAGCCCGCCGCCAGCACCGGTGACAATCGCGACTTTGCCGTCAAAGGAAATGGTCATGGTGCGCTCCGCCTGAGAAATTGTTGCAGCGCGGCATTGCACGTGCGGCCCGCGCATTCAATGGGCAAATGGGAGCGTCAGAACCGGTAGGACAGGCCGCTCTTCAGGATCGTGGTTTTCAACGTTGCGCTGCCGGTCAGCGGCAGGCCGCGTGATGTGCCGCGCGCTTCGGTCTTGACGGGGATATAGGTTGCCAGCGCGAAGAGGCCGACATGGCGGTTCAGGTGATAGTTGATGCCGGCCTGAACCACCGGCGCCCAGGCGTTGCTTGCCTTGAGGTTTGTCACCGAGCCGTCCTGGGTGCTGAACACCATGAAGCGGGTGACGCCTGCGCCGATAAATGGCGAGAGGCGCCCCGATGCATTGAGGTGCCAGCGCCCCACCAGCGTGGCCAGGCCATATTTCACGCGGCCGAGCTCGCCTGCTGCGGCCAGCGCGCCCGTGCCCGTGACTCGCGTCGTGGGCGGAATGCCGGCCACGAGTGCGATCGAGAGATTGTGGGCGGCGAAGTATTCCGCCGTGCCGGAGAGGTTGGTGTTGTTCGACAGCTTGATATTGCCATCGGTGATCGGTGTGCCGCCCAGCGCGATCCGGCCATTGCTGTCAAACAGGATTGCCGCAACGCCGGCCGAGACGACCACATCGCCCTTCTGCCAACCCGGGGTTTCTTCGGCGCGGACCTGAGGCGCAGCGAGGCAAAGCGCGAGGCCCAAACTTGCGAAACTCCTCACGAAACTCGCTCTGGCAATCGTCATTATCGTTATTCTCCACTGGGTTGGCCGAAGCCTAGCAGGGCGGGGACAAGCGCGTCAAAGTGATCGATCACCGCATCCGCGCCAAGCTCGTGGACAGGCAGATCATTGAATCCGAAACTGACCGCGACGCAGGGCAGGCCAGCGGCCCTCGCAGCGAGCGTGTCGTAAGTGGTGTCGCCAATATATGCGGCTCGTCTACCACATCCCTGGTCCAATCCCTGCGAGGCACCCCGCGCGATCATTTCGTCGAGCTGGTCGCGCGCAGGCTTGGCGCGGCCCGGCCCCAGCGTATCGCCGCCGATGATCGTGTAGAAACGCGATGCGAGGCCAAGCTCATCCAGCACCAGCCGGGCGAATCGCTCGAACTTGTTGGTCACCACGGCGATCTTCACGCCGCGCGCTGCCAGATCATCCAGCATGGCTTCGCCGCCCGGAAACAGGCGGCTGTGGACCGCGATGTTGGCTTCGTAATATTCGAGCAATTGCCTGTAGAGCGGCTTGAATTCGGCTTCCGGCAAAGCCCCGCCATCGCTCAGCGCACGTTCCAGCATCCGCTTTGCCCCGCCGCCGATCAGGCTGCGCATGCCTGCCAATGGCACCGGCGGCCTTCCCGCAAGCGCCAACGCGTGGTTCACGGCTGCACCCAGGTCTTCGTGCGTATCGAGCAGGGTGCCGTCGAGGTCGAAGCCGACGATATCGAAAGGAAAATCTGTCATCCCCGGCCCTGTGACGCGGACTTGTGGAAACGGCAACAATTTGCTGGCAGGGTGTGCTGCATGACTGCCGAAACGTCCCCCCTCGCACCCATCCCTCTCGCAATCGTCGTCCTTGCCGCAGGCAAGGGCACGCGGATGAAAAGCGACAAGCACAAAGTGCTGCACCCGATTGCCGGGCGCGCGATGATTGACCACTTGCTGGCCAGCGCCGCCGAGCTTGCCCCGTCGCGGCAAGTGGTCGTGGCAGGCCACGGCCGCGATCAGTTGGAAGCGGCATTGATGGCCCGCGCCGAGATTGCGGTGCAGGATCCGCAGGAAGGCACGGCCCATGCGGTTTTGCAGGCCAAGGCCGCACTGGTGGATTTTTCCGGCGATGTGCTGGTGCTCTATGCCGATGTGCCATTTGTCAGCGCCGCCACCATGCGGGCGATGATCGCGCGGCTGCATGGCGATGACGCGCCTGCCGTGGTCGTGCTGGGCTTTGAGCCGGCGGACACGCTGCAATATGGCCGGGTGATCGCCGCCAAAGAATCGGGGGGGAATGGCCGCATCGCCAAAATGGTCGAATACAAGGACGCGAGCGAAGCGGAACGGGCGACGCGGCTGTGCAATTCAGGACTGATGGCGGCGCGCAGTGAAGACCTGTTCGCGCTGCTCGCCCGCGTCGGCAATGATAACGCGCAGGGCGAATATTACCTGCCGGACGTGGTCAACATCGCGCTCGCCGATGGCCGCCCTTGCGCGGTGGTTACGACTGCGGATCCGGACGAAGTGGCGGGGATCAACAGCCGCGCGGAACTCGCCGACGCAGAAGCCCGCTGGCAGGCGCGTCGCCGGGTCCGCGCGATGGATGAGGGCGCCAGCCTGATCGCGCCGGAGACGGTATGGTTTTCGTGGGACACGCAGCTGGGCCGCGACGTGACAATCGAACCCAATGTCTTTTTCGCGCCTGGGGTGAAGGTTGCGGACGGCGCGACCATCCGGGCCAATTGCCACCTCGAAGGCGCCAGCATCGGTCCTGGCTGCGAAGTAGGCCCGTTCGCCCGCCTGCGCCCGGGCGCGGTTCTGGAGGAGAAGGTCAAAGTCGGCAATTTCGTTGAAGTGAAGAAGGCGGTTTTGGGCAAGGGCGCCAAGGCCAACCATCTCAGTTATATTGGCGATGCGGAAGTCGGCGCAGGGGCGAACATTGGCGCGGGCACGATTACCTGCAATTACGACGGCTATTTCAAATACAAGACTGTGATTGGCGAGCGGGCTTTCATCGGCAGCAATTCATCGCTGATTGCGCCGGTGAGGATCGGTGCGGATGCGATTGTCGGCGCGGGCAGCGCAGTTTCGCGCGACGTTGCCGATGGCGAACTGCGGCTGGTGCGCGCGGAGCAACTGGTTAAGCCCGGCTGGGCCGACCGGTTTCACGATGCGATGAAGAAGCGGAAGGCGGAAGCGAAGAAGGGTTAGCTGCGCTTGGCCGTTAAGCCCAGCGGGTGCAGTGCACATTTGCGCGCCCGGAATTGCCAGGCAGGGGACAAGGGAATGAAGGCATCGGCGGAATGGCTGGGCAAGTCGGTTGCGATCGCTGCCATCGCCGCGTCCCTGTCGTTAACACTGGCATCTTGCGGCGATGGCTCGGGCAGCTCGGCCACTGCCCCGGTAGTGAGCGCGACGCCCACACCAAGCCCCAGCCCAACGCCGACTCCCACGCCCTCTCAGGCGCAGTCGCTCGCCGCTGTCACCACGATCAACGTGACCGCGCTCGATAACTATGCAGCGCCAGTGCTTCCGGCCTATTACGACGGCACGGTTTCAGTGCTCGACAATCAGCCCGCCGGGACGGCAATCGACAACCGCGTTGCCACATTGGGCCGGGTGCTGTTCTTCGACCGGCAGCTGAGCATCAACAGCACGATATCCTGCGCCTCGTGCCACCGGCAGGCGACCGGCTTCGACGACCAGACCCGCTTTTCGACTGGCTTTTCAGGCACCGCGTTCACCAGCGCCCATGCCATGCGGCTGGGCAATGTTCGATACTGGCAGCTCGGTTCGATGTTCTGGGATCGCCGCGCGGCCAACGTTGAGGCGCAGGCCAGCCAGCCGATCATCAACCCGATCGAAATGGGCTGGGATAGTGCCGCTGGCGGGATCCCCGCGCTGACCGCCCGGCTGCAAAGCCTCAGCTATTATCAGGAACTGTTCCAGCTGGCCTTTGGTAGCCCGACTGTCACCGAGGCCCGCATGCAACAGGCGCTGGCGCAGTTCGAGCGGGCGATGATTTCCTCGGGCAGCCGCTGGGACACGGCCTATGCGCAAGTGTTCAATGCGAACGGGCCGAACCGCAACCTCAACGTCAATCTGCCGGGCTTGACCGCTGAAGAAAATCGCGGCCGGCAATTGTTCATGACCGGCAACAATGCCGGCGGCGCAGGCTGTTCGGCCTGCCACGTTCCGCCCACATTCGCCCTCGCCGCCAATTCGCGCAGCAACGGCCTCGATGCCGGCGAGACGGTGGTGTTCAAGTCGCCCAGCCTCAAGTCCGTCGGCCTCAGCCGCGCCTTCATGCATGACGGTCGCTTTTCCAGCCTCGCGCAAGTCGTCGAGCACTACAACAGCGGCGTGCAGGCCGGCCCTGCGCTCGATAACCGGCTGCGCGCGGGCGGCGCTCCTGGTAGTGGTCCCGAGCGGCTCAATCTGGTTCAGGCGGACAAGGACGCGCTGGTCGCCTTCATGCTGACGCTGACAGATACGGGCTTTGTTGCGGATGTGAAATTTGCCAGCCCGTTTCGCTGACAGTTGACATGATATCATGATATGATATCAATATATCACTATGCGGATTCTGACCGACATTCCTGACGAAGATATCGAGAAACTAGATGCTTTGGCCAAGCGTCAGGGCAAAAGCCGGGCTGCTGAAATTCGTGAGGCAATCAAGCTCCATCTGGTCCATAATGCGGACAACAACGACTGGATCGAGCGGTGGGCCGGCTTGTGGGCTGACCGTGACGACATTCCGGACGGCGTCGAATATCAGCGGGCAATGCGCGAAGACCGCCGTCCCTACGACGACATTTGATTCATGGCTGATCCTTTCTTCGACACAAATATCGTGATCGACTGGCTCAAGCGCAAACCTCAGGCGATGGCTGAACTGGCGCGTTACAAAGGCCACCGCATGAGCCGCATTGTCTGGACAGAAGTGCTGGCGGGCGAAGCGCTTGATGCACGCGATACTGTGCGGCAGGCACTAGCCAATTTCGAAGTTGTCGAAATTGATGCCCGTATTGCCATGGCTGCGGCTGATATCCGCTTTCGCTCCCGCATGAAGCTTATGGATGCATATATCCTCGCCACGGGGCAAGTGAACGGCGCAATCCTAATTACACGAAATACCAAGGATTTCCCGGCAGAGATGCCCGGCATCCGCGTCCCTTATACTCTCTAAACGAAAGCAAAATCCCATGTGCGGCATTATCGGTATCGTCGGCAAGGATCAGGTGGCGGATCGCCTCGTCGATGGGCTGCGGCGTATGGAGTATCGCGGTTATGATTCCGCCGGGGTCTGCACGCTGGATGGCGGCCAACTGGTGCGCCGCCGTGCGCCGGGCAAGCTGGCCAATCTGGTGATTGAACTGGCGCGCGACCCCGCGCCCGGCACCACCGGTATTGCCCACACCCGCTGGGCGACCCACGGCGCGCCGACTGCCGCCAATGCCCATCCGCACGCCACCGGCGAACTCGCGCTGGTGCATAACGGGATCATCGAAAACTTCCGCCAGCTGCGCGAGGATCTGGCCGCCAAGGGCCGCAAGTTTGAAAGCGACACTGACAGCGAGGTGGTCGCGCATCTGATTTCCGAAGCTGTCGAGGCCGGTGCCTCGCCCGAGGATGCGGTCAAGGCTGCGTTGCCGCGACTGCGCGGGGCTTTCGCGCTGGCCATAGCGTTCCGTAGCCATCCCGACATGCTGATCGGCGCGCGGCTCGGCTCGCCGCTGGTGGTCGGCTATGGAGAAGGCGAGACTTATCTCGGTTCCGATGCGCTGGCGCTGGCGCCGTTGACCCAGAAAATCGCCTATCTCGATGAGGGCGACTGGGTGGTGATCACCCGCGCTGGCGCGCAGATTTTTGACAAATCCAACCAGCCGGTAACGCGTGCGGTTACCACTTCCGGGGCCTCTGCTGCCGCGATCGAGAAGGGTAATTATCGCCACTTCATGCAGAAAGAGATCTTCGAGCAGCCGACCGTGGTGGCGCAGACCTTGCGCAGCTATATCCGCCAGGTCGATCAGTCGGTGGCTCTACCGCAGTTCGATTTTGACCTCTCCAGCATCAGCCGGGTG
>JANOBA010000211.1:0-2424 GCA_031411415.1 Novosphingobium sp.
CTCTACCGCCTGCGCCACAAAATCGAAAACATGTTCGCACGCCTGAAGGACTGGCGCCGCATCGCAACCAGATACGATCGATGCCCGATGCTCTTCCTCTCGGCCTGCGCGCTGGCAGCAACGGTCATTTACTGGTTATGAATCTGGAACCTACCAACCATATACTTACGAGCGCCGTAAAAACGGGAAAGCCCACCACTTGGCGGGCTTCACGTACATTCATAGTTCTTAACGTTTTGGTTGGTGGAGCAAGGGAGGATCGAACTCCAGACCTCTTGAATGCCATTCAAGCGCTAGTATCAAACAAGGCATAACGTTGCATAGCACTGATGACGATAAATGCTATTTATAGTCATATGCCTACCGGCAAAATGCCTCACTTGTGCTAACACTCCAGAACGACACGCAGCACTAGCTTTCGTTACCC
Organism: Novosphingobium sp.; assembly: GCA_031411415.1. Classification (GTDB taxonomy): domain Bacteria; phylum Pseudomonadota; class Alphaproteobacteria; order Sphingomonadales; family Sphingomonadaceae; genus Novosphingobium. The sequence goes on from JANOBA010000211.1 coordinate 428, forward strand.
CAGTGTTACCCCTGTCGATCTCTTGATGTGTGCAGAGGTCCCTGGAAGATGGCTAAAGCGCTGACGACAAAGTCTGTAGAAGCAATGAAAACAAACCCGGAAAAACGTCTGGAAGTCGCAGATGCAGGCCTCAAGGGGCTTTACCTGATCATCCAAAAAGGAGGGGCAAAAGGCTGGGCGTTGCGCTACCGCTTTGCAGGCAAGCCCGCCAAACTCACACTGGGGCATTGGCCTGTCATGGGTCTGCTGATGCGAGAATAGCTGCGGCGGAAGGCATTGAAGCTGTTGTGATGGGGCGAGACCCCTCTGAGAAGAAAGAAGCCAAAAAAAGTTCGAAGCGCTGACACGGCACTTATAGAGCGCGACACGCTCAAGGCCGTAATCGACATGTTCATGACGCGACACGCAGCGCGCAACCGAGGGGTACCCAAGCGCAACCTCGGCCATCTGCCAGACCAGCCTTTAAAGTTTTTGCCGCGCTGGATCGCGGCCTGCACCACCCCGGTTCGCCCTTTGGAGCAGGCATATTTCTGTCAATCGGCGTTCAAAACTGGCTCTGACTCAATCTTGATGCACCTTTTTCTGACCGACATGTTGTGATGGTTCCGGGAAGACCAACATGATGTCGCAGACGCACAAAACCGGCTTGGAGGCCCCGGAAGGGCTGACCATTGAATCAATCGGAACGTCAGATGGGCTGATCACGGTCGTCGCCCGATCTTCGTCGCGTTCATCGTCTTGCCTGCGATGCGCGGCGGTTTCGGGTTCGGTTCACACCGTACCCAGTTTGTCGGCCAGGGTTGAAAGGCTGATGTCCACTCCCTCAAAGGCATAGCGTTCAGCCTGGCGGTCCAGGGGCGCGTGCCGGCCGAACTTTTCAAAGGCCATCATCGCCAGCAGGTTCGGCCCCGCCCAGCCACGCGATATCGGGTGGAATGGTGCGGGCGGCTGGCTGACCCACAGCAGTGAAGGCCGAGGGAGCCGCGATCACCACGCGCTCACGGGGCAGATGGGCGCGGAACGGCTTTTTCACCGGATGACGTTGATCAAAATCCGCCACCCTATTGGCGTTTGCCGCAGGATCACCGCCATTGCCTCGACTCCTGCGACTTGGCCTTTTCCAGAAAAGGAATGCGACGCTCCAGTAGGCCGGGCGCATGGCACGCTGAACGTGGGTGAAGCGACGTATTCTATAAGTATCCCAGTTGCAATGCATTTTTGCTAGTATCTGCTCGGACCGTAAACAAATGGTAGTAATTTGGCGAAATGATGAGGGCACAAAGGCAGAAGTCGAAACACATGATCTCTTCATCGCTGACATCCGACGCAACCTCGTCTCGCCATCTCTCGCATCCGGCCGATGCCGAGGTGCCGCAGGCGTTCGCAGCCGGAGGCGATTTTGAGATGGTTCTCGCCACGGACGATACCACGGTTGAGCTGGGCAGCTCGGTACCCCTTCCGCCATACCCCAAGACGATCCCCGATTCTTCAGGCAAAGTGCCTGTTCCGACGCCCTTCGATCAGCCAAACCTTCTAGATCGGTCCACAACTGCTTCTGATCCACATGTTGGCCCCGACAGACCGGCACAAACACGGACTAACATTTCGCTCTCATCGCCCGCCGATTTGCCAACGTCTGACAAGGTGCGATCTGTGGCGGCACTAGACCTGCTCCAGCAACCGGCCGAGAAAGCCGAGGCAGGGCCGCAAACCACTCCAGCTTACCTCTCACCCAATTTACTTGATCCCGATCTAACTGACGGCTCCTCGCCGACCCTGCTTGCGGAGTGGTCGGTTTTCATGCGCCAACAGATCTTGCCGCCCGAACAAGCGGCGCAGGCTACTGTGGGCCAATCCCCCGTCGACGAGTCGCATTTTGCCACTCATGCCGCACTGCCTCGCGCTCACGTCGACCCTCGAGCCGCGGTTGCCCTTGCGCCGGATGCGCCGCAGGGCGTCCTGCGGAACCCAATACCAGCCGAAGCGATCGCTCCCGT
>JANOBA010000212.1:0-19837 GCA_031411415.1 Novosphingobium sp.
GAGCGCGGCGGCGGGGCCTTTCTGAACAAGTCTGCTTGAACCGCAGGCATTGCCCCGCTAAGCGCGCTCACTCGCACAGTGCCCCTGTGGCGGAATGGTAGACGCGAACGACTCAAAATCGTTTGTCGAAAGATGTGCCCGTTCGAGTCGGGCCAGGGGCACCACGTAAAGCGCTGCGACAAAGCCGCATAAGTGCAAATCGCTACGCCGCTCAGCTATCGTCGATCACCTTGAAGAATTTGGCCAGCATGGCGGCGATTTCGTTTGGCGCGGTTGCGGGGGCTTTGTTGAGCCACAATGCCAGCACATCGAGGGTTATATTGCTCAGGATCACCGAGCCGAAACTGGCTGGCAGCCAGGTCGGCTGCGCGGGCCACTGATCGGCGCGGCTTTCGACCTGACGGACAAACATTTCGCGGACATTGGCCGCCGCTCCGCCGGTGAGCAATGCAGTCCAGATCTGCCGGTGCTCCTGGACATAATTGCACATCGACAAGGTTGAGGTGCTGCTGTCCTTCGCGGAGAACAGCGGGAGCGCAAGGTCGAGCAGGCGCTCGATCTGGGTCTGGGCAAGGTCCTTCAGCAGCGCGTCTTTGTCGGAATAATTGCGAAAGAACGTCGTGTAGGCGAGGTCGGCGCGATCCGTGATTTCCTGCAGGGTGATTTGCTCGAACGGCTTTTCGAGCAGGAGGTACAGGAGTGCGGTGCACAGCGCCTGACGGGATTTGCGGACACGTCGATCGAGCGCAATCGGGGGATTCAACTGCATTTTCCTCATTTCAGGCCGGCTTGGCCGCAAAACATTTATGCACCATAACGTATGTTACGCAATATAGAATTGCATTAAGTCACTTGCCGGAATATGCCTTGGAAAATCCCGGAATCAAAGCGGGATGGGGAGAGAGCCGGTGCCAAAATCGCTCAACCATACGCTGTTGCTGTCCGTGCCGATCATCGGAATGATCTGGATTGCGGCATTCCTTGTGTTTCCAACCTACACGCCGATGTCACCGACGATGACGGCGGCCGATGTCGCGGCTTTCTATGGCAACCCCGCCAATGCCACGCGCGTGCAGTTCAGCATGATCGTGTTCAACTGGTTCGAAATCGGCATGGTTGGTCTCTATGCGACGATTGCCATGCAGATGCAGCGCATGTCGCATGGCGGCGGACCTCTTGCATGGGTCTATATGGCGGTGACGCTGGGCGGCGCCTGCATGTTCGCCGCCGCAAACCTGTTCTGGATCGTGGCGGCCTACCGGCCTGATCGCGCGCCCGAAGCCATCCAGCTGCTGAGCGATATGGGCTGGGTCTGCTTCACAGTGCCTACGGGCTTCCTGATCGGGCAGGCGGTGACCCTGGCATTCGCGGTGTTCCTTGATGATCGGGGTGACCCGGTTTTCGGTCGATGGGTCGGCTATTTGAATGTGGTTGCGGCAATTGCCTGGATTCCGGCGGCATTCGGCGCCCTCTACACTACCGGCCCGCTAGCTTGGGATGGCTGGATAACCTTCCACCTGCGGATATGGACTTTCGCGATCTATAACATCGCGATGTTTATTGCCGCGTGGAATGCGCGGCATCGCCTCGATAAACCGTCAGTTGCAGAATGACCGGCGCGGTCCCGCCGATCCCATCGGGGTGGTTCGCCAAGATGGCGTGGCACTTGCGGCACAACCCCAAGGCCGACCTGTGGGTCGCCTGGTTCAGCATTCCGATCGCCTATAACATCATGGGGATCGTGTATTTCACGATCACCCACATGATGCCGCCGCCCGATGCGACCAAGAACCATGCCCAAATCGTCGAATTTTTCACGAAGTTCGGCTTCGAGATCCGGCTGGGCTTCGGCATCATGCTCGTCAGCCTCGCCTTCCTGGTTTGGGCCAATGACCTGATCGGCTGGCTGATCATGAAGATGGACATTCCCCATGTGAAGGCCTGGGGCTATGCCTACATGATTGCGATGTGCGGCGGCGGCTTCACCGGTGCCTATATGAGCGCATTTACGATGTCGGTCGCCTCCATGCGGCCGGATCGCGACCCGGCGATGCTCGAGGTGCTATACGACCTGACCTATATATCCTTTGACGGGACAATGGGCTTCTTCCTGTTCGGCAGCCTGATTTGGACTTACACCATATTGGCCGACAAGAGCCGCCTGTTCCCCAAGTGGTTCGGCTATACCTGCATCTGGAATTTCACCACCGAGTTCCTCGTCAGCCCGGCGGTGATCGTCCATTCAGGCCCGTTTTCCTGGAACGGCACGATCGCCTTCTGGATCGACACGGTGGTCTATATCCTGTGGCAGATCGTCTACGTCTTCATGCTGTATTACGCCGTGAAGCGTGTTGACCCGCCGCAGGACCGGTTCCGGCTGAAGCGCATCGCGCGGCTCACCGGCCAGCTCACGCCACATCCGGCTTAGGGGGGATATCTCATGGCAAGCCCCGACATCGCCGCTTCGCTCGGATTGACCGCGCAGGAAATCGACAAGGCCGAACGACACGAGGCCAACCTGGTCGATGGCATCTGGATTTTCATCGTCGGCGACCTGTTCATCTTCGCCAGCTATTTCGTCACTTATGCGCTCTGGAGAAACTGGGAGCACGGGATATTCCTCGCAGCCCAGCAGCACCTGAGCCTGGGCTTTGGCCTGTTCAACACGATGGCTCTGCTGGTCAGCTCGTGGACTTTGGCGGCGGCGCTCAAGGCCATGCGCGCAGGCGACTTTGACGCCGCCGGATGGCTGACCCTGGCCACAATGGGCTTCGGCCTGGTGTTCGTCGTTTCGAAGATCACGGAATGGTCGGTCGAAGTCAGCCACGGCTTCGTCTTCACCAGCAACATGTTTTCGCAGTTCTATTTCTGGACGACAGGCGTTCATATCCTGCATGTCTTCTTCGGGTTGCTGGCGTTGTTCCGGCTCTACCTTGAAGTGAAGGATCCAGCGTGTCGCAACCTTGCCACAGCGGAATCGGCGGCGGCCTTCTGGCACATGGTCGACCTGCTCTGGCTGGTGATCTTCGCTCTCATGTATCTGATGAGGTAGGCCATGCAGTACTTGTTCAAAGGCAGAATTGCGCTCGTCTGGTTAGGCCTGACGATTGTCACGCTGATCTCCTGGCAGATCAGCTATGTTGGCCGTGCCGGTTTGAGCCCCGATCTCACCGTGTCGATGGCGGTCATCGTCATCGCCGTGATCAAGGCACGTTTCGTCCTGCGTGAATTCATGGAAGTCGGCCACGCATCGCGGTGGCTTCGCGTGCTCAGCGATGTCTGGGTCGTAGGGCTTCCAGCGGCGATTCTGGGAGCACTCTGGATATAAGTCAGTCTGGATATTCGCGCCTCAGCCGCAGGTTGGCCGACATTTTGGTCCCTATCGCCAGGAAAAGCCGCCATCGACGGGGAGTTCCGTGCCAGTCGTAAAGCCGGAATCCTCGGTGCTGAAAAACAGTGCGGCGCGGGCAACGTCTTCGGATTCTCCCAAACGCTTGAGCGCCACGCGCTCGCTCGCTCGCGCGGTATGTTCGGGATTTTCCCAAAGATAGCGGGTCATCTCGGTTTTGATCACGCCGGGGCAAATCGAATTGGCGCGAATGTTGGGGCCAAGGTCGAAGGCGAGGCATTTGGTGAACATCGCAAGGCCCGCCTTGCTGGCCGAATAGCCCGCCGTTCCCGCCATCGGCATCAGCGCGCTGACCGAGGCGATATTGACGATGGTGGCGCGCGGTGCAGCCCGCAGAAACGGCAGTGCTGCCTTGACCACGTTGAACGGCCCGGTGAGATTGATCGCAATCATCCGGTCCCAGCTCTCCGGATCGAGATCGTCGAACTGCTTGGTAACCAGGATGCCCGCAGCATTGATCACGCCGTCAATCCCGCCCAACACCTTGCCGACTTGCGCCATCACGGTATCGACAGCCGCCCGGTCCGATACATCACAGGCATAGCCCTCGGCGCCAAGCTCGCCAGCCACCGATTGAACACCAGCTTCATTGCGATCGATCAGGGCCACTGCGGCGCCTTCTGCGGCGAACAACCGGGCGATGGCAAGACCCATGCCGCTTGCCGCTCCCGTCACCACTATCCGGCGGCCCGCAAGCTTGCCTTTCATGTCACATCCTCTTCAGTTCGCCGCATGGAAGTCGAAACCGCCGGCATAAGCAAGGAACTTGCGCGGCTTGCCGGGCACAAATTGCTGTCATGTGAGTTGTTTCGCATTCGCCTGCCTTGAGCGCTGGCCTTGAGGGCTTGCGATACAAAACGAACTTGCGGGCAATTCGCAAGATTATGATCGGATTTTCCGATTAACTTTCGCAGAATAATGCGATGGCCTTTGCGCTCCAGCAAGCGCATCAAGCCATGGTCACCAAACTCATCAAAGGAGCAGGATCATGGGACTCGCAGGCTCGCAAACCGAAGCCAACCTCAAGGCCGCATTCGCTGGCGAAAGCCAGGCCAATCGCCGCTATCTCTATTTCGCCCAGAAGGCTGACATCGAAGGCCACAACGACGTCGCCGCAGTGTTTCGCTCGACTGCTGAGGGCGAGACCGGCCATGCTCACGGCCATCTCGAATACCTCGAAGAAACCGGCGATCCGGCCACCGGCCTGCCGATCGGCGACACTGAATTGAACCTCAGGGCCTCGATCGCTGGCGAGACCCACGAATACACAGACATGTATCCCGGCATGGCCAAGACCGCGCGTGACGAAGGTTTCGATGAAATCTCCGACTGGTTTGAAACTCTCGCCAAGGCCGAGAAGAGCCACGCCGGCAAGTTCCAGAAGACGCTGGACACGCTCGGCGCGTAAGCTGATTTTGCGTGCGTCCTTCGAGACGGGCCTTCGACTTCGCTCAGCCCCTCCTCAGGATGAGCGGAGTTTGGAAAGCCCGCTCATCCTGAGGAGCAATTGACACTGAGCTTGTCGAAGGGTCAATTGCGTCTCGAAGGACGCCGCTCCATTTTTATCTACCTTAAACAGGGGACTTCTGATGGAAGGCAGCCTCGGAGCGCCGACGCGCCACGCGATCCCGTGGCAGGACGAAGCCTGGTATGACGAAGCTGCGCTCGAAGCCGAGTTGCGCCGGGTCTATGACATCTGCCACGGCTGCCGCCGCTGCTTCAACCTGTGCGACAGTTTTCCCATCCTGTTTGACGCGGTTGACGAGAGCCCGAACGAGGAAGTCGAAGACCTGAGCGCGTTTCAGCTCAAGGCCGTCGTCGATGCCTGCACATTGTGTGACATGTGTTTCATGTCCAAGTGCCCCTATGTGCCGCCGCACGAGTTTGACCTCGATTTCCCGCACCTGATGCTGCGCCACCGCGCGGTCGAAAACCGTAAGGGCGAAACCCCGCTGGTCGACCGCGAGCTGGCCAAGATGACCCGCAATGGCAAGCTGGGCTCGGCGCTGGCGGGCGCCGCTAACTGGGCCACCAAGGAAGGCAATGGCCTGACCCGGCCGATTATCGAAGCCGTGGTGGGCATCGATGCGCGTGCGCATGTGCCGCCGTTCATGGATGTGTCGCTGGTCAACCAGGTCGCTGCCGGGGTGCCGCCGCCCAATCCCGATGGTCCGGCATTTGGCCGCCAGGTTGCGCTCTATGCCGGCTGCCATGACAATTTCAACGACGGCATGCCGGGCGAGGCGGCGATGAAAGTGCTGGCGCATCAGGGCATCAAGGTGCGCGTCGAATATCCTGATTGCTGCGGCATGCCCAAGTTCGAAAACGGCGATCTGCCAGCGGTGGCCAGCGCGGCGGCGAAGATTTCCGCGCATTTCGCACCGCTGATTGCGGATGGCTGGGACATTGTGCCGCTGACCACCAGCTGCGCACTGATGCTCAAGTTCGAATGGCCGCTGATCGAGCCGGAAAGCGCGGATGTGGCGCTGCTGGCAAAGCATACATTCGACGTTTCGGAATATGTCGTGCGCACGGCCAAGGACACTGGCCTCGCACCGATCGAGGCTATGTCCAAGAGTATCGCGGTTCACTTCGCCTGCCACGCCCGCGCCCAGAACATGGGGCCCAAGGCGATGGAAATGCTGAAGCTGATCCCCGAGGCGCGGCCCCAGCTGACTGAGCGTTGCTCCGGTCATGGCGGCAAATGGGGGCTATTCAAGGACAACTTCGACACCGCGATCAAAGTGGGCAAGACTGCGGGCAAGAACCTGATGAAAGGCGAGCCTGACCTGATCGTATCCGAATGCCCGCTCGCCGGACCGCACTTGCGCCAGGTGATCGAGGCCAATGGGCAAGAGCCGCCCGCCCGCATCGGCCATCCCATCGAAGTGATGGCCCAGGCCTATGGATTGTAAGCAGATGCCCAGAGACCAACGTACCATCACCGCCGCCGACCTCATGCCGATTTCAGACTATGAGGTGATCCGCAAGGACAAGAAGCAGGAAGCCATTGCCCGCAAGTCGCTGACCCGGCTCAGCGTCGGGCCGAACGCCACCATGCTGTTCGAGACCTGGGATTCGATGTGGCTGCAGATCCAGGAAATGCTGCGCATCGAAAAGGGCGGTGAGGCGCAGATCGCTGACGAGCTCGCGGCCTATGATCCGATGGTGCCCAAAGGAACTGAGCTGACCGCGACGCTGCTGTTTGAAATGGCCGATGAAGTCCGCCGCGATGTGTTCCTGCGCAAGCTTGGCGGGGTGGAAGGCCACGTCGCGCTGCATATCGGCAGCCATATCGTGCGTGCGCGGCCCGAAGGCGATGTGAGCCGCACCCGCGAGAGCGACGGCAAGGCCAGCGCAGTGCATTTCTTCCATTTCGATTTCACCGCAGAGGCCGTGGCCGCATGGCAAAGCGGCGAGGGCAGCGCGATGGTAGTGATTGATCATCCGGCCTATGGCCATGCCGCGCTGATCGGCGCCGATGCGCGCAGTTATCTTGCGCACGAGTGTTTCTGAGGATCAGTTTTCCGGGTCTTCTTCCCTGTCTGTGTCGTTCCCGCCAGCGGGGTCCTTGCCTGCGGCAGCGCGTGCTTTCGAGCCTTCCATCATCCGTTCGATGTCGTTTGCGCTCGGCGCGCGCGGCGGCCCGGCGCTGGCATTGCCTGGCTGGCCGGCGCGCTGCGGCGGAATCGGGATGCCGGAGCGATCGCGCTTGATCGGGGCTGGCGCGGCTGCGAGTTGGGTGCGGGGATCCGCGAGGGGCGGGGGTGATCCGACAACCATGTTGCGGTATTCCGGGTTCAGGTTGCGGATATCGCCCTGGACTTCCATCTGGGCCCGGTATTCTTCTGGTTCGTTATAGCCGCCTTGATCGAGCCGCGTGCCGGAAGCGAGATTCATGCCATTGACCGAGCGCTTGCCGTCGCCCTCGCGCGCCTTTTTCAGCGCGGCTTCCTCGGCGCCGCCGAACATCGCGCTGATCCCGCCGCCGCTTTCTTCCGTGGCTTCGGCAACTGGCTTGGCTCCGGGTGTCGCAGCGTTGTTTTCGCCATTCGCGAACACGGCGAGGCAGACCGTCGCCACCAGAGTGACTGCGGCAAAGTGGCGGAGCATGGCCGGAGTGACCGGCAAGGTGGGGGCGGCGCGGCGCATGGCAGGGTCCATAAACCATCCGGGTTAACCCAATCGGGCTTGGTATGGTTTGCAAAAGGTTGACGGCCCGCTTTGCGAAAGGTGTTGGGGCTGCACAAAAGGCGTCTGGGTTGCACCATAAGAGAGCATGGGCGCGGCGTGCCGTGTAAGCCGTGCCGACGCCGGCCCGCGCATTCCGGCGCTTTAGCTTGCCTTGATTGGCCGTACCCTTGCTGATTTCTGTCAAGTTTACCGACAGTTTACGGCTTTGCCCTAAGGGGGGGCATGGCCCTGCGACGGGCCGCTTTGGGCTGAAGATACAGCATGATCCGCCTGTTCAAGCATTATATCCCCCATGCGGTGCTTCTGCTCGGCCTGTTCGACATCGCCTTGCTGATCGGCGCGGCAGAGCTCGCCTGGCGGCTGCGTGCGGCCCAGATCGATCTTGACCTGGGGCCGGCGGCGGACCGGATCTGGCAGCACGTCGGCTTTGCCACTGTGATCCTGACCGCGATGATCTCGGTCGGGGTCTATGGTTCGGACTCGCTGCGTTCGATGCGCTTTGCCGCCGGGCGCCTGCTGGTCGCGGTGTCGCTGGGCATCATTGCTCTGTCGTTCCTCGATTTCGTGCTTGCCGCCGAGAACTTCTGGCGCTCGACACTGGCCTACGCGATGGCCGCATCAATCGTGGCGCTGATCGTCAACCGGCTGGTTGTCGGCGGCATCCTTGGCGCCAATGCCTTTCGCCGCAGGGTGCTGGTGCTGGGCGCCGGCCCGCGTTCGCAGCGGCTGCGCGAGCTGGGCGAAAAGCCCGAGGCAGGCTTTGTCATCGTTGGTTACATCGGCATGACCGACAACGCGCCGATTATCGAAGAGGCCATCGCACGCACCGCGATTCACAACCTCACGCGCTTCGTTGAAAATCTGGGCGTTAGCGAAGTGGTGCTGGCGCTGGAAGAACGGCGCAATTCGCTGCCACTGAAGGACCTGCTGCGGATCAAGACCGCCGGGGTCCACGTCAACGACTTCTCCAGCTTCATCGAACGCGAAACCGGGCGAGTCGATCTCGATACGGTCAATCCCTCATGGCTGATTTTTTCGGACGGGTTTTCGTCCGGCAGGGCAGTATCCAGTGTAGCCAAACGTCTGTTCGATATTGCCGCCAGTTCTTTGCTGCTGCTGCTGACTTTGCCGGTGATCGTGCTGTTCGCGATCCTCGTGAAGCTCGACAGCAGGGGTCCCGCTTTCTACCGCCAGAACCGCGTCGGGCTATTTGGCCAGAATTTTGACGTGATCAAGCTGCGCTCGATGCGCACCGATGCTGAAGTTGCCGGCGCGCAATTTGCCCAGGCCAACGATCCGCGCGTCACCCGCATTGGCCGTTTCATCCGTAAGGTGCGGATTGACGAACTGCCGCAGACCTGGAGCGTGCTCAAAGGCGAGATGAGCTTCGTCGGGCCGCGCCCGGAGCGCCCCGAATTCGTCGCCGATCTCGAAGAAAAGCTGCCGTTCTATGCCGAGCGCCACATGGTCAAGCCGGGGATCACCGGCTGGGCGCAGATCAACTATCCTTATGGTGCGAACCTTGAAGATTCGCGCCACAAGCTCGAATACGACCTCTATTACGCCAAGAATTACACGCCTTTCCTCGACCTCATCATTCTGCTCCAGACCCTGCGCGTGGTGCTGTGGCATGAGGGGGCGCGGTGACCGGCGCGGCGTTGCTTTCCGCGCCCTGGGCGTTGGCTGGCGGGCTTGTTCAGGCCGGCGCTGCTTTGGCTGCCGGCCTTGCCGCGATCCGGCTGGCATCGCACAAGCAACGCGTTGGTGCGGCCGGCACGGCGCTGGTTGTCAGCCTGACGGTGACAGCCCTGTGGTGCCTGACCATGGTCGCGCTGCCATGGGGCACTCCGCGTTTTGGGCTGCTCGAAGCGATCAGCAACCTGGGCTGGCTGTTCGTGCTCTATCGCCTGTTTACCGGCGATGGCCGGCATACCAGCCTGACGCCGATCAAGCCGGTGCTGGCGGCGCTTGGCTTTGCCGAGCTGCTGCACCTCTGCCTGGAACTGGCTGCGCCCGCGATGGCGCTGGGTCCGGCCGGGGAGGCGATGGTGCTGCGCGCCACGGTCATCCTGCGCCTTCTGGGGACCATCGGCGGACTGGTCATGGTCCACAATCTTTATGGCGGCGCATCGGTGCAGGCGCGCATCGCGCTGCGCTGGCCCGCGCTCGCGCTGGCGGCCCTGTGGGGCTATGATCTCAATCTCTACACCATAGCCTATCTTGGCGAAGGCTGGCCGACTGACCTCGCCGCACTGCGCGGGCTGTCGGTGATCGCACTGGCTGTGCTGCTGACGCTTGGCGCGGCGCGGGGCAGCGATCAGCTGCGCTTCAGCCCATCGCGCAAGGTCGCGTTCCAGTCGGTCTCGTTGCTGTTCATCGGCGGATACTTCGCGGCGATGTATGCCATTGCCCAATGGCTATCGCTGGCTGGCGGCAATTTTGCCCAGCTGATGCAGTCCAGCTTTCTGATCACCGCCAGTGTCGCGGCAGCGCTGCTGCTGCCCTCGCGGCGGCTGCGCGGCTGGATCAGGGTGATGCTGGTCAAGCACTTGTTCCTTCATCGCTATGATTACCGGGCCGAGTGGCTGCGCTTCACCCGCACGATGAGTATGGCGGCGGGAAGCATGGCCGAAGACCGTGCTGCTCCGCTTGAGGAGCGCGCGATCCAGGCGCTCGCGGATATTACCGACAGCCCGGCCGGCCTGCTGCTCGTGCCCGGCGATCATGGCGATATGGTGCACGCGGCGCAGTGGAACTGGCCAAGCGTTGAAGTTCCGACCTCGGCGATGCCCGCCGGCGCAATCGGCTTTTTCGAGCAGGGCGGGCGCATTGTCGATATCGACGATGTGCGCGCCGGCAAGGCGGAGGCTGGCGAGGCCGAGGTCGTGCCGGACTGGCTGCGCGCTGAAATGCGCGCCTGGGCGCTGATTCCCCTGATCCATTTTGACCGTTTGGTCGGCGTGGTCGTGCTGGTGCGGGCCACTCCGGCGCGACGCTTCGATTGGGAAGACTTCGACCTGATGCGTATCGCCGGGCGCCAATTGGCGAGCTATCTGGCCGAAAACGCAGTCCAGTCTGCGCTGGCCGAGGCGGGCCGCTTCGACGATTTTCACCGCCGCATCGCTTTCGTCATGCACGATATCAAAAACCTTGCCAGCCAGCTGAGCCTGCTCGCGCGCAATGCCGAGCTGCATGCCGACAACCCTGCCTTCCATGCCGACATGCTCGTGACGCTGCGCAATTCTGCCGACAAGCTTAACACGCTGCTGGCGCGGCTCTCACGCTATGTCAGCGGCGGCACGGCCGAGAAACTGGGAGATGTCGATGCCGCAGCAGTCGTGCGCGCGGTCGCCGCGCAGTTCCGCGAGCAGCATCCGGTGTCACTCGCCGAATGCCAGGACCTTGTCGTCACGGCGAACCGCGAATCGCTTGAGCAGGTGCTGGTCCATCTGGTTCAGAACGCCATCGACGCCAGCGCGCCGGGCTCGCCGGTGATGCTTGGCCTGACGGGCGACGGGTTGCACGCGACGATCGAAGTGCTCGACTCAGGGATCGGCATGTCGCCCGAATTTGTCCGCACCAAGTTGTTCAAGCCGTTCGTTTCGTCGAAACAGGGCGGTTTCGGCATTGGCGCTTTCGAAGCGCGCGAGCTGGCGACGGCGATGCGGGGCCGGCTCGATGTCGAATCGCGCGAAGGGTTGGGCACGCGGTTTTCGGTGCGCCTGCCGCGCGCCGATGCCCAGGATATTCTGACCAGTCTTGATCCGTCCAGTCTTGAAAATGCCGGCGATCCGGCAATACAGAAAGTGGCCTGATGGCAAATGCGCGACCCAAATTGCTGGTGGTCGAAGACGATCCCGGTCTTCAGGCCCAGCTCAAATGGGCCTATGAGGATTTCGACGTGATCATCGCCGGTGATCGCGCCTCGGCAATGGCGGCCTTGCGCGCCGAGGAGCCTGCCGTCGTCACGCTTGACCTAGGCCTGCCGCCTGATCCTGACGGGACCACCGAAGGCTTCGCCGTGCTCGATGAGATCATGGCGATCAAGCCCGATACCAAGGTGATCGTTGCCTCGGGCCACGGCGCACGCGAGAGCGCGCTGCAGGCGATTGCCCGGGGGGCATATGACTTTTACCAGAAGCCGATCGATATCGAAGCCATCGGGCTGATTGTGCGCCGGGCGCTGCAATTGCACCATATCGAGCGGGAAAACCGCGTGCTTGCCACCAAGTCTTTGGGAGACCGCGTTCTGGGACGGCTGATCACCGCTGCGCCCGAAATGGTCAAGGTCGCGCGCACCATCGAGCGGGTGGCAAACACCAATGTCTCAGTCATGCTGCTGGGCGCGAGCGGCACCGGCAAGGAATTGCTGGCGCGGGGCCTCCATGAGGCAAGCGACCGCGCGGGCGGGAGTTTCGTCGCGATCAACTGCGCCGCGATCCCGGAAAACCTGCTTGAAAGCGAGCTGTTCGGCCACGAGAAGGGCGCCTTCACCGGCGCGGTCAAGACCACCGAGGGCAAGATCGAACAGGCAGGCGGGGGCACGCTCTTTCTCGACGAGGTGGGCGACATTCCGCTGCAATTGCAGGTCAAGCTGCTGCGCTTCCTGCAAGAACGCGTGATCGAGCGGATCGGCTCGCGCAGTTCGATCGCGGTCGACACCCGGATCGTCTGCGCCACCCATCAGAACCTGGAGGCGATGATCGCGGCGGGCACTTTCCGCGAGGATCTGTTCTACCGCCTGGCTGAAATCGTCGTGAAGATTCCCAGTCTCGCCGAACGGCCGGGCGATGCGACTCTGCTGGCCAAGGTCTTCCTCGCGCGATTTTCCAAGGAAATGAACCCCTCGGTCAAAGGCTTCGCCGCCGATGCGCTCGCCGCGATCGATGGCTGGCCATGGCCGGGCAATGTGCGCGAGCTGGAAAACCGGGTGAAGCGCGCGGTGATCATGGCCGATGGCAAGCTGATCGCCGCTACCGACCTCGATCTGGCCGGGCCGGATGCGGCTGATGCACATGTGCTCAATCTGAAGACTGCGCGTGAGGAATCAGACCGCCGGGTGATCCGCCACGCGCTGGCGCGCAGCGAGGGCAATATTTCGTCCACCGCCAAGCTGCTGGGGATCAGCCGCCCGACGCTGTATGATCTGCTGAAGCAATATGAACTCCATGGCTGAGGCTCTGCCCCGCGTGGTGCATCTGGCACTCGCCCTCGCGCTGATCGGCGCGGCGGCAGTGCAGGCCGCCTCGCCATCGGGTTCCGAAGCGCTGATTGCCCAGGCGCGCGAGGACTTGGCCCGCAGCGACGGCCTGGCCGCCGAAGTCCGGCTGAAACAGGCACTGGCTGCTGGCGCCCCGCGTGAGGCAGTGGCGGCGCGGATGGGCGAGGCGCTGCTCGATCAGGAGCAGAACGGCAAAGCGCGTGACTGGCTCGCACCGGGTAAGTTTACTGCCGCAGAGGCGGCGTATGGCTGGCGGATGCTGGGCCTGCTTGAGCAGCGCGAAGGCCATCTTGCCGCCGCGGGCGATGCCTACAACAAAGTCATCGCGCTGACCCCGAAAGACCCGCAACTGTGGGTCCAGATCGGCCAACTGCGCTATGCCGGGGGTGAGCACCTGCTCGCGCTTGAGGCGGCGGACTATGCGCTTGAGCTTGATCCGGACAACGTCCGCGCGCTCGAATTCAAGGGACTGTTCGTGCGCGACCAGTTTGGTCTTGCCGCCGCGTTGCCGTGGTTCGAGGCGGCGTTGGCGCAAGACCCCGGCGATCTTGCGGTGATGGGTGAATATGCCGCCACTTTGGGCGATCTGGGGTTGGCAAGCCGCATGCTGGCGGTCACTCGCGCCATGCTGGAGCGCGACGGCAGCAATGCCCGCGCCTTGCTGCTCCAGGCCCAGCTTGCCGCGCGCGCCGGTGATATGAGTTTGGCAAGGTCGATGCTCAACAAGGCCGGTGACAGGCTGAAGAACGTGCCCGCGCGGATGCTGCTCGATGGGGTGATCGAGCTGGAGGCGGGCAACAACCTGCTTGCCATCGAGGCTTTCGAGAAGCTGGTGCAGCGCCAGCCGGCCAACGCCGAGGCGCAGGGATTGCTCGCGCGGGCCTATTACGGCGCAGGCAATCATCGCACCGTTATCGAGCGCTTTGCCGGCCTTGCTGCGCGCAGCGATGCCTCACCGCATATCCTGACGCTGGTTGCCCGCGCGCATGAGGCGCTGGGCGAACGTGATCTCGCGCTGCCATTGCTGGAACGCGCCGCGCGATCCGCTGACCGGCCATTTGCCGCAGTCCCGGAAAATATTCCGGTTGGCGAACTACTGGCATCGGCAAGGCTGGGCGAGGCCGAGGCGCAGGCCGAGCAATTGCGCCGCGCCAGTCCCGGCTCGGCCACCAGCCAGGCGCAAGCAGGCGATGTCCAGCTGGCGCTGAGCAATGGCGTGGCCGCGCTCGAGCGCTACCGGCTCGCCGCGCGTATTCGCATGCCCGAGAGCCTGATGGCGCGGATGGCAGGCGCAATGGTGCTGGCGGGTCAGGGCGCAGAGGCGGACTTGCTGGCCGAGAGCTATCTCGCAGCGAGCCCGTCCAGCCGGCGGGCCGCGCGCATGGTGGCTGCCCAAGCGGCGGCAAAGGGCGATTGGCCGCGCGCGCGGGTGCTGCTCGAATTTTTGCGGGCGAACGGCGGCGAGGGCGATGTGCGGTTGCTCAGCGATCTCTCTCTGGCCCAGTTGCACGTCGGGGATGCCGCCGCCGCCGAGGCCAGCGCCCGCGCCGCCTATCGCCTGCAACCCGCTAATGGCGCGGCCGCCAGAGCATGGGGGATGAGCCTCGATGCGCTCAAACAGCAGCCTGGCGATGTTCGGGCATTGCTGGCGAAAGCGGCCAAGCTGGGCGCCTGAGCGCTCGACAAGCCCCGCCGCCTCGGGCAATTGGCTTGCCACAACTGGCGGAGTGGAGAGCATGGCGGGCGCCCTGGACGGGATTACGGTCATCGAACTGGCCGCCATTGGCCCGGTGCCGTTTGCCGGCACCATGCTGGCCGATCACGGCGCGCGGGTCATCCGCGTCGAGCGGCGCGGCTGGGCTGCGGCGCTCACCGATTTTGGCCGGAAAGACATTCTCGCCCGCAACCGCGAGGTGATCGAGCTTGACCTCAAGGATGCCGCCGACCTGGCGCAGCTGCGTGCGCTGCTCGCCGATGCCGATGCTCTGATCGAAGGCTACCGCCCCGGTGTGATCGAACGCATGGGGCTGGCGCCCGACAGGCTGCTGGAGAGCAATCCCCGGCTGGTGGTTGGGCGGATGACCGGCTGGGGCCAGCAAGGCCCTAAGGCGCCGCTCGCCGGACACGACATTAACTACATTGCACTCTCGGGCGCCTTGCACACTTATGGCCCGAAGGGTGGCAAGCCGGCGGCACCGACCAATGCGGTGGGCGACTATGGTGGTGGCGGCATGATGCTGGCCTTTGGCGTGCTCGCCGCAATCCTATCGGCACGCAGCACCGGCAAGGGGCAGGTGGTTGACTGCGCGATGGTCGACGGCGCCGCGATGATCACCGCTATGATCTATTCGATGTATAATGCCGGCATGTGGCGCGACGAGCGCGGTGCCAACATCCTCGACGGCGCCGCACCATACTATGATACTTACGAGACCGCCGACGGCAAATGGGTTGCCATTGGTTCGATCGAGCCGCAGTTCTATGCGATCCTGCTGGACAAGCTGGGCCTAGCCGACGACGCCGAATTTGCCCGGCAGAACGATTCCGCCCTTTGGCCCGGTCTCAAGGCGCGTCTGGAGGCGATCTTTCTGACCCGGACCCGGGATCAATGGTGCGAGGTGATGGAAAACACCGACATCTGCTTTGCCCCGGTGCTCAGCCTGAGCGAAGCCCCGCAGCATCCACACAATGTCGCACGCGGGACTTTCATCACGGCAGGCGGCGTGATCCAGCCCGCACCCGCGCCGCGCTTTTCAGCCACGCCGGCGGCGCCAGTGCGGATGGTGGGCGATAAATAGGGCCCAATAAATAGGGCCCAATAAATAGGGACAGTCCCTCTTTATTTTGGCTGGTAGGTCTGCTCTTCTCCGGGAAATGTTCGCGAGCGCACTTCCGCTGCATATTTCTCCGCCGCCCCAGAAATAGTTTCGGCAATCGCCTCATAGCGTTTCACGAAGCGCGGCACGCGTTCGAACATGCCGAGCATGTCTTCGGTGACCAGCACCTGCCCGTCGCACTGGGCCGAGGCACCGATGCCGATGGTTGGGCAAGCGACGGCCTTCGTGACAGCGATGGCGATCGGTTCGACCACGCCCTCGATGACAATCGCAAAGGCCCCGGCGCTATCCAGCGCCTTCGCATCGGCAACGATCTTCTTGGCCTCGGCATCGCTGCGCCCGCGCGCGTTATAACCGCCGAGCACATTCACGGCCTGCGGGGTGAGGCCAACATGGCCCATCACCGGAATGCCTCGCTGGGTGAGGAATGCAACCGTTTCGGCCATGGCCTGTCCGCCTTCGAGCTTGATCCCCGCACAGCCGGTTTCTTTGAGTAACCGTGCAGCATTTTCAAAAGCTTGCTGAGGGGAAACCTCGTAACTTCCGAAGGGCATATCGACCAGCACCGCCGCATGATACGAGCCGCGCACCACCGCCGCACCATGCGCCGCCATCATCTCGAGCGTCACCGGCACACTGGATGGCAGGCCATAAATCACCTGACCGAGACTATCGCCGACCAGCAGCAGGTCGCAGTGCGCATCGAGCAATTGCGCCTGCCGCGCGGTGTATGCTGTCAGCATGACTATGGGTTCGGCAGTGACGCCGTCGACCTTGCGCCTGCGGATCGCGGGCACAGTCAGCCGCTTCATCGGCGACGGGGTGGGGTTGGCGCGGCTGGTCGCGGTGTCGAGCTGGAAAGTGGTGGACATGGGGAAGGCTTCTAGCGGCTGGCGGCAAGCTGGGGAAGGGGAGGCTTTCGCCTCTTGCCAATCCGGCGCATGCCGCTAGCTTCGCTTGATTATTCAGGGAACTGGGGAGTTCGCGCATGTTCGGCCGGGTGAAGACGCTGGACGCCATTTTGGCGACGGCGGAGAAGAAGGGGCTGCATCGCTCGCTGGGTGCCTTCCAGCTGACCATGCTGGGGGTCGGCGCGATCATCGGCACCGGGATTTTCGTGCTGACGGCAGAAGCCGCGCAGAAGGCCGGACCGGGCATGTTGCTCAGTTTCATCATTGCGGGCGTGGTCTGTGCGGTGGCGGCGCTGTGTTATTCCGAGATGGCCTCGATGGTGCCGGTTTCGGGCTCTGCCTACACCTACAGCTATGCCGTGATGGGCGAGATGCTGGCCTGGATGGTCGGCTGGGCGCTGGTGCTCGAATATGCCGTCGCGGCGGGCGCGGTGGCGGTTGGCTGGTCGGGTTATTTCACCGGCATGTTGGCCCATATGGGCGATTATGCCAGCTTCCTGCCCAATATCGTCATTCCCCACGATCTCGCCAATGGCCCCTCGGCGGGTGGCACGATCAATCTGCCGGCAATGATTATCGCCTTGCTGGTGACCGCACTTCTGGTGATCGGCACCAAGGAAAGTGCCATGTTCAATGCCGTTCTGGTCTGCGTGAAGATCGCGGCGCTGACGGTGTTTGTCGTGCTGGCGCTGCCGGTGCTCAACACGGACAAGTTCATCCCTTTCGCCCCGCTCGGCTTTAACGGGATTTCGGCGGCGGCGGCGTCTATCTTCTTTGCCTATGTCGGCTTCGATGCTGTTTCCACAGCCGCAGAGGAAACCAAGAATCCGCAACGCAACATGCCGATCGGCCTGATCGGCAGCCTTGGTATCTGCACAATTTTCTATCTGTTGGTGGCTTCCGGGGTGATCGGCAGCGTTGGCGCGCAGCCGCTGGTCGATGCGGCCGGCAAGGGCATCGCGCCGGGTAGCGTGGAAATGACTGCTGCCTGCGCGGCGCAGGTGAGCGAAGTTGTCGTTTGCTCCAAGGAAGCGCTGGCCTGGACCATGCGCGCCATCGGCTATCCGCAGATCGGGAATCTCGTTGGCCTCGCGGCGATTTTGGCGCTGCCTTCGGTGGTGCTGATGATGATGTTCGGCCAGACCCGCATCTTCTTCGTGATGAGCCGCGATGGCCTGCTGCCCGAGGTGCTCTCCTCGGTGCATCCGCGCTTCAAGACGCCGCATGTTATCACCATGATAACCGGGGTGTTCGTGGCGCTGTTCGCGGCGTTTTTCCCGGTGGGCGCGCTGGCTGACATTTCAAATTCAGGCACGCTGTTTGCCTTTGCCATGGTGGCAATCGCGGTGATCGTGCTGCGCCGGACCGATCCTGCCCGCCACCGTCCGTTCCGAACCCCGGCGGTGAATGTGGTTGCGCCGCTGGCGGTGCTGGGCTCGATCTATCTGTTTTTCAGCCTGTCGTGGTACACGCTGGAGCTGTTTGCAGTCTGGGCGGTCGTCGGCCTGGTGGTCTACTTTGCCTATAGCCGCAGCCACAGCCACGTTGGTCGCGGGCTGGTCGAGGTGCATGAGGATGATGCCGGTATCCCGCCGCAGCCGGTGCCGCCGATGCCGGGGGCCTCGCTGGATTGATGTGTCGTCCCGGCCTTTCATAGCCCCTTTCCGGGTGGAGTGAAAAAACCCCTGCGCAAAACCCGTTAGCCCGCATGGAGTAGCCCTGACCTGCCTGCTAGGGCCACGCCATGGTCACAGACGTTACTGAACCCGATCCCTTCGATGCCATCGTCGATGCGCCCTTCGATAGCGCGCTGTCGGAGCGCTATCTGGTCTATGCGCTGTCCACCATCACCGCGCGTTCGCTGCCGGATTTGCGCGACGGGCTGAAACCGGTCCACCGCCGCCTGCTGTGGGCGATGCGGCAATTGAAGCTCAACCCCACCGATGCCTTCAAGAAATCGGCGCGCGTCGTCGGCGATGTCATCGGCAAGTATCACCCGCATGGCGATCAGTCAGTCTACGATGCCATGGTCCGCCTCGCGCAGGATTTTTCGCTGCGCTATCCGCTGGTCGAAGGGCAGGGCAATTTCGGCAATATCGACGGCGATAACGCCGCCGCCTATCGCTACACCGAAGCCCGCCTGACCAAGACCGCGATTCAGCTGATGGCGGGGCTGGATGACGGCACAGTCAACTATCACCCGACCTATAACGGCGAGGACGAAGAGCCGGAAATCTTCCCCGGCCTGTTCCCCAATCTGCTCGCCAACGGGGCGATGGGCATTGCGGTCGGTATGGCGACCTCCATCCCCAGCCACAACGCCGCCGAAGTGATCGATGCAGCCTTGCTGCTGATCGACAATCCCCACGCCACGCATGACGAGCTGATGCAGCTGTTCAAGGGACCGGACTTTGCAACCGGGGGCGTCGTCGTCGATTCGGCCGCGGCGATCTCGGCGGCATATGCCTGCGGCAAGGGCGCCTTCCGCGTGCGTGCGCGCTATTTCGCGGCCGACAGCAACGACGAGGCCGACCGCAATGCGGGGATTGAGCGGCTGGGCGGCGGCCAGTGGCAGCTGGTCATCTCGGAAATCCCCTACATGGTTCAGAAGGGCAAGCTGATCGAGCAGCTCGCCGCGCTGATAAACGACAAGAAAGTGCCGATTCTTGAGGACGTGCGCGACGAGAGCGACGAGAAGATTCGCCTCGTGCTCATCCCCAAGAGCCGCAATGTCGATCCGGACTTGCTCAAGGAATCGCTCTACCGGCTGAGCGACCTTGAAAGCCGCTTCAGCCTCAACCTCAACGTGCTCGACGAGAACCGCACCCCCGGCGTGCTCAGCCTGAAACTGCTGGTCCAGGAATGGATCAAGAGCCAGATCGAAGTACTGCTGCGCCGCAGCCAGCACCGGCTCGACAAGATTGCCGCCCGGCTGGAACTCGTCGCAGGCTATATCATTGCCTACCTCAATCTCGACCGGATCATCGAGATCATCCGCACCCAGGACGAGCCCAAGGTGCTGATGATGGCCGAATTTGCCCTGACCGACCGGCAGGCCGAGGCGATCCTCAACATGCGGCTGCGCAGCTTGCGCAAGCTGGAAGAGATGGAGCTGCGCACCGAGCATGCCGCATTGCTCGCCGAGAAGGACGAGCTGGAAAAGCTGCTCGAAAACCCGGCCCGTCAGCGCACCCGTCTGAAGCGCGATCTTGCCAATCTGCGCAAGGACTATGCCGAGGACACCATACTCGGCCGCCGCCGCACC
>JANOBA010000213.1:0-18097 GCA_031411415.1 Novosphingobium sp.
ACGGCATAAGACTTCCCGGCAAACGAGACCTGCGGTCCGACAGTCGCTTTGACAGTTGCCGACAGCTTGAATTTCTCCAGGTTCGAGAGTCCCTCGACGCTACCGTCGATTGAGTAAATGTTGATGATCCCATTGGCAACCAGAATTCCGGGATTCTTCTGGAAGTGAATGGAAATCGCATCCAACTGCCCATTGATGATCTTGAACGAACCACCGACTTCCAGACCGCTCTTCATCGCATAAGTCAGCGATGCATCGAGTTGGTTCTCTACACGGGTGTAGGGCTTGGCGGCATCGAGGCCGGGCTGGTAATTGATCGCGCCCGTTGTCGGATTGGTAGTATTGAAGTTTGGCAGACCCTCGACCACCTGCACCTTGGATTCATGGTGGAAGCTGGCGCGGGCAATGATGCGGGCTTCATTGGCCAGTTCATGCTCGTATTCGGCGCCAACGGTGAACGAAACCGCCGGAATGTCAGACGGACGGGTGCCAGAAGCATCGCCAAAGGCAGACTTTTTGTAATCGTCATATTTGGGGTTGAGATACGTCAGCGCGCCCGACAGGCTCAGGCCTGGAACCGGGCGGAACATGCCGTCGATCTCGAACCCGCGCACCGATTGCTTGCCGGCGCTGCCCAGGAAAAACCCGGTGCCGGTGAAGATGTTGGACTGGAAGCCCTTGATCGACTGATGGAACACCGCAAGGTTGAACGATGCGTTGCGCCAGCTACCCTTGAGCCCGGCTTCAATGACCGACGAGTTTTCAGGCGCGGCCGAACGCGTGCCATAGGTCTGATTGACCACAGCAATTCCGGCTGCATTGATCGCCGCTGCCAGATTGTCCGGCGGGCGGCTGTCGCGTGAGAGGTTGATCGAGCTCGCCTTGTAGCCGGTCGAATAGCTGACATAGGTATTGATGCTATCGCTGACATCAAAGGCCAGCCGCGCGGTGTAGGTGAACTTGTCATCAGCCGTGCGGCCATTTTCGACCGCGTTGGGGATGTTCAGGATCGGTATGATGAATTGCAACGGCTTCAAGCCGAGCAGCCCCGCCGTCGCATTGGACGCGCCGGCCTGGATTTGCGCGAAAAGCGCCGAGTTTCCGGCAGCAAAGGCGCCGATCTGCGCGGCACTGGCAAAACCGCCCGGCACCTGCAGAATGCCGCCGATAGTCTGGGCGATACCGGCATTGGTCGCGGCATTGCGCAGCGCCGGAAGATCAAGCGCGCCGAAGACATCAGTCGACACCAGATTGACGCTGTAGCGCTTCTTGTCATTGGTATAGTTGACCCCGCCGGTCAGCGTCAGGCGGTCAGTGACCTTGAAATCAACCTGGCCGAAAATGGAGAAGTTCTCGTCCTTCAGCGTATCATTTTCGGTGAAGCCCTGACCGGCAGCATAAAACTGGCCGGTATAGCGGGCCGGATTGCCGGTCAGCGTACCAAACAAGCCCTCAAGTGCGGGAATGCTCTGAGCCCCGCCCGTAAGCGAGCGCACCAGCGTATCGGCAAAGGTACGCGCGTTGGCACCCCAAACCACATTGGTGCCCTGATCGACCTTCTCGTTGAAATAGAAGCCTCCGAGGAGCACGTTCACCCGGTCAACGAAATTGGCCGAGAGCCGCACTTCCTGGGTGAAGGTCTTGAGGTCGGTGCGACCGATATTGGCGCCGCGCAGCAGGTCAGCGCTGGTGAAATCGGTGTCGAAATTGGTCGCGGTCTTGCTGCGGCGATAGGCCGTGATCGAAGTCAGGGTCATCGGCCCGAATTCGTAGTCGATCTGGCCGGAGACGCCGTAGTTGTCGATCTTGTTGGTCGGATCGTAGTTGAAATAAAGCGTGTCCTTAAACAGGTCGCCCGGTGCATTGACCCGTCCGTTGATCAACGGGCTGAGCAGAACCGAGGTCGCCAGGCCCGTCTGCACGCTGAACACGCCGCAGCACACTTCGTCGATCTTGTTGTAGTCGCCGATGATGCGGACCTTCAGGCCGCTATCCCCCTGAAACAACAGCTGACCGCGAACGAACCAGCGGTTACGATCATTGATCTTGCCGCCGGTGGCCAGGTTGGTGTTGTAGCCATCGCGCTTGTTATAACCGGCCGCCACGCTCACCGCGACAGTCTCGGACAGCGGCCCGGTTACCATGCCCTTGAGCACCAGTGCATTGTAGTTGCCATAGCTTGCTTCGACATTGCCGCCGAACGTGAACTTGGGCAGCTGGGTGACGATCGAGATCACGCCAGCCGACGCATTCTTGCCAAACAGGGTTGATTGCGGTCCGCGCAGCACTTCGACGCGCTGAATATCGGGAAGATCGGATATCGATGCCGCCGAACGCGAGCGATAGACCCCATCGATGAATACGCCGACCGATGGCTCGATACCGGCATTGTTCGCACCGTTGCCAAAGCCGCGGATCAGAAAGCTGGCATTTGCCGAATTCTGCCGCTCGGTAACGCGCAGTGAGGGAACCACACTGGCCAGATCCTTGATGTCGCGAATCTGTGCACGTTCGATCGTCTGGGCCGTGGTCACCGAAACGGCCACCGGCACTTCCTGAAGCGTCTGCTCACGTTTGGTTGCGGTGACGATGATCTCGTTGCCGGTATAGGCTTCGTCAGCCGCAGCGTCAGCCGCCGGCTGAGCTTCGTCAGCGCTCTGTGCGAGCGCCATGGCGGGGGAGATCAGCGCCAGTGCGGCGGCTCCGGTCCAGAAAGCGGCGCGCTTGGCGCGAAGGGGAGAATTGCAAGCGGAATAGGCCATGTTTATGTGTCCCTGCTGCGGGGAGACACGCATCCGGCCCTTTGCGGAGCCGGGGCAGTCACTCCCAAATTTAATTTTTTTTGCGAACCTTACAGCGATGACAATAAGAATCGCAGGCTCTGGGCGCAAATGGTAATTGGCAGGATATCACCGGCAAAGATTAACTGTGGCCTTGGAGACACAGTTTCTCACAGCTGAGCGGCGCGCACAGTCCTTGCCCAAGCGGCGCATATGGGCTAGGCGCCGCGCCGTGTTGCGCTGCAACATGCGCAATCCCAGTTTCGCTCTGGCCCCCTGTCGCCCTAGGCCCTGCCCTGCATTTACCGGCCTGGCCTGCATTTACCGGAAAGTCCCGATGTCCGCTCCCGCTCCGCTGCGCAATATCGCCATTATCGCCCACGTCGATCACGGCAAGACCACGCTGGTTGACCAGCTGTTCCGCCAATCCGGCACTTTTCGCGAAAACCAGCGCATCGAAGAACGCGCGATGGATTCCAACGACCTGGAAAAGGAACGTGGAATCACCATCCTGGCCAAGTGCACGAGCGTTGAGTGGGCAGACGCCGCTGGCGTCACCACGCATATCAACATTGTCGACACGCCGGGACACGCCGACTTCGGCGGCGAGGTGGAACGCATTCTCAGCATGGTCGATGGCGTGATTCTGCTGGTCGACAGCTCCGAAGGCGCGATGCCGCAGACCAAATTCGTCACCGGCAAGGCGCTGGCGCTGGGCCTCAAGCCCATTGTCGTGGTCAACAAGGTCGATCGCCCTGACGAGCGCATCCAGGAAGTGCTCGACGAAGTGTTCGATCTGTTCGTCAGCCTCGAAGCGACCGACGAGCAGCTTGATTTCCCCGTGCTCTATGCCTCGGGTCGCAATGGCTATGCCAACGCAGACCCATCGCTGCGGGCCGGCACGTTGACGCCGCTGTTTGAAAAGATCGTCGAACACGTGCCCGCCCCCGAAGCCGATTTCGACGGGCCTTTCAAATTCCTCGTCACCCTGCTGGATCGCGACAACTTCCTTGGGCGCATCCTGACCGGCAAGGTGCAGTCGGGCACGATCAAGGTGAACTCGCCGATCCATGCGCTCGATAACGATGGCAAGATTGTCGAGACTGGCCGCGCCTCCAAGCTGATGGCCTTCCGCGGTCTTGAGCGCGTTCCGGTGGACGAAGCCCGTGCCGGTGACATCATCTCGATCGCCGGCCTGACCCAGGCGACTGTCTCCAACACCATTGCCGACCCCAGCGTCACCGAACCGCTCCACGCCCAGCCGATTGATCCGCCGACTCTGTCGATGCGTTTTGCCGTGAATGACAGTCCGATGGCCGGCCGCGAAGGCACCAAGGTGACCAGCCGCATGATCCGTGACCGTCTGGAGCGCGAAGGCGAAAGCAACGTCGCCATCCGCGTTACTGAATCTGCCGACAAGGACTCCTTCGAAGTCGCCGGCCGCGGCGAATTGCAGCTCGGCGTGCTAATCGAAACTATGCGCCGTGAAGGCTTTGAACTCGGCATCAGCCGCCCCCGCGTGCTCTATGGCGAGGACGAGAACGGCAAGCGTACCGAGCCTTACGAGACCGTCGTGATCGATGTTGACGATGAATACGCTGGCACCGTCGTGGAAAAGATGGCGATCCGCAAGGGCGAGATGACCGACATGCGCCCCTCGGGCGGCGGCAAGACCCGCATCACCTTCTCCGCCCCCAGCCGCGGCCTGATCGGCTATCACGGCGAATTCCTGTCCGATACGCGCGGCACCGGCATCATGAACCGGCTTTACGAAAAGTATGGCCCCCACAAAGGCAAAATCGAAGGCCGCAAGAACGGCGTGCTGATCTCCAACGGCGCGGGCGAGGCAAACGCCTATGCCCTGGGCCCATTGGAAGAGCGCGGCATCCTCTTCGTCGGCGTCGGCACTCCGCTCTATGAAGGCATGATCATCGGCGAAAACGCCAAGCCAGATGACCTCGAGGTCAACCCGATGAAGTCGAAGCAGCTGACCAACTTCCGCGTCTCGGGCAAGGACGACGCCATCCGCCTCACCCCGCCCAAGGTGATGACGCTGGAACAGGCCATCGCCTATGTCGACGACGACGAGATGGTTGAAGTGACGCCGAAATCAATCCGCCTGCGCAAGGCGCTGCTCGATCCGAACGACCGCAAGAAGGCCGGGCGGAAGAAAGAGGCGGCCTGACCTGCCCTGCCGCTCGGCCGCCTGAAAGATCCTTCTGCGGCCAGGCTTGCAGCAGAACGCTAGACCGGCAAGAAATGCACCGTTGGCTTGGCGCCTGCAGTAAACGGCAGAACGATCTCGCGGAAGCGGACGTGCGCCGGCTCAGGCCGCGAGGCAAGATGGGCTTCCAGCGATTCCCATTCAGCCAGCAACATGACCGAATCGGCATCTTCCAGTCCATGCAGCGCCCTGAACGACAGGCAGCCGGTAAATTCAGCAGTCAGCGGCAAAGCCTCGCTGCGCAGCACTGCGAGAAACTGCGCCATCATGCCCGGCTTGATGATGATTTCCGCGCGCTCAAGGATCATGGCTTCGTCTCCTGTCTGTCTTGTTAAACAAGCGAACGGCCCGGCCAGCGCTTGCGTGCTGACCGGGCCGTGCAGTTGGCCCAGAAGGCCGGAAGGGTCAGAACTTCGTTGAGAAGCCAACCTGCACCAGACGGCCAACGGTGTTGCCGTTGCGGAAGCCGGACTGGTTGCGGACAATATCACCGCCAGTGTAAATCGGCGGATACTTGTCGAACACATTGTTGACCGTCACAGTCAAAGCCGTGTTTGCCAGCGCGCCTTCGCCGCCCAGGTTGTATTTGAAGAACAAATCGAAGGTGCTGTAGCTGCCAACCGTGGTCTGGCTGCCGAGGCCGACGGGAACGTCCAGCTTCCAGCCACTGCGATAGTTCCACACTGCCTGCGCGCGGAATTGGCCGATATCAGCGCCAATGCTGCTGCGCAGCTTGGTCTTGCTGATGGTATTTTCCGCAACATAGGCCAGCGCACTGGTCGGCTGGTTCTTCTGGTGGAGCACCCGGGTGCCGCCGAAACTGAAATCCACGGCGCCGAAGTTGGTGTCCGTGCGGTAATCGAACGTAAAATCGATACCGTCCTGCTTGAACCCACCCAGATTGCGCTTGCGCACATCCTGGATGCCATAGACGCATGAGGGCTGCGGTGCGCAAGGCGCGCCAACCGTCGATCCGGCCGTGCTGGTGATCGCATCAATCTGCGCCTGAGTGGGATTGCGAGTAAAGGCAATCGGCGCAAACACCGAGAAGAACTGGTTTTGGTTGATGAACGGAACCAGCTGGATGATGTTTGTGTAGGTGATGTTGTAGTAAGTCGCGCTGGCCTTCAGACCCGGAACGCCGGTGGGCTCAACATCAAGCCCGACCGACCAGGTTGTTGCCTTCTGCGGCTTCAGCCCCGGACTGGAGCCGAGCAGGAACATGATCTTCTGGTTGCCGGCAACTGCCGGGAAGCCATTCGCCGCCAGCACGTTTGGCGGAGCAATGAAGTTCAGCGTTGCACCGTCGATCCAGTTCAGGGCCGTCGGATCGGCAACAAAGTTGTCCGCCAGACTGGGCGCGACGAAGCTCTTGCCCCAGGCGCCGCGGATGCTGATCCCGTCAACCGGCTTGAACGTCAGGCCGACCTTGGGATTAAAGGTTCCGCCGAAATCGTTGTAGTGGTCATAACGGCCCGCCGCCGAAACTGTCAGCGAAGGCCCCTCGCCGCCGATCAGCGGCGCAACGATTTCACCGAACACCGACGATACATTGCGAGACTGCTTGAACTGCGGAATGCTCAGGAAGTTTGCCGGGATGGTATCGCCCTTGCGGCTTTCATAGGTTTCGCGGACATATTCCGCACCAAACGCCAGCTTTGCCGCGCCGCCGGGCATTTCGAACAGATCGCCATCGACGATGGCGCGCGCATTGAACTGAGTCTGCTTGGCGCGGCCGTAAGTCTCCCAATTGGTGAGCTTGGCGACTGTTGCCGCAGGCGTGTTGCCAGCATCATAAGGATTGAACTCACCCGAAGCGACGAGCGGAACGATGGTGCCGATCGGTGCCAGGCGGGTGGAAATCTGCTCAGATGTGCTTCCGCTATAGCCGATCAGCGCCTTCAGACGCCAATTGCTGCCCAGGTTCGCAGTGATGGTAGGGGTGATGCCCCAGGCATCAAGGCCGACGTTCTGGATGCTGATATTGTTGGAGCCGAGCGCATAGTTGACTGCCTGCGTTTCAGCGAAATAGCCAGTCGGGCTGACACGGAATGGACTGGAAGTGAAACCGAACTGCGCCAGACCAAATGCACCCAGGGCAGCGGCAGAAACGATATTGACCGAGCTGGAAAACTGACCCAGCGAAAACTCGGAATCCTTCTTGTAATAGAAGGCCCGGATGTCCAGCTCGACATTATCACCCAATTGCTGGTTGAACCCGGCATAGACCGAATGCCGCTTCTGCTCGGGATACATCCCGGCTTCGTCAGTCAGATCGCACTGGTTGGCGGTTCCTCTGGTGGCGACCGAAACCGGCGAGGCATAGAGCGCATTGGCTGGGGCCGGGCCAAAGGGATTGCCGGGAACGGCGATGCCGCCAACGTTGACGTTGGCCTTGGGGCATTCAAGCGAAAGCACCGAAGTTCCGGCGACCAGCGACGGCGCGGTGAAATTGTATGCCCGGTCACGGCCGAAGATCTGCGAATTTTCGGTGTAGTTATATGACGCCCAGATCGAACCGGTGTCCCATTCCTTGCCGATTGTCACATTGGCATCGAACGTGTGATACTGCTTGCCGAAGCCATAGCGGGCATCGGCTTTTACGCCATTGAAGCGCTTCATCGTGATGAAATTGACCACACCGGCCACAGCATCCGAACCATAGAGCGCCGAACCGCCATCGGGCATGATGTCGACACGTTCGATAATGCCGGGAGGCGCGAAATCGGCGTCAGGCGTCGTCGAGGCGATGCCCATGCCGACCACGCGGTGGCCGTCGATCAGCAGCAGGGTGGCCGAGGTGCCGGTGGTGGTGAAGCCGGGCAGGTTGCGCAGGTTCGGACGGTTGGTGGTGACAAAATTGCCGCCGCCCGAAATCGTCTGCAGATCGTTGAACGCGCCAAATTGCGGAACGTCTGTCAGCAGTTCAGTGACCGTGGTCGCGCTGGAAGATTCGATATCCTTCTTCGTCACGCCGACGACCGAAGTCCCCGCCGGGGCAATGCCGCGCACCAGCGTGCCGGTTACGACGATATCCGAGTCCTTCTCGCCATCGGCAGCATCCTGCGCCAAAGCGGGTGTGGACAGGGCCAGCAGGCTGACCCCGATGGATGCAACGAGTCTGAGGTTGGTGCGCATGGTAATCCCTCCCATTTTGAAACCCTGAAAAAGCAAAGCCGCCGCTTGTCGCAACTGGCCTGACCAACTTTCTAGACAGGTTTCATCGCATAGGGTATTCCCATTTGGGAACTCACCTTTGCGCAAAGCGGGAGCGAACGCTTGACTCCGATCATCAATTCGCTGGCCCTGGCCCTGCTCGACGGACCGTTTGAAACGCCGCTCTGGAGCAGCTTTCTCGAAGGTCTGCGGCAGGCTGTCGGGGCCGACTATGCCACCCTGATCTGCCAGGCCCCGAACGGCCCGATTGACGAGGCGCTCTATCTGCTGGCCGGCGATGCCACGGTTGAGAACGCGATCGATAGCTTCAAGCAGTTCGGCTATCCCGACAATACGGCACGCCGCAATCTGTCCGTTGAAGGCCGCCTCTATACGCTGTCTGAAATCCGGGACCGCGAATTCGATCTGAACCCCGCGTTTTTTGCCGAACTGGCCAATGCGTTCGGTGTGACTGCGGTGCGCCAGATGCGCATCCAGGAGCCCAGCGGCATTGATGCCTGGCTCTCAGTGGTCCGCCGCGGGGCTGATTTCACGCGGGCCGAGTGTGCGGTGATCAATCAGATCACTCCGCATCTGCGCGGTGTGTTGCGAAATTATGTGGCACGCGAGCAGGACAGGTTTGCCGCCGAAATGGGCAGAGATGCCTCCCGCAGGCTGCAATTCGGCTGGATTGCCCTGGACTCGGGCGGCTATGTGCAAAGCACGGACCCCTTCGGCGAACACGTGCTGATGACGTCCGATGTGCTGTCACGCGATTCCCGTGGGCGGATGGCGGTAAGGCCGGCTGAACGGCAGAGCGAGATTGATCTTGCCCTTGCAAAGATGGCGGCCGATCCACTCAGCCGCCCGCGCGCAATCCAGCTGCGCGGCGATCCCTGGTTTGACATTCTGCTGGTCCCTGCCCGGCACAGGGCGCTGGCAGCCAGCGGGACAACGGCGGTCATCGCCTACGTCCATGGCGACAACTGGTCGTCCAGCGACCGGCAGAGCCAGCTCGCCGAACTGTTTTCGCTCAAGCCCAGCGAGGCCAAGCTGGCGCTGGCGCTGTGCCGGGGCAAGACCATTTCCGAAGCGGCGGAGGAAATAGGTCTGTCGGTCGAATCCGCGCGGACCTATTCCAAGGCGATATTTGCCAAGACCGGGGCGAAGGGCCAGCCCGATCTGGTGCGGATCATCATGGGCAGCATCCTCGCCCTGGCGCCTGACGGCTGATGCCTGATCGCTGATGCCTAAAACCTAGCCGGGCTGCGCATGTTCCCAAATGGGAATTACCGCCCCGGTTTCAGTCTGCTCCATTTGCTCGCAACAAAGCGATACAGGGGTGAGACGATGCGGAAGAACAAGCTGGCTGCACTATTTCTGTTGGCAAGTCTCGCAGCCGGCGCCCCGCTCGTGGCCCCGGCCTGGGCCCAGTCATCGGCAACGACCAGCCCGGAGGATCGCTGCGCCGCCCTGTCCGGTTTGCAACTTGAAAATGTCACGATCACCCGCGCCGGGATACAGGCTGCCAATCAGATCGTGCCCGATGCCTTCATGCCGGATTTCACCGGAGCCGCCAAAGGCCCACCGATTTCAGGGCTGCCCGCCTTTTGCCGCATCGCCGGCAGCATCAGGCCCGAGGCGGGATCGGATATTCGTTTCGAGGTGTGGATGCCGCGCGATGGCTGGAATGGCCGCTTTTCCGGCATTGGCATCGGCGGCTTTGCCGGGATGATCAACCATTGGGAGATGTCCGCCGCGCTCAAGGCCGGACAGGCCACCGCCGCGACCGATACCGGCCATCAGGGCTTCGGCATGGAAAGTTCATGGGCCAAAGGCAATCCCCAGAAAGTGCGGGATTATGCCTGGCGCGGTATTCACCTGATGACCGCCAACGCCAAGCGCCTGATCGCCGGATTTTATGGCCGCGCGGCTGACAAGAGCTATCTCATGTCGTGTTCCGGCGGCGGACGACAGGCTCTGGTTGAGGCATCGCGTTTTCCGGAAGACTATGACGGGCTGGTGGCCGGGGCGCCGGCCGCCCGGATGACCGACCTTATCTTTTCGATGATCTGGACCCTGCAGGCGCAGCTCCCTCCCGGCGCCGCGCTGCGGCCAGAGCAGGCCGGGCTGATCGACGCCGAAGTAATCCGCCAGTGCGATGCGCTCGATAGCCAGGTCGATCACTCGATCGGCGACCCGCGCCAATGCCGGCCTGATTTTTCGCGGCTTGCCTGCGGCGTCTCCAACTCGCCGCAGTGCTTCTCGGCGGCCCAGGTGACTGCGCTGCAAATGATCGCACGCGGACCGCGCGACGGGCGCGGGCGGCAGATTGTCGCGCCTTACAGCTTCACCGGTTCGGTTAAGGGCTATCCTGTCCCGCAGTCGGGCTGGGAGGGCTGGATCTTCACCGGCGGCAAGAACCCGCCGAGTTCAATCTTCTTCGCGCGCGGCACGCTGGCCGACTTCTTCGACCCGCCCTTTGCCGATGTCGCCAGCTTCGACTGGAACCGGGACCCTGCGCGGATGCGGGCAGCGCTTTCCGCCGATCTCGACCCCAGTCCCGACATGCGCCGCTATTTTGCGCGCGGCGGCAAGCTGGTGATCTGGCATGGCTGGGCGGACCCAGCAATTCCTGCCGGCATGGCAATCGATATGTACAACGATA
This sequence comes from Novosphingobium sp., assembly GCA_031411415.1. GTDB lineage: Bacteria > Pseudomonadota > Alphaproteobacteria > Sphingomonadales > Sphingomonadaceae > Novosphingobium. The sequence continues at coordinate 10,829 of JANOBA010000213.1, forward strand.
TCCTGCGCGCCTCCGGGCCGCGTGCAAAGCAATCAGTGCGGCTGTTTATGGTGCCCGAGATGCAGCACTGCTTTGCCGGCAATGGCGCCTCGGCTTTCGGCCACATGGGCACGCCGGCGCAAACCGAAAGCCCCGAGCGGCACATGGGCATGGCGATCCAGCAATGGGTGGAAAACGGACGCGCGCCTGAGAGCATTATCGGCAGCAAGGGCATGAACCCGATGGACGCCGCATCCCTGACCCGCCCCCAGCGCCTGCATTGCGCCTGGCCCCGCAAGGCCCGATTGCTGCCTGGAAGTGATCCAGACAAGGCAACGAGCTATGAATGCACGTGACGGCATGAGCGATTGCGCAGCACGGGTCGGGCAATTGCTCGGGCGCTATGGCGCGGGCAATGCCTGCGTGGCCGGGCTGCTGTGCGATAACTACGATCCGGCGGCCCTCGCCTTCCGGATCATCGCGCCGGACCTGACGCCACGCGATTTGTCCTATGGCGATCTGAAGGCGGATTCAGAACGCTTTGCCGCGGCGCTGCATGCGCTCGGCCTGCGTCCGGGCGACCGGGTGGCGACGCTGATGGGCAAGAGCCGCGACTATATCGTGGCGCTGATGGGCATCTGGCGGCTGGGCGCGGTGCATGTGCCGCTGTTCACCGCCTTTGCCGCGCCCGCAATTGCCCTGCGGCTGAGCGGCAGCGGCGCGAAAATCGTGGTGTGTGACGGCGACCAGCTGGCCAAGCTTGCGCCGGGCGCAGACATTCCCGCCGATGCCGCGTGGCAAGTCATCACCACCGAAGCAGCCCGCCCCGGCGCGCTCGCATTCGGACCTCTCATGGCGGCGCAAGACCCCGGCTTTCCCGCCGCCGCGCTGGGCGGCGATGCGCCGCTGATCCACATCTACACCTCAGGCACCACCGGCGCGCCCAAGGGAGTTGTCGTGCCGATCCGGGCGCTGGCCTCGTTCCATGCTTACATGGAGTTCGGCATCGGCATTGCAGGCGACGACACCTACTGGTGCGCCGCCGATCCCGGCTGGGCATACGGGCTCTATTACGCCGTGCTGGGCACCATGCTGACTGGCGTGCGAAGCATCCTGCTGCAAGGCTGGTTCACGCCGGAGAGCACTCTGGCGGTGCTCGAACGTGAACAGGTCACCAATTTCGCCGCCGCGCCGACGGTTTACCGCGCCTTGCGGTCATCGGGCATTCCGTCAGCGCTGACGCTGCGCCGAGCTTCGTCGGCAGGCGAGCCGCTCACGCCCGAAGTCAACGCCTGGGCCCGCGACGCACTGGGGACCGAAGTCCACGATCACTATGGCCAGACCGAGGCGGGCATGTTGATCAACAATCATCACCACGCCGCGCTCGCCCAGCCCCTGCATGAAGGCTCGATGGGCCAAGCCATGCCCGGCTGGAGTGCGGTGATCCTCCAGAACGAAGCCGATGTCCGCGCCCCAGTGGGCACGGCAGGCCGGGTTGCCATCGATCTCGCTGCCAGCCCGCTTGCCTGGTTCGCGGGCTATGAAGGCGATCCCGCAAAATCAGCCGAGAAGTTCTCCGCCGACGGCCAGTTCTACATCACCGGCGACACCGGGATGCAGGACAGCGACGGCTATTTCCACTTCTCGGCACGCGATGACGATGTGATCATAATGGCCGGCTACCGCATCGGGCCTTTCGAGGTGGAATCGGCGATGCTCACCCACCCTGCCGTAATCGAGGCTGCGGTCATCGCCGTGCCCGATGCAGTGCGCGGCGAGCTGATCGAGGCCTATGCCGTGCTCGCCGAAGGCCATGTGCCCGGACCGGCGCTGGAAAAAGACATCCAGCAATGGGTCAAAACCCGGTTTGCTGCCCACGCCTTCCCGCGCCGGGTGCACTTCGCGGCAAGCCTGCCCAAGACCCCCAGCGGAAAAATCCAGCGCTTCGTGCTCAAGCAACAGCGGCGCGCAGAATTGAAAGAGGAAACGCCATGACCGTGAACAAGACAATCGCATCAACGTCGCTCGCCGTGCTGTTGACGGGAGCCACGCTTGCCGGCCTGCCGCACCAGACACCTGCGCAGTCCGCCGAGCCGGAATCGCGGCTAGCAGTTCGCTGCGCGCCCGGTCCGGTGCAGGCAATGCTTGACGGGCTCAAAACCCACGCCACGGCTGGCCGGATCGCCAACCAGCCCGGACCGTTCTTTGCCGACGGCACGCGCTTCACGTCGGCCGCCGGGGGCCTGCCCGCCTTCTGCCAGGTAACCGGCAGCTATGTGACCAATCCGGCCAGCGGCAAGACTGCCAACTTCCTCGCCACATTCCCGGTAAACTGGAACGGCAAATATCTCCAGCTTGGCTGCTCCGGCCATTGCGGCACATTCGCGGTGAGCAATCCGGCGATGTTCACCAGCACCATCACCAACCAAGGCTTGCCCGGTGATATCCTGCGCAAGGGCTATGCTGCTTTCGCCACAGATCAGGGCCATACTGTGATGACCGGCGGCACCTGGGCGATCAAAGGTCCCGGCCAGGTCGATGACGAGGCGATCACCGACTTTTTCTGGCGCGCTTCCAAAGTGCTCACCCGCTTCGGCAAGCAGTTCACCAGCGCTTTTTATGCCCGCGAGGCTGGCGCTCCGGCGCCGATTGCGCGCTCCTATTTCAGCGGATGTTCGGGCGGCGGGCGCGATGCGCTGGTTGCGGCAAGCTATTTCCCAGAGGAATTCGACGGGATCATCGCCGGATCGCCCTACGTATGGGAGGGCCGGCTGTTCCACCTCGCCGGCACCTCGCTGGCGACGCTGCGCGCGCCCGATGCGCGGATTTCGCAGCCGCTGCTCGACCTGTTCAACCGCACTGTCACGGCGCAATGCGACACGGTCGACGGCGTCAAGGACGGGCTGATCCAGAATCCGGCAGCCTGCAATTTTCGCCCCGAGCGTGACTTGCCGCTTTGCAAGGGCGGCGAGGCAGCCGGCCAATGCTTCTCGAAAGCGCAGATCGAAACGCTGAGCGTGGTGCTTACCGCGGCCACTGACGACCGCGGCAGGCTGGTGGGGCCGGGCTATTCGGTCAGCAATCTGCAAAACGGCTTTTCGCCGTCGGTTCCCCCGGCCAACCCCGATGCCGAAGACCCCTGGCCCGAATCGCTGGGTCTGCAGGGCGGGCTCTGGCCGCTGGCCAATGCAGGGATCAAGGTTTTCGGCTATCGCAACGATCCCGGCATTTCGACCCGTTCGCTGATTTCGTTCCGCGCGGGCGGGCCGGGGCCGATCCGCGATTTCCGGGTGATCGTGCCGAGCGCGGCAGTCAGCCATGTCGCCGCAGTCTGGCGAACCGGCAGCGGGAGTTTCCCGGAAAATTATGACCGCCTGATCGCCCAGAACCGCAAGCTGCTGATCTGGCATAATTTCAGTGACGAAAAACTGCCGCCCTTCACCTCGGTCAATCTCTACAAGCAGTTGGCCGAGGTGAAGGGCGGATATGCCCGGTTGCAGAATGACGTGCGGCTGTTCGCGCTGCCGGGAACTGCCCATTGCAGCGGCGGCGGCCAGCCGGTCGGCCCGGGCAGTTTCGATGCGATTGCGGCGATGGAAAACTGGGTGGAGAAGGGCCAGGCTCCCAATGCGTTGACCGCGACCCTGTTCCAACCGACGCCGATCAGCGCCGACTATAGCAAGCCACTGGGCCGCACCATGCCGCTCTGCGCCTTCCCGGCGATGGCGCACTACAAAGGCACCGGCGACTTGCGTGACGGGGCGAACTGGACCTGCCCGGCGGGCGACGCACGCATGCTGCGCATCGGCGAAAGCGGCCGCAGAGCGGGTGTGCTGAGGTGAGAATAGGGCAGAAAGTCGCGCTGTTCGCGGGCGCGCTGCTGATGGCCGGACAGGCCATTGCGCGCGACCGGCTGGAACCGGGGCTGCAAGGCCAGACCATGCCCAGTGAGGCCGGTGTAGTCCTGCCTGTTCCCTATTCCAAGGGCGTCACGCGGATTGGCCATCAGGCTATCCGCGAGCGCGATTCCAACGTCCAGCTCGCCTGGGCCGGGCGCTGTGCCTATGTTTCCAGCACAGGCGGCCCCTTCCCGATCATCGGCGTGATGAAGGGCGATGCCGCGCTGCTCGGCACTGCTGTGATCGACGTGCGCAATCCGCGCCGGCCGCGGCTCAGCAAAATCCTGCGCGAGCCTGGCGCGCTGTCCGCTGCCGAAGCCATCCACGCGGTCGAGGCGCCGGGCCGCAGGGTCCTCGCGGTTGCCAACTATTTCGGCGGACCGGCAGCCGCAGGCACCTCTAGCGGACATGATCCCCATGCCAGTGAGCCCGCCTGGCTCGACATCTACGACCTGTCCGACTGCGCCAATCCCAAGCTGATGGCCGAAGTCCAGTGGCCAGAGAATTCCCACACCGTGCGCATCTCGCCCGATGGCATGCTCGTCTATGGCACCAACCTCTCGCCGTTCGATGGCAAGGGCGGCGTGCAGGTGATGGACATATCGGACCTGGCCCACCCCCGCTTTCTGGGCAAATTCGGCGCGACGCGGCCGGATGGCTCGGCATTTGAATTCGCTCCCCACGAACTCTCGTTCAGCGCAGACGGGCGCCGCGTTTATGCCGGGGTCAACGCCTCGCTGGGCGGCGATCTCAACAAAGGCATCAAGACCTTCCCGCCCAACCGGGTCGCCCTCGGCCCCGATGGGGGCGGCATCTACATTTTCGACAACAGCGATTTCGTGGACCACAAGCCAGACCCGAAGCTGCGGCTGATCAGCGCCATGCCCGGCGGCGGCTGGCATTCGGTGATGCCGGCCAACATCGGCGGCGTCCCCTATCTGGTCGGCGGCTCGGAACTCGGCGGTTGCCCGGGGACATGGCCGCGCTTCACCCAGATCGCCGATGAACGCAGGCCGTTTATTGCCGGCGAATTCCGGCTGGCGATGAACAAGCCGGAAAACTGCCCGTCGCCCGGCGCTGCATCCGGCGGCAGCAGCGGCATCGTGCCTGATGCGGGCACTGCGGCACTGCATTTCAACGATGTCGACAGCGCCAGCGACACGCGGCTTGGTCTGTTCAACTTCATGTGGGCTGGCCTGCGCATTGCCGATTTGCGTGACCCGGCAAAGCCCACCGAGATCGGCTATTTCAAGCCGGGAGACGTCTGCACCGGCCATGTCCGCTATATTGCCGGCTCCGGCCGCAAGCCCGCGCAGGTCTGGCTGGTCTGCAACGCCAGCGGCTTTCATGTGCTGGAGCTTGATTGACGCTGGAGGCCAAGACAGCAGGGTGGCGCGGTGCCATCATAGCCACCCTGCACCCCCGCTCCATTCACCAAACCACACCTGAACCTGAACAAATGCTGCAAGCTCCAGCCAAAATCCGTTCAGCGAATCACGCCTAAACCTGAACCCAAGGCAGCGAATCGGGCGGGCAATCAGGCTCTCCTCCGCCGCCGCAGGAGTTCAAACCATGACCAATCGCATCCGCAAAATTGCACTCGCTACCGCCCTCACCGCAATGACGCTGGGTTCGGTTTCTCCCGCCATGGCCCAGGGCTATCCCGGCAACTATGGCGGCGGCTATCGCGGCCATGAACGTGGCGGCGACACCGCAGGCGCGGCTATCATCGGCGGGATCGTCGGCATTGCCATCGGTGCGCTGATCGCATCGAGCGGCAACAAGAACCACAACCGCTATCAGAACCGCGGCTGGCAATATCGCGACGGCTATTACTGGGACCGCCAGGGTCATCGCTATGACCGTGACGGCCAGCCCTGCGACGATGATGGATACAACAATGGTGGGGGCTATCGCGGCTCGGATGGCTACGGCAACGGCTATCGCGGCAATGATGGATACCGGGGGGACAGCTATCGCAACAACGACGGCTATCGCGGCGGCGACAACTACTACGACCGCCGTGGCTATCGCGGCTACTGATACCTGAATCCTGCCCCCGCAGGGTCGCTGGGCGCATGGTCTTTGCCTTCGGGCGGGGCCATGTGCTCTTTGATTCAGGGTTAACGCCCGGTTCAGTCGCACGGGGGCCTGATGGCTTGCTTTCAAGGCGAGTCGTGCGGGGATAACTCGGCAAGCCCAACTCGGGAGGTTGTTACATGCTGTTGAAGAAACTCAAATCCGCCGCCTGGGCACTGGTGCCCGCACTGGCCCCCGCATTGGCTATGGCCGTGGCCGCCCCTGCCTCGGCGCGCGATGGCCGCTATAATGATCGGCGCGGCGGCAATGATGATGCCGCGATTGCCATCGGCGCGGGCGTGATCGGGCTGGCGCTCGGCGCCGCGATTGCCTCGAGCGACCGCGACCGGGACCGGGACCGTGACTATTACTACGATGATGATGACGACTATTATGCCGGCGACGCATATCCCCGCCGCAGCTATTACTACGGCTCCTATCCGCGCTATAACGCGCGCCCGTCCTATGGCTATCCGCGCGGATATCGCCGCGATTGGCGTGGGCCGCATGATGGCTATGGCTGGCAGCATCACCGGCACAACTGGCGCTATTGAGCCTCCCCCTCGCCAAGTCTGCATGTCGCCGCTAAGGCGCGGCTGGCATGCAGACTTCAGACCTTCGAATTGCCCTGTTCAGCGGCAACTACAACTACGTTCGTGATGGCGCCAATCAGGCGTTGAACCGGCTGGCGGGCTATCTGCTGCGCGAGGGGGCCGCCGTGCGGATCTATTCGCCCACAGTGGACGAGCCCGCCTTCCCGGCCACCGGCGATCTGGTGTCGCTGCCTTCCATCGCCTTTCCCGGGCGCGGCGACTATCGCCTGCCGGTGGGCCTGCCCACGCGGGTGCGCCGTGATCTGGCGGAGTTTGCGCCCAACATCGTGCAAGTCTCCTCGCCCGACGTTTCGGGCCACCGCGCGGTGACATGGGCGCGGGCGCGCGGCCTGCCGGTGCTCGCCTCGGTTCACACCCGTTTCGAGACTTATTTCCGCTATTACAACATGTCGTGGCTGGAGCCGGCAGTCGAAGCCATCCTGCGCCGGTTCTATCGCCGCTGTGACGCGCTGGTGGCGCCGTCTGAAAGCATGGCGCAAGTGCTGCGCGAGCGGCGGATGAATTATGACGTCGGCATCTGGTCACGCGGAGTGGACCGCGATCTGTTCCACCCCGGCCGGCGCAACATGGAATGGCGGCGTTCGCAGGGCATAAGCGATGATGAAGTTGTGGTCGGATTTCTCAGCCGGCTGGTGATGGAAAAGGGGCTCGATGTCTTTTCCGACGCCATCGACGAGTTGAACCGCCACGGCGTACGC
>JANOBA010000214.1:0-13907 GCA_031411415.1 Novosphingobium sp.
TGCAAGGCAAGGGCGTCCATGTCGTCACGGTCAATGACTATCTGGCCCGGCGCGATGCCGACTGGATGGGGCAGATATACACATTCCTGGGCCTCACCGTCGGCGTGATCGTGCCCAATCTGGCGGAAGAGGAACGCCGCGAGGCCTACAATTCCGACATCACTTATGCGACCAACAACGAGCTTGGCTTCGATTACCTGCGTGATAACATGAAGCAGGAACGCGGCCAGATGGTCCACCGCCCTTTCAACTATGCCATCGTCGACGAAGTGGACTCGATCCTGATCGACGAGGCCCGCACCCCGCTGATCATCTCCGGGCCGACCGACGACAAGAGCGATCTCTATGTCGCGGTTGATGAGGTGGTGAAGCAGCTGAGCGAGGATCTTTACGAGAAAGACGAAAAGACCAAGAATATCACCCTGACCGAAGACGGGGTGGAATGGGCCGAGCGCAAGCTGGAGGAAGCCGGGCTGCTGGTCGGCTCGAACCTCTATGATGTCGAGAACACGCAGGTCGTTCACCACCTCGATCAGGCGCTGAGAGCCGTGGTCATGTTCAAGCGCGACACCGACTATATCGTCAAGGACGGCAAGGCGGTGATCATCGACGAGTTCACTGGCCGCATGATGGACGGGCGGCGCTGGTCGAATGGCCTGCATCAGGCGGTCGAGGCCAAGGAAGGCATCCAGATCGAGCCCGAAAACCAGACGATGGCTTCGATCACCTTCCAGAACTATTTCCGCATGTATCCCACGCTTTCCGGCATGACCGGCACGGCGGCAACGGAAGCTTCGGAATTCTTCGACATCTACAAGATGAACGTGGTTTCCATCCCCACCAACGTGCCAGTGAGCCGCATCGACGAGGAAGACGAGTTCTACAAGAACACGCACGACAAGTTTGGCGCGATTGCCAAGCGGATCAAGCTGCAAAGCGATCTTGGCCAGCCGGTGCTGGTCGGCACAGTGTCAATCGAGAAGAGCGAGCTGCTGTCCGATTTCCTCGAAAAGGAAGGCGTGGTGCACAATGTGCTCAATGCTCGTTTCCACGAGAAGGAAGCGCATATCGTCGCGCAGGCGGGCAGGCTGGGTGCCGTCACCATCGCCACCAACATGGCCGGGCGCGGCACTGACATCAAGCTGGGCGGCAACCTTGAATTCCGCATCGACGATGAATTGGCAGATATGCCGGAAGGTCCCGAGCGCGATGCGGTGATTGCCAAAATGGCCGCCGAGATTGAGGCGGAACGGCAGCAGGTGCTGAGCGCCGGCGGGTTGTTCGTGCTGGGCACTGAACGCCACGAAAGCCGCCGCATCGACAACCAGCTGCGCGGCCGCTCGGGCCGGCAGGGCGATCCGGGGCTTTCACGTTTCTACCTCTGCCTGGAGGACGACCTCCTGCGCATTTTCGGGCCGGACACGTTGTTTTCCAAGATGATGAATTCAAATCTGGCGGATGGCGAGGCAATCGGCTCGAAATGGCTTTCGAAGGCAATCGAGACCGCGCAGAAGAAAGTCGAGGCGCGCAACTACGATGTCCGCAAGCAGGTCGTCGAATACGATGACGTGATGAACGACCAGCGCAAGGTGATCTACGAACAGCGCGCCGACATCATGGACGCGGAGTCGGTCGACGATGTGGTGGTCGATATGCGCCACGATACGATAAACAACATGGTCGGCGATGCCTGCCCGCCGGGCTCATACCCGGAACAATGGAACCTGGAAGGCCTGCGCGAGCGGTCGCAGGAGATACTCGCCATCGAGCCGCCAATCGCCGACTGGCTCGCCGAGGACGGGCTCGAACCCAACGACATTGCCGAGCGCCTGATCGCGCTGGCCGACACCAAGATCGAAGGTCTGCGCACCGGCAACGATCCCGAGATCTGGCGCCAGGTTGAAAAGAGCGTCCTGCTTGAACGGCTCGATCACTACTGGAAAGAGCATCTGGCCACGCTCGATGCGCTGCGTCAGGTGGTGTTCCTGCGCGCCTATGCCCAGAAGCAGCCGATCAACGAATACAAGCAGGAAGCCTTCGGCCTGTTCGAACGCATGCTCGACATCATCCGCGAGGACGTCACCCGCATCCTGGCGACCAGCGAGTTGAGCATGCCGCCGGCGACAGATTTTGACTTGCCCGACCTGCCCGATTTCCTCACCGGCCACATCGATGCCGGCGGCTTCGAAGGCGATGGTCGGGCGACTACGCCGGGGGCCTCGGCAATGATGGGCGTGTTGGGCAGTGGTGCGGGCGCAGTTGCAGGCGGGGCCGGCGGAGGCGATCCCTATGCCGATATGGGCCTGTCACGCAATGCGCTCTGCCCGTGCGGATCAGGGCAGAAATACAAGCACTGCCACGGCGCGGCCTGAGGCACAGGGGGGATAGGGCATGGACTGGCTGCCATTCGGATTTTTCGGCACGGCGTTGCTCTATGCCTCGGTTGGTTTCGGCGGCGGATCGACCTATAACGCGCTCCTTGCGCTGGCTGGCACCAGTTTCACGGTACTGCCGATCATCTCGCTGTCGTGCAACATTCTGGTGGTTACCGGAAGCTGCATCCGGTTCGCGCGCGCGAGCGAAATGCCCTGGCGCAAGGCCTTGCTGCTCTCGCTGATCGCGGCCCCGCTCGCCTTTCTGGGCGGGTTGACGCCGATCAGGGAAAAAGCCTTCCTGCTGACCTTGGCCATTAGTTTGATCTTTGCCGGTCTCGCCCTGCTGCTGCCGCGCTCGGCAGAGAAGTCGGGCCGTCCGGCGCTGCTGTCGCGCTGGGCGCCGCTGGCGGTCGTGCCACTTGGCTATCTTGCCGGACTGGTGGGTATCGGCGGTGGTATCTTTCTGGCGCCGTTGCTCCATCTTTCGCGTTGGGATGGCGCGCGCCGGATCGCGGCGACCACCAGCCTGTTTATCCTGGTCAATTCGGTCAGCGGCCTCGCCGGGCAATTGCTCAAGGCGGGGCCGGCGCGGTTTGGCGAGGCACTGTCGTCGGGCGTGCTGCTGCTGGTCGCGGTGGTGATCGGCGGACAGATCGGATCGCTGCTGGCGCTGCGCTGGCTGCCCGAACACGTTATCCGCTGGCTGACCGCCGCGCTGACGATATGGGCCGGTTCCCAATTGCTGTTCAAATGATCTTGTAAGTTAAATCGGAATCCCAAACTGCCTTGCGCTTGAAGGCTATCAGATGGCATGACCGAATTCTTGCCTCGGTTGACTGGTCAGTATAAATTTCAAAAACATACGGCGAGAGAAGGCTGACTGAATGACCGGACCATTTAATTTGGCACTCAATGTCTCTGTGCCAAATACAGGCCTGCCTGCCGACAAAACGCCTTCTGATGTCAGCTCCGCAGCGGCCATGTTTGTGCCCAGAATAGGCATATTGGATGGGTGGCGCACGGTATGCGTCGCGCTCGTGATAATTTCCCACCTATTGACCAAGTCCACGATTAAACTGGACCAAAATCACTACGCATTTATCGAGGAATGGGGAACTATCGGGGTTAGAATTTTTTTCGTTATAAGTGGATTCGTTATTTGCAAAGGCCTTCTTCAGGAGTTTAGAAGAACAAATTATATATCTATCTCGGCATTTTACGTAAGGAGATTTTTTCGTATCATTCCGATGCTTTGGGTATATTTAATTGCCATATATTTCATGGCAAATTTTAATATAATAAATTTTGATACATCTCTTATTTACAGAAGTGTATCTTTCATCTGCAACATTGGGACTAAGGGGTGTGGCGGATATGCGGCAGGGCATTTGTGGAGCTTGGCAATAGAAGAGCAGTTTTACGCAATATTTCCATTTCTTTTGTTGGTAATGGTAAATTACCTTGATCGCAGCATAAAATTTATATTTTTATTATTTCCAATCTTCATATTGTTGCTGATAGCATTGCATGTATCTGGTGCCGCTGATTTATTGTCGTCGTTTGTTTTTGTGAATGCCGGTGTCGTTTTGGCGCTTTTTGAAAAGACTTTATTGCATCGCAATCAGCGGTTCGGATCAACTTTGGCAATAGTAATTTTTTTCGCCATATTAGCTGTAGATCCGTTTATGGAGCCTAGCAGAGTTAACACAATAATTTTGCTGGTTATCGAGCCATTTTTGATCGCATTGATGCTGGCCTCGTCGATAAATTCACAATCACTTTTGACCAAATTTCTTTCGTCAAATCCCATGGTTGTGATTGGGCGCGCATCCTATGGCATATATCTATGGCAGCAGCTCGCGACTTACCCATATGAAAAGGCCGGTGTTGTCTTTTACATGATCAGCGTGCCGAGCGCGATTTTGCTGTCCCTGCTTTCCTTCAGGTACATCGAAAAATCGATCATCAAATTTGGATCGCGCCTGTCAGATCGTATCCTGTCAAAGAGAATTCCGATCATGGCGAACTGAAGCCGACCTTCAAATATTGTCAGCCACAACCTGGCTAACCCACTTTCTTTGGCAACTGAATCTCCGCCGTCCCCGCTGCCATCGTCGTGCCCTTGTGGGTGGCCATCAAATGCTTGACGTGAACCAGATGCCGCCCCTGTTCATCAACTGACTTGCCGGTTACCTCTGCGGTTTGAACCGTCACATCGCCCGATAGGGCCGGGCCGCGGAAATTGGCGACTGAATGGAGCACCATGCCGTGTTCGCCGGCCCAGCCTGACATGAAGTCTATCACCCAGGCCCCCATGGCGCCGCCATAGCCATAGGCGCGCGGCATACCGATGCGGCGGGCGAATTTGGGGAACAAGTGCCCGCGCGACGGGCCGAAATAGGCGCCATCGGTGATCTCGGGGTTTTCCAGCACCACATCTGGATCATTTTCAAATCCGGCCATTTCCGCCGTGAAGCCCAGCGCGGCAAGATCGAGCTTGCGGCATTGCATCGCACCCCAGGTGTTGATGATCCACGAACGCCATTCTGTGGTGAAGCTGGCGACCGAATGCGGGCCGAACACCCGCTCAGGCAGCTGATCGCCGACTTTCACATCATCCCACCAGCGCGGCTGATGGCCCAGGGCGCGCAACATGCGAATCCAGCCCAGCTTGCGCTCTTCCAGCGCCTCCAGCTCGTCATCGCTCGTCGAATTCCGCCGGATTGACGTTAGCCGCGCCCGCCGCCGCATTATAACGGATCGTGGTCGAACGCTGTTTGGCGAGCAGTTGGCCGTGCTGGTTGGTGTAATAGTTGTCGCCGCGCTGGAAGCAGGTCGGGCCTGCCAGCTTGGTTTCCTTGACGACATAATCAAATGGAATCCGTTCGTTATAAACCCAATCGCCGCCGGCAATCCGGCGATCCTCAAACCACCATTCCTCGCCGCCAAACAACAGATGCGAATTGGGGATGCGGCCAACGCAAGCCGGCGCGGTGCCCATGCCATCATCAACCGCACAGGCAAAACTCTGCGAGCCGACGATCCGGCGATAGCGGCTCTCTTCGGCAAAAGTCGGATCAAAATGCAGCAAATTGGGATAGTGCATGGCATGCGCCCAGCGGCGGATATCATTGTTCGCAATCGGCTCACGGATGCGCGATGAGGTTATCGCTTTGCCAAGGTGGTGGTCGATATCCGAACAATCGAGAATGGAGTTGGTCATCTTGATTGGGCTCTCCGGCTGGTCACAATTTCCACGCCAAAGTCTGTCCGGGAAACCGGACGGCGATGCAACTGCGAAATGTCAGAATTTACGGCTATGCCGCGGCGCAGCGCACCATTCACAAGAGTGAATAAATGGCTCCCTGAGTAGGATTCGAACCTACGGCCAAGTGATTAACAGTCACCTACTCTACCGCTGAGCTATCAGGGAACATCCCGCCTGAGTTTCCCCGGGTGGGCAGGAGTGCGCCTATAACATTGCGGATCGGTTTGGCAAGCCTCACTTGCATCTGGTTGCGGAGAGAGTTTGCGGGGCTCTGAGCCTGCTGGGCGCCAAGGGCGGAGGGATAGGTCTCCGGCGACCGCGAGGTGGTTCAGCAGAGCCACGCTGGCATCATCAAAGTCATCAAAATTGTGGTGGACGCACTTGGGCTCGAACCAAGGACCCGCTGATTAAGAGTCAGCTGCTCTACCAACTGAGCTATGCGTCCATTTCGCGTTGTTTCCGCGAAGTCCCGAATCGACGGGAGCGCTCCCTATAGCGATTGCCGGGCGCGTGGAAAGGGGGAAATCCTCTTGCTGCGTCAGCTGAGCCCGCCGCTGCCGCGCTGCCAGCGTGAAACGGCCATGATCGTGCCGATGCAGATCATATTGGTCATCATCGAAGAGCCGCCGTGGCTGACAAATGGCAACGGAATGCCGACCACCGGGGCGAGACCCATCACCATCATCAGGTTGATCGCGACATAGAAGAAAATCGTCGTGGTCATGCCCGCGGCGAGCAGCTGGGAAAAACGGTCGCGGCTGTCTTGCGCCACCGTTAGACCCCAGCGGAAAATCAGCGCGAAAACCAGCAGCACGAACAAACCGCCCAACATGCCCCATTCTTCGGACATCGTGGCAAAGACGAAGTCGGTGTGCGCCTCGGGGAGGTATTCAAGGTGGCTCTGGCTGCCCTGGCCGAAGCCCTTGCCGAACAGGCCGCCCGAGCCGATCGCGATCTTCGACTGGGTGATGTGGTAGCCAGTGCCCAGCGGGTCGCTCTCCGGGTCGAGAAAGGTCAGCACCCGGTTGCGCTGGTAATCGTGGAGCAGCGCGAAGAAGGCGATTGGCGCAGCGATTGCGGCGGCCAGCCCTGCGCCGAGGAACCAGCGCAGCGGCAGCCCCGCAAGGAACACCACCACCACGCCGCCGAAGCAGATCGCCAGCGCGGTGCCCAGATCAGGCTGGAGGATCACCAGCACGGCGGGAATCGCAATCATCCCCGCCGCCGGCAGCAGGCCCCGCCAGCTCGCTGTCAGCGCCGGCGGCAGAGTGTCGAAGAACCGGGCGAGGACCAGCACGATAACCGGCTTCATCAGTTCGGAGGGTTGCAGTGTCATGAAGCCGAGATTTAGCCAGCGCTGACTGCCGCCGCCGATTGCACCGATCATCTCGACGAGCATCAGCAGCCCCAGAATCCCGACATAGCCAGGATAGGCGGCCCATTTGAACAGATCGCGCGGAACCCGGGCGATGACCAGCGCCATGACCAGGAACATGGCGAAGCGCAGCGCATGAGTCAGCGCCCAGGGCCGCCAGTGGCCCCCGGCGGCGGAATAGAGCACAGCCGAGCCGAAACCGACCAGCGCGATCAGGGGAAGCAGCACGCCCCAGGGCTGACGGGCGATGGCTTCGGGCACGATCGCGCGGCTCATGGCAATGGGCTCGCACTAGGTGAGGGGGTGGGCGAGGTCGCGGGCGCACCCTGCGCGGCGGAAATAGGCGAAGCTGCGGGCGAGGGCGGCGGCGCTGCTTTCGGCGCAGGCGCTGGCGAGGCTGGGGGCGTGGCTGGAGGCGTGGCGGAAGGACTGGCCGATGCGCTCTCGCTTGGCACTGGCGATGACGGTGCAGTGCCGCCGCTGCGCGCGACGAAGGAGCTGTATTTTGCCGTCATGCGCTGCTGCGGCGTGCCGCCCCAGCCCTTTTCCAGCGCCAGCAGCGTGTCCCAAGCCTGCGCCGGATCGAACAGGTAGGTCAACACGTCCTTGGCAATTGGCGCGGCGGCCCGGGCCCCGAAAGTGCCGTGTTCGACCACCACCGACATCGCATAGCGCGGCGCATCGGTGGGCGCGTAGCAGATGAACAATGCGTGGTCGCGCCCCTTCCAGTCAGCCACACTGCCGCGGCTGATCATCGCGCGCACCTGGGCGGTGCCGGTCTTGCCGGCCATCTTCACCCCGCCAATATCGATCCGGCTGCGCGCGCCGGTGCCCGATCCGTTGACCACGGCGAACATGCCGTCATGTGCCACTGCGAGCTGTTCGGGCGTGAAGGGCAGCGCCGGGCCCAGCCGGGGCCTTTGGCCGAACAGCAGTTCGGGCTGGAGATTCTTGCCCGAAGCCATCCGCGCGGTCATCACCGCCAGCTGGAGCGGCGAGACCGAGACATAGCCCTGTCCGATCGAGGCGTTGAGTGAATCCGATGCGCTCCACTCCTGATTATAGCGCTTCATTTTCCAGGCAGCATCGGGAATCGTGCCGATGCGCTGGTTGCTGATGGGCAGATCGAACTTCTGCCCCAGGCCCAGCAATTTTGCCACCGGCGCAATGGCATCATAGCCGACCCGGTGCGACATGGCCCAGAAATAGGTGTTGCAGCTGTGCTCGATCGCGCTGCGCATATCGACCGAACCATGCACCGCGTCGCAGCGGAAGAAACGGCTGCCCAGCCGATAGCCGCCGGGGCATGTGATGCGCTCGTCAGGCGAGACACCTTGCAGCTGGAGCGCCAGGCTGGCCATTGGTTTCATCGTTGAGCCCGGTGGATAGAGACCTCGTGTCGCCTTGTTGAGCAAGGGGATGTGATCGTCCTCGTTGAGCATTTTCCATTGCAGGCGGCCAATCCCGCCAACGAAATTGTTGGGATCGAACGAAGGCATCGAGATCAGCGAAAGGATGCCGCCGGTCAGGCAATCGATCACGACCACGGAGGCGGATTCAAGGCCGATGCGCCGCGCGGCATAGTCCTGCAGCCCGGCATCTATCGTCAGCTTGACAGCCTTGCCCTGCACGTCTTCGCGCATTTCCAGCTCGCGAACCAGTTTGCCCGATGCCGTCACTTCCGAACGGCGCGCGCCCGGCGTGCCGCGCAACTCTGCCTCGAATTGCTTTTCTAGCCCGTCCTTGCCGACTTTGTATCCCGGCGTGACCAGCAGTGGGTTCTTGTCCTTCTCGTAGTCTTCCGCCGAAGCAGGACCGACATAGCCGATGAGGTGGCCGACCGCAGGCCCGGTGGGATAGAACCGCGAAAAGCCGCGCTGGGCGATCACCCCGGGCAAGTCAGGCAAGCGCACGCTGACGGCGGCAAAACGGTCCCAATCGAGCCCCGAGGCAGCTTCGATTGGCTGATAGCCGTTTGCCTTTTCCAGCTTTTCGCTCAGTTCCTGCATTTCGAAGGCATCGAAGTCGAGCAACTTGCCAAGCAGCGAGACTGTGCCTGCGCGGTCGACAAGGCGATCGGGCACGATGTCGACGCGAAAATCGGTCTTGTTCGAGGCAAGCGGTATGTTGTTGCGATCGAGCAGCCAGCCGCGGCGCGGGGGAATGAGCGACAGGTTGACCCGGTTGCTCTCAGACTGCAGCTTGTATTTCTCGCCCTCGGCCACCGCGATCCAGGCCATGCGGGCGGCGAGCAGCACCCCGACACCGCCCTGCATCGCGCCGATGAAAAAGCTGCGCCGATCAAAGCTGTTTTTCAGCGTGCCCGAACTGACATGGCGTGCATCGCGGTCCATCAACCCAGATCCACGATTGGGATCAGGCGGAAGCGGTCCAGTGCGCCGGCGAGCCGGCCGAGCAGCGGATAGAGCATCACCGCGGTCGCAACCTGAGGCGCGATCACCATCAGCGCCGCCGAACCACCCGCGGCATTGGCGATGGCCAGCATGGACACCAGGCAGACGGTCATCAGCCCGGCAGCGATCAGCCAGTCGAGCGCGAAATTGCGCCATGGAAAGCGGGCCTCGATTGCCAGCAGCACCATCATCACCAGCGACCACAGCAGTATGGCCGAGCCAAATGGCTGGCCGCTGTAAAGATCGTCAAACGCCCCGAGCGGCAGCCCTGCCCAGACCGGCAGCAGGCCGGGGCGCACCTGGCACCAGGCGAGCAGTAGCATCAGGCCAAATGGCGGCAGCACCGGCGCCGAGGAGATCACCGGCATTGCCGGCAGCATCGATGCCAGCATGATTGCAAGCCAGGGCGTGGCCATCGCCAGCAGCGGCGAGGGCGCGCGGTTGATGCCTCCGGCCCGAAGGCGCAGCGAGAGCAACTCCTGAAGCAGAGCGAATGGTTTCACGGCCGGTTCGCAGCGTCCGCCGCCACAGCCTGCGGCACCCAGGCTGGGAGCACTGCGACATAGTCGCTCGCTGCCGGATCGGCGAGCACCCGGGCAACTGCTCCGTCGCGGGTCAGGCTTTCGACAACGGCTATCGGCATACCCGGCGGGTATAGCCCGCCTGACCCCGACGTGACAAAGGCATCGCCGCGTTTGAGCGGATTGATCCCCAGACTGATGAGCCTGATCTGCACCCGGCCATCGGCGCGGCCTTGCGCAAAGCCCGGCAGGCTGTCGCTGGCGCGGCGGACCGGCACGACACTCTCGCCGTCGGTGATCAGCAGAATTCTGGCGGTAGACTGACCAGCTTCGAGCACCCGCCCGACCAGGCCTTCTGGCGCACGCACCGGCATGCCGGAAGCGATACCGTGGCCCGTGCCGACCGAAAGCGTGGCAAAGCGCCGGGTGCTCGCCGCGCTCGAGGCGATCAGCCGGGCATATGCCACGGGGCGCGGGTCGGCCTCAGTCAGCCCAAGCAATGCTTTCAGCCGGCGGTTTTCTTCCACCTGTGCTTCGCTTTCAACCAGCCGCACTTTCGCCGCAGTCAGTTCGCGTTTCAGGTCGGCATTCTGCTGCGCCGCGTTGAAGTAGGCAGCAATGTGCGCGAGCAGGCCTTGGCCGCCAACGCGGGTGCCCGCCGCCACATTGCCAACCGGCCTTGCGGCATCGCTGCCGAGGCCACGCAGCGACGCGAAGGCAGTGGGATTGGCGAAAGCGATCATCAGCAAGGCCGCGCCCAGCAACGCGCCAGCCGCGCCAGCGACATAAGCGATGAAATTGGAATACTGCGCCCTGCGGGAAAAGCCGGAGCGCCGGTTTGGCGGCGGCGCCATGCTGCCCTCCCTGTGCTCAGGCGGTCATCAAAACGCCGCGATAGATCGGATCTTCCATGGCGCGGCCAGTGCCCAGCGCGACGCACGAAAGCGGATCTTCCGCAACGCTGACGGGCAGCCCGGTTTCCTCGCGCAGGTAGGCGTCTAGGCCCTGGATCAGCGCGCCGCCGCCGGTGAGCACGATGCCCTGGTCGACGATATCGGCGGCGTGTTCCGGAGCGGTG
This sequence comes from Novosphingobium sp., assembly GCA_031411415.1. Lineage (GTDB taxonomy): Bacteria > Pseudomonadota > Alphaproteobacteria > Sphingomonadales > Sphingomonadaceae > Novosphingobium. The sequence goes on from JANOBA010000214.1 coordinate 11,032, forward strand.
TTTTCCAGCGCGATGCGAACGCCTTCAACGATCTGGCCAATCGGCTCGGACAGGGCCTCGGCGATATTCGCCTGGTTGATGGTGATTTCCTTGGGCACGCCATTGACCAGATCGCGGCCCTTGATGTGGATTATCTCGCCGATGCCGTCGGCAGGCACGGTGGCGATGCCATAGTCCTTCTTGATCCGCTCCGCCGTGCTTTCGCCGATCAGCAGGTTGTGGTGGCGGCGGACATAGGAGACGATAGCCTCGTCCATCTTGTCGCCGCCAACGCGCACCGAAGTGGTGTAGGCGAGGCCGCGCAGGCTGAGCACCGCGACTTCCGTCGTGCCGCCACCGATATCGACGACCATCGAGCCGACCGGCTCGGTCACCGGCATGTCGGCGCCAATTGCGGCGGCCATCGGCTCGAGAATCAGGAACACTTCCGAAGCGCCGGCATTGCTCGCCGCATCGCGGATCGCGCGGCGTTCGACCGAGGTCGAGCCCGAGGGCACGCAAATGACGATTTCGGGATAGCGCAGCAGGGTCCGCTTGCCGCCGTGCACTTTGCGGATGAAATACTTGATCATTTCCTCGGCGACTTCGATGTCGGCGATGACGCCGTCACGAAGCGGGCGGATGGCTTCGATATTGGAGGGCGTTTTGCCCATCATCATCTTGGCGTCGTCGCCCACGGCCTTGACCCGCTTGATGCCGTTTATCGTCTCGATCGCCACCACCGAGGGCTCGTTCAGCACGATTCCGCGATCCTGGACATAGACCAGCGTGTTGGCCGTCCCCAGGTCAATCGCCATGTTTTGCGAGCCGAACTTGAAGAATCGCGAGAAGAAATTGGCCATTGAAAAATCCGTAAACTTTCCGGTCACTTGCTACACGATGTGCGGCGAGAGCGGGCAGGTGGTTGCAGTGAAGGTGGGGCCTTAACGCAAGCCTGCGGGAAAGGCTAAAAAATTGTGCTGAATTGCCGGGTTGTCCACGCTTCCTGTCTCGAATTCCCGGCGCTTCGCCGCTAGACAGTGGACATGCCGACAATCCGCCGCCTGCCCGAGGGGCTCGTTAACCGCATCGCTGCCGGTGAAGTGGTCGAGCGCCCGGCTGCCGCGCTCAAGGAACTGGTGGAAAACGCCATTGATGCCGGTGCGGCGCATGTCGCGGTGAGGCTGTCGGCTGGCGGACTCGATCTGATCGAAGTGACGGATGATGGCTGCGGCATGGCACCGGACGAGATCGCCCTCGCGCTGGAACGCCACGCCACTTCGAAGCTGCCTGATGAGGCCATCGAGCTGGTTTCCACCCTCGGTTTTCGCGGCGAGGCACTGCCCTCGATCGCCAGCGTCTCGCGGCTGGCCATTGAGAGCAGGCCTCGCAGCGCCGAAGAAGGCTGGCGCCGTGTGATTGATCATGGCGAGCTGGTTGGCGATGGCCCCGCCGCCTTGCCGCCGGGCACACGGATCAGGGTGGAGCAGCTGTTCGGCAAGGTGCCCGCCCGCCGCAAGTTCCTGCGCTCTGCACGCAGCGAATATGCCGCAGCTCTCGATGTCGTGCGCCGGCTCGCAATGGCGCGGCCTGACATTGGCTTCACGCTGGAGCATGATGGCCGCCGTACCCTGACGGTGCAGGGCGGCGAGAGTCTGGCAGCGCGCGCCGCCGGGATCGTCGCGCGAGAGCTGGCCGAAGACGGTGTGGCAATCGATATAGCAAGGGGATCGGCAAGGCTCACCGGCATCGCCGGCTTGCCGACCTACAACCGCGGCGTCGCCGATCACCAGTATCTGTTCGTCAATGGCCGCCCGGTGAAGGATCGCTTGCTGATCGGCGCGGTGCGTGGGGCCTATGCCGATATGCTGGCGCGTGATCGCCATGCTGTGCTGGCGCTGTTTGTCGAGCTCCCGCCAGAGGAAGTCGACGTGAACGTCCACCCGGCCAAGACCGAAGTGCGCTTCCGCGATCCGGCTTTCGTGCGCGGACTGATCGTCGGCGGCTTGCGCCATGCGCTGGAGGGGGCGGGGCAACGCAGTGCGCAGTCACCGTCCGCTGCGGCGATGGGCAACTGGCAATCGGAACCGATAGCGCCTGCAACACTTTCACCAGCGCTGGGCCTGCAATCGCTGTTCGCCCGGCAACATTCCGCGCCCCGGCTGAACGAGGCCGGGCAAGTCTGGCGGGGCTATGAGGTGGGAAACCTTGCGCCTTTTGCTCGCGCCGAAGTGGCGGAGGATTTGCCTGCCGATGGCGTTCAATATCCGCTCGGCGTCGCGCGCGGGCAAGTTGCGGGAACCTATATCGTAGCCGAAGCGGCAGATGGCCTGGTCCTGGTCGATCAACACGCTGCGCATGAGCGGTTGGTGCTGGAGCGCCTGCGGGCGGCGGGAGCAGGGGACAAAGCCGCCGCCGCGCAGGCCTTGCTGCTGCCCGAAGTGGTTGAAATGGACGAGCCGATGTGTGACCGGCTGGAGGAGCGCGCCGCACAGCTGGCGGGCTTTGGCCTGTCGCTCGAACGCTTTGGGCCGGGCGCGATGCTGGTGCGCAGCGTTCCAGCGGCGTTGGCGAACGGCGATGTGCAAGCGCTGGTCCGCGACGTGGCGGACGACCTTGCCGCCAACGACGATGCGCTGCTGCTGGGCGAGCGGCTGGACCATGTGCTGGCGACGATGGCCTGCCACGGCTCTGTGCGGGCCGGACGGTCGCTCTCAGTGGCGGAAATGAATGCGCTGCTGCGCGAGATGGAAATCACACCGCGTTCGGGCCAATGCAACCACGGCCGGCCGACCTGGGTGAAGTTGGCGCTGGCGGATGTTGAAAAGCTGTTCGGGCGGAGGTGAGGGCCGGGGCATTTGCCTGAACTTTTGATCCACGGGCCGCTTGCCGAGCTG
>JANOBA010000215.1:0-3306 GCA_031411415.1 Novosphingobium sp.
CAGCATGTCGTCGCCGCCTGCCTGCTGCGCGGGCGCTTTGGCCTTCCGGACCTGCGCCCCGAAGCGCTTGCCGAGCCTGCGGTGCGCGATCTGGCGACCCGGGTGCAATGCTTCGCCGATCCTGACAGCGCGTTCCCCGAGTTCTTTTCCGGCGGGGTGGAAGTCACCTTGCAGGATGGCCGGGTGCTTTCCCGCCATATCCGCGTCAACAGCGGCGCGGGCGAGCGGGCGATGAGCGCAGCCGAAGTTCGGGCCAAATTCATCGCCTCGGCCTCACTGGCTTTCGCGCCTGCGCGCGCCGCGGCAATCGCTGATGCCGTGCTCGATCTGCCAAAGACGAGCGCCAGGGCGCTGATGGCTCTGCTGCGAGGATAGCGTGCATTGCACTTGCCAGCGCGGTGACGGATCATTAGGGCGGCAAGCCAGAACCAAATCATCCGCTTGCGAAGGGGTATTTTTGATGAGCGACACCGCCGAACGGGTCAAGAAGATCGTTGTTGAGCACCTGGGCGTCGAGGCCGAGAAGGTCACCGAAGACGCCAGCTTCATCGACGATCTTGGCGCCGACAGCCTCGACATTGTCGAGCTGGTCATGGCCTTCGAAGAAGAATTCAGTGTCGAAATTCCCGATGATGCTGCTGAAAAAATCAGCACCGTCACGGATGCGATCAAATATATCGACGAAAACAAGGGCTGATCCGCCAGCCCTGAAACGTCGATATGCGATTGGGCTTGGAGACGGTTCGTTCAGGGGAGGGTAGGACCGGTTTTCCAGCGGGCCCGGGCCGTAAGGCACTGGGCTCGTTGTGTTTCTGGAGAAGTGCATGCGTCGTGTCGTTGTAACCGGACTTGGCCTGGTCACCCCGTTGGGGGCCGATGTCGAAACCGTATGGGCAAACCTGTTGGCCGGCAAATCGGGAGCGGGGAAGATTACCCGCTTCGATGCTTCCGATCAGAAGTGCCATATCGCCTGCGAGGTAAAGCCCGCCGATCACCCCTATGGCTTCGATCCGAACAAGCGGGTCGATCACAAGGTGCAACGCCAGGTCGATCCCTTCATCATCTATGGCATCGATGCCGCAGGGCAGGCGATTGAAGACGCCGGGCTGACTGAAATGAGCGAGGCCGAGCGCTTCCGCGCCGGCTGTTCGATCGGGTCTGGCATCGGCGGCCTGCCGGGAATCGAGAGCGAATCGCTGGTTCTGGCGGCCAAAGGCCCCACGCGCGTTAGCCCGCATTTCGTCCACGGCCGCCTGATCAACCTGATTTCGGGGCAAGTCTCGATCAAATACGGGCTGATGGGCCCCAATCACGCCGTGGTCACCGCGTGCTCGACCGGCGCCCATTCGATCGGTGATGCCGCGCGGATGATCGCGCTCGATGATGCCGACGTGATGCTGGCCGGCGGCGCGGAAGGGACGATCTGCCCGATCGGCATCGCCGGTTTCGCCCAGGCGCGCGCGCTATCCACCGCGTTCAACGATCAGCCCGAAAAAGCCAGCCGCCCTTATGACAAGGACCGCGACGGTTTCGTTATGGGCGAAGGCGCGGGCGTGGTCTGCCTCGAAGAATACGAGCACGCCAAGGCGCGCGGCGCGAAGATCTATGCCGAAGTGATCGGCTATGGCCTGTCGGGCGATGCCTATCACGTCACCGCGCCGCATCCCGAAGGCTCGGGCGCTTTCCGTTCGATGGAAATGGCGCTGCGCCGCGCGGGCCTGGCGCCGTCGGACATCGATTATATCAACGCCCACGGCACTTCGACCCCGATGGGCGACGAGCTGGAACTGGGCGCGGTGCGGCGCTTGTTCGGCGATGCGATCAAGACTGTATCGATGAGCTCGACCAAGTCGGCAATCGGCCACTTGCTGGGCGGCGCCGGCGCGGTCGAGGCGATCTTCTGCATTCTGGCGCTGCGCGACCAGATCGTGCCGCCGACGCTCAATCTCGATAACCCGAGCGACAGCTGCGAAGGCGTCGATCTGGTGCCGCATGTGGCGAAAAAGCGGGTAGTGCGCGCCGTGCTGAACAACAGCTTCGGCTTTGGCGGCACCAACGCCAGCTTGGTGCTGCGGAAAGTCTGATGACCCGCCGCCGCGGCCTTTTTGCCGCCTTGGGCTTGGGTGTTGCGGGCTTGCTGCTGTTCGTGCTGTGGCCATGGTATGGCGCGGGGCCGCTGGCGAAAGACACGACTTTCGTTGTGCCTGATGGGTCGAGCCTCGCCGGGGTCGCGGCCAAGCTTGAGCGCGAGGGCGCAATTTATTCCGCCGCCAGTTTCCGCCTGCGGGCGCGGCTGCTGGGCGGCGGCGCGCCGATTCGGGCGGGCGAATTCATGCTGCCCAAAAGGGCCAGCGCTGCCCGGGTGCTGACCACCATCCAGGGCGACGAAGTGCTGCGGCGCTTCATCACCGTTCCCGAAGGCATGCCTTCGATCATGGTTCATGAGCGGCTGATGGCGCAAGTGCATCTGACCGGCGATCTTGCCGTGCCCGCCGAAGGATCGGTGCTGCCTGAAAGCTATGATTTCGAGCGCGGCGAGAGCCGGCAGGGGGTGGTGCTGCGCATGCAGGCGGCAATGAGCCGCACGCTGGCGGAACTGTGGGCCAAGCGCGGCCCCGACACTGTGGCCCGCACGCCGCAGGAAGCAGTCATCCTCGCGGCCATCGTCGAGAAGGAAACCGGCAAGCCGAGCGAGCGGGGCACCGTCGCCGGGCTCTATTCCAACCGCCTGCGCCAGGGCATCATGCTCCAGGCCGACCCGACTATCATCTATCCAATTACCCGCGGCAAACCGCTCGGCCGGCGCATCCGCCAGTCAGAAATCCAGTCGATTAACGATTACAACACTTACGCCATGCTCGGCCTGCCCAAAGGGCCGATCACCAATCCGGGCAAGGCTTCGATCGAGGCAGTGCTGCATCCGGCGAAGACAGATGCGCTCTATATGGTGGCCGACGGCACCGGCGGCCACGCCTTCGCCGCGACGCTCGAACAGCACAACGCCAATGTCGAGAAGTGGTTTGCCCTGCGGCGGGCAAAGGGCGAAATGTGATCGTGCAAAACGATCACTGAAAGAAGATAAACCAGTTTAGGCGATTTCTGATTCGCGGCTAGTGGGCTGTCACCAAACATTGGAGACAGAAATGCACAGCCGCACCATCCCTGACGTTACCCTGAAAACCCGCGTCCGCGACGAGAGCCTTGGCGGGCCAAACCCCTTCAGCTGGCAGGACCTGCAAGTGCGCGATGAGTTTGCCGGCAAAAAAGTCGTCGTCTTCTCGCTGCCGGGCGCCTTCACGCCCACAT
>JANOBA010000216.1:0-2227 GCA_031411415.1 Novosphingobium sp.
GGGCGCCCGGCTGACCGGCATTGATATGGCCAAGGCCTGCCTTGATGCATTCCTCACCACCGATTTCGGCGGCGGCCGCCATGCTGGCCGTGTCGAAAAACTTTCCAACCCGCAAAGCCAGGATTTCCCATGACAACCGTCACGCCCAAAGGCTTTTTCACGGCGGGCCTTGCCGAGACCGACCCCGTCATCGCCGGCTGGATCGCCAAGGAACTGGGCCGCCAGCGCGACAAGATCGAGCTGATTGCCTCGGAGAACATTTGCTCCAAGGCCGTGCTCGAAGCCGCGGGGTCAGTGCTGACCAACAAGTATGCCGAGGGCTATCCGGGCAAGCGCTATTATGGCGGCTGCGAATATGTCGACGAGATCGAACTGATCGCCATCGCGCGCGCAAAGGAGCTGTTCGGCAGCAATTTCGCCAATGTGCAGCCCAATTCGGGCAGCCAGATGAACCAGGCGGTGTTCCTCGCGCTGCTGTCGCCGGGCGATACTTTCATGGGGCTCGACCTCAACGCGGGCGGGCACCTGACGCATGGCTCGCCGGTCAACATGAGCGGCAAGTGGTTCAATCCGGTGGCCTACACCGTGCGGCCTGACGATCACCTGATCGACATGGACGAAGTCGCGCGGCTGGCGCGTGAGAACAAGCCCAAGCTGATCATCTGCGGCGCCACCGCCTATTCACGCACCTGGGATTTCGCGCGCTTCTGCGAGATCGCCGACGAAGTGGGTGCCTATCTGCTCGCCGACATGAGCCACTTTTCCGGGCTGGTTGCCGGCGGGGTTCACCCCTCGCCCGTCCCCCACGCGCATGTCACCACCACGACCACGCACAAGAGCCTACGCGGCCCGCGCTCGGGGATCATCCTGTCGAACGACGAAGCCATCGCCAAGAAGATCAACAGCGCGATCTTCCCCGGCCTGCAGGGCGGACCCTTGATGCACATCATCGCCGCCAAGGCGGTCGCCTTCGCCGAAGCGCTGACGCCGGAATTCAAGGCCTATGCCCGCGCCGTGGCCGAAAACGCCAAGGCGCTGGCCGCAGCCTTGCAGGAACAGGGCCTCGAAATTGTCTCTGGTGGCACTGATAACCATCTGATGTTGGTTGATCTTTCGGCCAAGGAAATCACCGGCAAGGCAACTGAAAAGGGCCTCGATCGCGCCTCGATCACCTGCAACAAGAATGGCATCCCGAACGACAAGCGCTCACCTTTCGTCACCTCGGGCATCCGCCTTGGCACGCCCGCAGGCACCACCCGCGGCTTTGGCGTGGCTGAATTCCAGCAGATCGCCGGGCTGATCGCCGAAGTGGTCGAAGGTCTTCGCAAGAACGGCGAAGAGGGCGATGCGCAAGTTGAGGCCTCGGTCTCAGCCCGGGTCGAGGAACTCTGCGCGCGCTTCCCGATCTATGAGGGAATGTAGGTTGCCCATAGGCCGGAGACCGTCCTGAATGAGATGCCCGTTCTGCGCGCATGACGACAGTCAGGTAAAGGATTCGCGCCCCACCGAAGACAACACCGCGATCCGCCGCCGCCGCCAGTGTGAGAGCTGCGGCGCGCGGTTCACCACGTTCGAGCGCGTGCAATTGCGCGATATCGTTGTGGTCAAAAGCAATGAGGGCCGCGAGACGTTCGACCGGGCGAAGATCGAGCAGTCGGTGGCGCTCGCCTGCCGCAAGCGCGGGATATCGCAGGAGCGGCTGGACCAACTGGTCTCCGGCATCCAGCGCCAGATCGAGACGCTGGGCGAAAGCGAAGTCGCTTCCAAGGTGATCGGCGAGATGGTGATGGAAGGGCTGCGCCAGCTCGATTCGGTCGCCTATATCCGCTTTGCGAGCGTGTATCGCGATTTTGGCGAGGCCAAGGACTTCGAGGAATTTGCCAGCTCCGTTCAGGACATGAGCGGGCGGGATGCGGGGCAAGGGTAATCCCCCCTCCCCACCGTTCGTCCCGAGCGAAGTCGAGGGACCATTGCCGAGTGAAGCCGAGGCGGGTTAGAGCAAAATCATGGCCTTTTGGACTTACATCCTCCGTTGCAGTGACGGTAGCTATTATACCGGGCACACCGACGACCTAGAGCGGCGGATCGCGCAGCACCACGATGGCACTTTCCCTGGCTACACGCATGACAAGCGTCCCGTGGAACTCGTCTGGGCTGACGAGTACCAAACCCGAATCGAAGCACTGGAGAATGAACGCAGGATCAAGAACTGGTCGAGGGTGAAGAA
>JANOBA010000217.1:0-7539 GCA_031411415.1 Novosphingobium sp.
AGGCCTACCTCGTCACTTACGGCCCGCTCAATGCACCGCTGGCCACGTGGGAAGTCGCCTCGACCGGCCTCACCATCGATGCCGCTCAGCGTACCGCGCTCTCCACCAGTCTGCCCGGTGAGAAATTCCGTGTCCGTCAGAAGGGTACCTATGCCCTGTCTGAGCCACTTGTGTTCGCCGAACTCACCTGACCTCTTCCAACTCCCCCCAACCCAACTCCCGGAGTCCGCCATGCCCGATCCGATCACATTCGACGCTATCAGCCCGCGCTATGCACTGCCTATGCTGTTCGCCGGCCAGTCGCAGAAAGAGGCATTCGTCAATGAAGCACATGCGCTGACTGACGCGCTGATCCACTGCGCCATCGAGGGCACAGCCGCTTCGCCGCCAGGCAGCCCGGTGGAAGGCAACAACTGGCTGATCGGAGCTTCGCCCACCGGCGCCTGGGCCGGTCAAGCCGGGAAGATCGCCTGCCGCCAAGCTGGAAACTGGCTGTTCGTCAGCCCGAAAGACGGCATGCGCCTGCTTGATAAATCCAACGGCCAGGAAAGACGTTATTCCGCAGGGTGGTTGGCCCCAAGCGTACCCAGTGCCCCAAGCGGCGGGGCGACAGTCGATGCGGAGGCGCGCACCTCAATTGCCAATCTGATCAGCGCATTGCGGACCGCAGGGGTATTCCCGGCCGTCTGAGCTCAGGTCGGCTTGCGATAGATATCGTGGCAGGACTTGCAGGTCCCGCCCAGCGTCTGCAACGCCGTGTGAATGGTGCCGGCGTTGTTGGTCCGGGCAGCCGATTCAAGGTCGCGAGCCGCATTTGTCATCTGGATGTGCTTTGTCCGGAAATCCGAAAACTGGGTCCAGATGATCGGCAACGCCCCGGTCTTCACGCCGGATTGCGGCCCGGTATCCCCGCCGAACAGCCAGCCGATGCGCCGGGCGGTGAGGTGCAGCGTATGGGCGTTGCTGTTGATCACGACAAAATTGGGCGACGACTTGGCCAGTTCATCCCTGATGGCCTTGTTGGCGCGGCCAAGTGCCTTGAAATTGTCCTGACGCTCAGCAATCTTTTCCGCTGGCGTGGCGGCATAGAGGGCTGTCCCGGCAGTAACTGCGATGATTGCTGCGATGATCTGTGTGCGACGTATCATGAAACCGATGACCCCTTGCTGAAAGTCAAGCTAGTGCACATTCCGCCGGGCGCGCCAAGTGGAAATTGCGGCATGACATATTCATGGTGCACTTGGCCGCAGCAACTCGACCGCCGCACAGGCGATCGGATCGAGCGCACTGCTATCTTCCGCCAGTAATGCCGCTTTCATTCGCGGATCCCAGAAATCGCGAATGTGCTGCGCGGTGGCTGCAATCGCCTGCTTCTCGCCTTGCGCCGCCAAATTGCGGGCTATCTGGTTGGCCATTATGTGCAATTTGGCAATATCCAATGCTCCTCCTCCACCACCGTCGGTGCAATCTGCCGGCTCTTTTCCGACCAGCTGGCATAGCTTTCCTGCCAGTCACTCGGCCCGTTTGAAGGCATGACCTGCACAGCGGTGACTTTGTATTCAGGGCAATTGGTCGCCCAGTCCGAAAAGTCGGTGGTGACGACATTGGCCTGCGTCGCGGGATGGTGGAAGGTCGTGTAGACTACGCCTGGCGCGACCCGATCGGTAACATCAACCCGCAGCGTCGTCTCGCCGGTGCGGCTGGCGAGGCGAGCCCAGTCGCCTTGCTTCAGCCCGCGATTTTCGGCGTCTTCGGGATGGATCTCCAGCACATCCTCCTCATGCCAGACGATGTTCTCGGTCCGCCGCGTCTGCGCGCCGACATTGTATTGGCTAAGGCTCCGCCCTGTAGTCAGCAGCAGGGGAAAGCGCGGACCGGTCTTCTCGTCGGTCGGCACATAGTCGGTGACGACGAACCGGCCTTTTCCGCGCACAAAACCATCGACATGCATGATCGGGCTGCCATCGGGATGCGCCTCATTAACCGGCCATTGCAACGAGCCTTCTTCGTCGAGTCGCGCGAACGAAACCCCCGCAAAACTTGGCGTCAGCCGGGCAACTTCATCCATGATCTCGCAGGCATGGGCATAGTTCCAGCTCAAACCCATCGCATTTGCCAGCGCCTGGGTCACTTCCCAGTCGGCCATACCTTTGCCTTGCCCGCCGTTCGCCGGCTCCATCACCTTGCGAACGCGCTGAATGCGCCGCTCAGCATTGGTGAATGTGCCATCCTTCTCGAGGAAGGTCGAGCCCGGCAAGAAGACATGCGCGTAACTTGCTGTTTCATTGAGAAACAGGTCATGAACTATGACCAGCTCCATCGCCTTCAGCGCTGCGGCGACATGGCGCGTGTTGGGGTCTGACTGGAGAATATCCTCGCCCTGGATGTAGATCGCCCGGAAGCTGCCATCGAGCGCGGCATCGAGCATGTTAGGGATCCGGAGGCCCGGTTCGGGATCGAGCGCAACGCCCCAATCAGCTTCGAACAGCGCGCGGGCATCGCCGTCAGAAATATGGCGGTAGCCGGAAAGCTCGTGCGGGAAACTGCCCATGTCGCATGCGCCCTGGACGTTGTTCTGTCCGCGCAGCGGGTTCACGCCCACCCCGGGCCGGCCGATATTGCCGGTCGCCATAGCGAGATTGGCGATGGCCATGACAGTCGACGAACCTTGACTGTGCTCAGTGACACCAAGGCCATAGTAGATCGCGCCGTTACCGCCGGTTGCGTAAAGCCGGGCGGCAGAGCGAAGCTCGGCGGCAGGAACCCGCGTCACCCCCTCCAGCACTTCCGGCGAATGGCGATCCTCCGCAACGAACCGCGCCCAATCCTCATATTCATCCCGATCGCAGCGCTCGGCTATAAATGCCGCGTCGGCCAGCCCCTCCGTGACGATCACATGCGCCATAGCGGTCAGCACCGCGACATTGGTGCCGGGCTGCAGCGCTAGATGATGCGCCGCCTCAATATGCGGTGAGCGGACCAGATCGATCCGGCGCGGGTCGATCACAATTAGCCTGGCGCCTTGCCTGAGCCGCCGCTTCATGCGGCTCGCAAAGACCGGGTGCGCATCGGTGGGATTGGCGCCGATCACCAGAATGACATCGGCATCCATCACGCTGTCGAAATCCTGCGTTCCCGCCGAAGTGCCGAAAGTGGCCTTCAGGCCATATCCGGTGGGCGAATGGCAGACCCGCGCGCAGGTATCGACATTGTTCGATCCGAACCCGGCGCGCACCAGCTTCTGGACGAGGAAAGTCTCCTCATTGGTGCAGCGGCTGGAGGTGATCCCGCCCAGCGCGCGCGCGCCGTGCTGCGCCTTGATCGCGTTCAGCCGCGTCGCCGTCCAGCCCAGCGCCTCCTCCCAGCTCACCTCGCGCCAGGGCAGATCAGCGCTCTCGCGGATCATCGGCTGGCGCACGCGGTCGCGGTGATTGGCATAGCCCCAGGCAAACCGCCCCTTGACGCAAGAATGCCCGTGATTGGCCTTGCCGTCCTTCCATGGCACCATCCGCACCAGCTGTTCCCCGCGCATTTCCGCGCGGAAGGTGCAGCCGACCCCGCAATAGGCGCAAGTGGTAATCACCGCACGCTCGGGCTTGCCGATCTCCTTCATCGCCTTTTCCTGCAAAGTCGCAGTCGGGCAGGCCTGAACACAGGCCCCGCAGGAAACGCATTCGCTCGAAAGAAAATCGTCGCCGGCCTGCCCAGCGCTGATCGCCGAGGCGAAGCCCTTGCCTTCCATGGTCAGCGCGAAAGTCCCCTGCACTTCGTCACAGGCGCGCACGCAGCGCGAGCAGGCGATGCATTTGCTGGCATCGAAATCGAAATAGGGGTTTGAGCTATCCGTCAAAAGGCCGAGGTGGTTCTCGCCTTCATAGCCATAGCGGACATCGCGCAGGCCAACTTGCGCGGCGGTATCCTGCAACTCGCAATCGTTGTTCGCCGAACAGGTCAGGCAATCGAGCGGGTGATCCGAAATATATAGTTCCATCACCCCGCGTCGCAGCTTTTCAAGCCGCGGCGTCTGGGTGTGGACGACCATGCCTTGCGCCACCGGCGTGGTGCAGCTCGCCGGAGTGCCGCGCATCCCCGCCACTTCGACCAGACACATCCGGCACGAGCCGAAGGCCTGCACGCTGTCAGTGGCGCAGAGCTTTGGTATTTGCCCGCCGCTCTGCGCCGCCGCACGCATCACGCTGGTGCCCGCCGGCACTTCCACCGCGCGCCCATCAATGCTGAGGCTGACCAGCGCATCGCTGCGGCTCGCCGGGGTGCCAAAATCGGCTTGCGGCTCATATCCCATCGGAAAAATCCTCCGGCCAGTGGCGCAGCGCCGAGCGCACGGGATAGGGCGTGAAGCCGCCCAGCGCGCAGAGCGAAGCGCCCTGCATCGTCTCGCACAAGTCTTCCAGCAGCTCCAGCTCTTCCGCGCGGGTCCGCCCAGCCTTTCGGGCATTGTGCATTTGAGGGAGCGCTTCGACCCGCCCGGCCTGCGTCGCACCGCCACCGCGAATTCGGTCGATCAGTTCAACCCCCCGCACCGCGCCGATGCGGCACGGCGTGCACTTGCCGCAGCTTTCCGCAGCGCAGAATTCGAAGGCAAAGCGTGCCATTGCGCCCATGTCGGCGGTGTCATCGAACACGCATATCCCGCCGTGGCCGATCAGCGCGTCTTGGCCAGCAAAGGCTTCATAATCGAACGGCAGATGGAACTGGCTGGGCGGTATATAGGCCCCCAGCGGCCCGCCGACCTGCACCGCCTTGACCGGCCGGCCCGAGGCGGTGCCGCCGCCAATCTCATTGACCAGCTCGCCAAGCGAAATGCCAAAAGCGGTCTCGAACAGCCCACCGTGGCGGATGTTGCCCGCCAGCTGCACCGGGATCGTCCCCCGCGAGCGCTCGATACCATGGCCAGCATAATGCGCCGCGCCGCCCTCGGCCAAAATGTGCGGCACTGCCGCCAGGGTCAGCACATTGTTGACCACTGTCGGGCAGCCGAACAGCCCCTCCAGCGCCGGCAAAGGCGGCTTGGCGCGCACTTCGCCGCGTTTGCCTTCCAGCGAGTTGAGCAATGAAGTCTCCTCGCCGCAGACATAGGCCCCCGCCCCCACCCGCACTTCGATCCGCAGCGGCGCAAGCCGGTCGGCGGCGAGCGCTATCGCCGCGTTCAGCTTGGCGATGGCGTGCGGATATTCGCTTCGCACATAGATGAAGCCTTCCAGCGCCCCCACCGCATGGCCGGCGATGGACATGCCTTCGAGCAAGTGGAACGGATCGCCTTCCATCAGCATGCGGTCGGCAAAAGTCGCGCTGTCGCCTTCATCGGCATTGCAGACGAGATATTTCTCCGCGCCCGGCGCTTCCCGAACGGTCTGCCACTTGATCCCGGCGGGAAACCCCGCCCCGCCGCGCCCGCGCAGGCCCGAGGCGATAACTTCGGCGATCACCGCTTCCGGCGCCATCGCCCGCGCCCGCTCCAGCCCTGCCCAGCCGCCGGTTGCGGCATAGTCGTCGAGGCTCAAGGGCCGCGTCTTGCCGGCGCGCGCGAAAGTCAGCCGCTGCTGGCGCGCAATGAAATGATGCGCGGCGACCGGGCCAATGGCCAACGGCGAAGTGCCCGCCAGAATCGCCGCGACATCGCCGGGCCGGGCCGGACCAAAGCCCATGCCGCCGATCTCGACCAGCGGCTCCAGCCAGTGCATCCCCCAAGACGACACCCGTTCGACCGCAGCCCCCGCAGCCGCAAACGCGGCCGCGAGCGCATCCGCCCCGCAGGCCAGCGCCAAGGCATCGTCGCTGATCCGCACCACAATCATTGCGCGGCGACCAGCGCCACAAGCGAGCCTTCATCCAGCCGCGCATGCAAGCTGTCGCCCACGCGCGCATTGGGCCCCACGCTGCACAGCCCCAGGCAATAGACTGCCTTCAGCCGCACCCGGTCCCCCGCAGCCGCCTCAGCTGGCGCCACCAACGCCTCCACCCCGCGCGCCTTGCAGGCCTCCGCGCGGCAAAGCTCGATCACGGGGCGCGGATCGCGCTCAGGCGTGAAGTCGGGATAAAAACTCACCACACCATGCACTTCCGCCCGGCTGAGGTTGAGCGCGCGCGCCACTTCGGCCTCGGCGGCTGGATCGATGCAGTCGAAGGCGTGCTGAATATCGTGCAGCAGCGGCAACAATGCCCCCTTGCGCCCACTATGCGCGGCGATGACCATTCCCAGATCGTGCGTGCTCATGGCATGTCTGTGACCCAGAGCGGTTGCGCGGTCAATTCCTCACCATTCAGCTCAGCCGCGCTTGACTCACCCGCCCGAAATGCTGTTCAGGCGTTCAGCATATCAAGCACGACACGGAGAGACATGCCATGACACGTTCGCTTAACGGAAAAGTTGCCGTCATCACCGGTGCCGGATCGGGCATGGGCCGCTCGATGGCCCTGCGGCTGGCCGAGGATACGGCCAAGATCGCCATCTGGGACATCAACGGCGACGGCGCCGAGGAGACCGCGCGGCTGGTCCGCGAAGCCGGCGGCACGGCCATTGCCATCACGGCTGACTGCTCCGATCGCGCGGCGATCAAGGCCGCCGCCGAGCAGACCCGTCGCGAGCTGGGTCCGATTGCCATCCTGGTGAACAACGCCGGCATTGCGCCCTTCACCGACTTCCTCGAGATCGACCCCGAGCTTCTCGAAAAAGTATTCAAGATCAACATGTTTGGGCCGTTTTATGTGACGCAGGAATGCGTGCCCGACATGATCGCGGCCAAGTGGGGCCGGATCATCAACATTACCTCGTCCTCGGTCCAGTCAGGCTCGGCGATGCAGACGCATTACACCAGCTCGAAGGGCGCACTGCTGGGCTTCACCAAGTGCCTCGCCATGGCGCTGGGCGAACACGGCATCACCGCCAACATGATCCCGCCGGGCTCGATCGATACACCGATGCTGCGCGGCGCAGCGATCATGCAGGAGCCGGGCCGGGTTGAAGCATATGGCAAGGCGCTGCCGGTGGGCCGCATCGGCACCGGCGCAGACATCGCCGCCGCCGCCGCGTTCCTGGCCTCCGACGAAGGCGGCTACATGACCGGACAGACGATCAGCGTGAACGGTGGCCGCTATATGGGTTCCGCCTAAAATAGGGCCCCGCCTAAAATAGGGACAGGCCCTATTTACCATATACACCGATATAACTTGACAAACTGAACCGTATTGGTTAACTCTCCCGCCGTCAGCTTCGGTTGACACCAGCGGCGGGTGCGGGGGCGTGAATGCGCTTCGCTCTTGCGACCCCGCATGTGGCCGGCGCTTCCCAGCGGAAGCGTCCGCGCTTAACCGCTGCGTGGAGCAGCCGGCGATCTCCGGCTGCGGAACTTCGGGGTATGCCCCGACGGCAGGCGGCTCATCTGCGAGCCCTAACCGCCCCGCCACGCAGCCCAGGGCCGAGCCAGCGAGAGCAGAGTGACGCTCGCCAGCCATTCGCTTGTCCGTCACCAGAGCCAAGCCTGTCGCGCCAGGCACCCCAGCGCCGGCCACCCCGCCTGC
>JANOBA010000218.1:0-7788 GCA_031411415.1 Novosphingobium sp.
TGGGTTGATCGAGCCCCCACATTGCCAGCGCCTTGGTCAACCCGACTGCCAGTGGCGCGCATTCGATGATCTGCGCCGCCAGTGCCCACGCGGCCTCCAGCGCATCGCCGGTCGCAATTTCGTTGACGAAGCCCATGTCCAGGCCTTCCGCCGCCGAAATGTTCCGCCCGGTCAGCAGCGGCCCCATCGCGCGTTTCAGCCCCGCCTGACGCACCAGCCGGTGAATGCCGCCGCCAATCGCAAACAGCCCGACTTTGGGCTCGGGTAGACCGAACTGCGCGGTTTCGCTCGCCACGATCAGATCGCAGGCCAGCGCAATTTCGAAGCCGCCACCCAGCGCCAGGCCGTTCACTGCCGCGATCACTGGCTTGGCCAAGTCATAGCGCTCGATCAGCCCGGCATAGCCCGTTTTCGGGTAAGGCGCCTTTGCATCGAACAGCGACAGGTCGCTTCCCGCACAAAAGGCGCGGCTGCCCGCGCCGGTGACGATGCACACCTGCGAAGCTTCATCGGCGGCAAATCGGTCAAACGCAGCCTCCAGCGCCATGTGCATCGCCGGGGTGATCGCATTGAGTTTTTCGGGTCGGTTGAGCGTGATGGTGAACAGGCCGCCGGCCGCGTGAGTGAGGATGTGGTCGTTTTCCATGGTCGCACTATCGGACAAACAGAACCTCTCGACAATGGCCGGCGCTTGCCCGACAACCGGCGCAGGCATGACCGGCCAAAAGGGCGCGGCATGCTTCGGGAGAGCATGGCTTGAGCTATATCGACGAATGGCGGCGCAATGTTCGCCCGCTGCTGGCGGCGAGCCTGGCGACCGGCACCAGCCTGCCACTGTTTGCCTATACCAACAGCGTTTTTGCGCCGCATCTGATCAAGGAATTCGGCTGGTCGCGCGCGCAGTTTGCACTGATCGGCGTCACCATGCTGCTCACCCTGCCGATCCTGCCTTTCGTCGGCCGCTTTACAGACAAGCTGGGTGTGCGGCGCGTGGCCTTGATCGGGGTGCTGCTGATGCCATTGGGCTTCATCGGCTACAGCCAGATGCGGGGCGATTTCACCAGCTATCTCATCATCTTCACCGCCGTATTGATGGTCGGTTCGATGACTGGACCGCTGGTTTTCTCGCGGCTGATCGCGGCCAATTTCGATAAGGCGCAGGGCCTGGCGCTGACGGTGATCAACTGCACGCCGGCCGTGCTGGCGATCCCGCTGGCGCCCCTGCTCAATCTGGGGATCGAGGCCTATGGCTGGCGCATGACCTATCTGGCGCTGGGGTGTTTCGTGCTGGTCTGTGGGTTGATCGCGGTGTGGCTGGTGCGCGATGAAGTGCCGAATTCGCCCGCCGCGCAGTTGCAGCCGTTCGAAGCCATCCGGCCTGCGCGCGAGGACTATGCCATCATCCTGAAGAGCAAGCTGTTCTGGGTGATCGTGGTCGCATTCTTCCTTTGCCAGCTGCAGACCCAGCTGCATTCCTCGCAAATGAACCTGATGCTGATCGAGAACGATCTGACCATGCAGATGGCCGCCAATGTCGTCTCGGTCTATGCGCTGGGAACCTTGGTTGGGCGGATCGCCTGCGGGATCACGCTCGATCTGTTCAGTACCCGTATGGTCACGGCGCTGTCTATGGGGCTGCCGGCGCTGGGCTTCCTGTTGCTTGCTTCAGACCACAACAGCCTGCCGGTGATTTCGCTGGGGATGTTCCTGGTCGGGCTGTCGGTCGGCGCGGAAAGCGATCTGATGTGCTATCTGATTGCGCGGTATTTCAAGCTGAGAATTTATGGCACGACCCTGGGCCTGCTGCACACCGCATCGTTCCTGTCCTCGGCGGCGGGCGGGCTGGCGATCAGCCTGACGCTGGCTCTGTCCGACAGTTACGTGCCGTTTCTCTATATCGCCGCCGGGGCGATCACCATTGGCAGCGTGCTGTTTCTGGCTCTGCCGAAGGGGCGCGAAGCAGTTAAGATCGGCTGAACCCCGAAAGAAAGGGAGGTAAATGATGGCCTGGAAAATACTGCTGTTCATGAAGCGCAAGCCCGGCATGAGCATGGCGGAATTCCGCGATTATTATGAGAACCACCATGTGCCGCTCGCCATGGCCAATTCGGGCGGGCAGGGCGGAGGCATCGTGCGCTATGTGCGCCGTTATCTTGATCCGCTGCCACATGCCGAAAGCGGCACCTGTGAGGAACTGCCCTATGATGTCGTCAGCGAGCTGTGGCTCGATGACGAGGCGGTGTTCAGGGGCACAGCGGCGTACCTATCCACCACGGTGATGAACGATGCGGTGGTGGCCGACGAGATGAACCTGTTTGACCGCCCGACCATGCGCATGGCGACTGTGGAGGAATGCGAGACGGATATGGCAGCGTAGGCACGCTGAAAGACTCCGCTTTTTTGCCTGCGCAATTGGGCATATCCTGCGGGCTTGGCATTGGGTGCGACTCGCCTGACTGAGCCGCACCCGGCGCCGGGAGAACAGCGATGAAAATCAAACGCACGCTGGCTGATCTGGCGATCGGCGGCCTGATGCTGGCCGCAATGTTTGGCATCCCCCAATCCGCCTTGGCCGACAAGCTGACACTGAACACTACCCTGAGCGGGAACAGCGAGCCCATCCCCGGCGATGCTGACGGCAGCGGCAACTTTTCCGCCGAGCTGGACAGCGGCACCGGCGAAGTGTGCTATGAATATCACGTTGCCGGCGTAGCAGAACCAAGCTTGCTGCAAATTCACCAAGGCTCGATTGGCAGCAATGGCCCGGCGGTGATTTATATGGAACCGGCCACACTGGTCTGTGTCTTTGCCGACCCGGCGGTGGTCACGGCGATCATGGCAAGTCCATCAAGCTATTACGTCAATTTTTCAAACAACGAGTTTCCCAGCGGGGCGGTGCGCGGACAGTTCAATACGCTTCAGCTCGCCGGGCAGTGATCGCAGGCCAGACACTGCATCGCCCCCTCGGCATTTCGGATTTGCGGTGATCCTTGATTCCGGCGTTATGCGTGATAGCATTCCGCCGGGGATTATTGGGGAGGGGGCATCGTGGCTTTAAACACAGTTGCACAAGGCGGGCATGCGCAGCGCGAACGGCGGTTCTATGCGCGCATGGCGGTGTTCATTGCGGCCGCGGTGGTGCTGGGCTTCGGGCCGAGCTTTTACCTTAAGCCGCTGGGGCTCAGCTATCCCCGGCCCAATCCCGATCTGGTGCCCGCGCTGATGGTCCATGGGCTGGTGTTCACCGCATGGCTGGCGATATTCATGACGCAGGTTCTGCTGGTGGGCGCCGCACGCCGCGATCTGCACCGCAAGCTGGGCGTGGCTGGAATTGCGCTGGGCGCGGCGATGGTCCCGGTGATGTATCTGACGGCGACCGGCATGGTCGCGCGGGGCAGTGCGCCGCCTTACACCGATCCGCTGACCTGGTCGGCGGTGCCGCTGGTGGGGATCCCGGTGTTCATCGCCATGCTGGCAATGGGCTGGCGCGAGAGCCGGCGCGATCTGGGCGCACACAAGCGGCTGATGCTCGGGATCATGCTGATGCTGCTCCAGCCCGCGCTGAGCCGCCTGCCGCTGTTTCCGCCGACCTTGCTGCTGAGCTGCATCCAGTTGGCGCTGTGCTGGCTGGTCTTCGTGCCGCTGTTCGTCTGGGACATGCGCACATTGGGCGCGCTGCACCGGGCGACGAAAATGGGCGCTGGGCTGTTTGCCCTGGTGATTGCGGCGCAGGTGTTCTTCCTCGCCACGCCGGGAATCTGGTCAAGCTTCGTGGTGTTGCTGCCGGGATTCTAGGCCGCCGAGCATCCGCCGCATTCCGCATCCTTGGCGATGCGGATCGTGCGCAGCGAAGGGGTGAGGCCGTCAAACAGTTGCAACTGACCCCATTGCGGATCGCCCAGCGCGGCGTGGCCCGCCAGCAGCACGCGGATTGCCGACATGGCGGCAAAGCTGCCAACTACGCCGACCATCGCCCCCAGCACGCCATCGGCGGCGCAGGTGTCGCAGTCCTCGGCATCGAAAGCATCGCCGACAAAGCAGCGATAGCAGGAGTGGCCCGGTAGGTGCCCGGCGAAATTGGCGATCTGACCCTGAAAACGCCCCAGTGCTGCGCTGGTCAGCGGGATACCGGCGGCAACGCAGGCATCGGACACGGCAAGCCGGGTGGCAAAATTGTCGCAACCATCAAGCACGAGATCGGCGCCGGCAATAAGCCCCGCCGCGTTGCCTTTGTCGATGCGTAGCATCATCGCCTGGACTTTGAGGACGGGATCGAAACGGCGCACCCAAGCGGCGGCGGCTTCAGCCTTGGGCTGGCCGATGTCGGCCTCGGTGAAGATCGTCTGGCGCTGGAGGTTCGACAGTTCGACCACATCGCTGTCGATCAGGGTCAGCCGGCCGATGCCTGCGCCCGCCAGATATTGCAGCGCGGGCGAACCGATGCCGCCGCAGCCGATCAGCACGACATGGGCGCGGGTCAGCGCGACTTGCCCGGCGCCGCCGACTTCCGGCAGGACAATATGGCGGGCAAAGCGTGCGAGGCGTTCGGGGGGTAGGGACATGGTGTTCGGCCTAGGGCGAAGGCGCGAGGCTGGCCAGCGCCTCGTAAGCGAGTACCGCGCCTGCCACCGCGGCATTCAGGCTGTCGGCGGCGCCCAGCATCGGGATAGTGACGCGCATATCGCAGGCATCTTCATAGCTTTCCGGCAGGCCGCGCGATTCGTTGCCGATCAGCAGGAAGCAGGGCGCCATGTAAGCCGCGCCGCGATAGGGCCGGGAATCGCGCAAGGAGGCCGCCACCAGCTGGCCCGGGCCGGCGCGCAGCCAGCCGATGAATTGCTCCCAGTCCGCCAGCGCGATTTTCTGGGTGAACACCGCGCCCATGCTGGCGCGCACGGCTTCCACCGAGAAGGGATCGGCGCACTGATCAATCAGGATCAGCCCGCCCGCGCCGACTGCATCGCCGGTGCGTAACATGGTGCCAAGGTTGCCCGGATCGCGCAGGTCCTGCGCCACCAGCCAGATCGGCGCGACGGCGCGGTCCAGCGAGGTCAGCGCGGTGTCCCATTCGGCAAACACGCCACAGACGCTCTGCGGATTGTCCTTGCCGGTGATCTTGGCGAGCAGGTCGGTGTCCATTTCTATCACCTCGCCGCCTTGGGCCAGTACATCGGCCTCCAGAGCGGCGAGCAGCGGATGGGGGTCGCGACTGGTGGACATGGCGAGAATTTCGGGCAGGCGTCCAGCCTCGCGCGCATCGGTCAGCAGGCGCAAACCTTCGGCCAGAAACTTGCCTTCGAGTTTCCTGTGCTTCTTCTCACGAAGCGAGCGGATGAACTTTACCGTGGGATTGGAAAAGCCGGTAATTGTGCGGCGTGTCATTGGCTCCTCTCCCCGCCGGGGAGAGGTAGCGCAGCTTGCCCCTGCAAGGGGCTAGCGAAGCTGGGAGAGGGGTTGTGGCGGCTCCAAGGCAGAAACCCCTCTCCAACTGCGGCTAGGCAGCAAGCTGCCCAGCCTGCGTATCCTCTCCCCACCGGGGAGAGGGGAAAGGTGCTGTTGCTTTCCGGCACTGGCCTCAATCCTCGCCGAAGCGGTCCATGACCAGCCCGACCAGCTTGGCCAGCGCCGCATCGGCGCCTTCGCCGCTGACGCTGATCTCAATGCTGTCGCCCTTGGCGGCGCCCAGCATCATCAGCCCCAGGATCGAACTGCCGCCGGCCTCGGTGCCGTCTTTGGTGACGTTTACCGACAGCGTGTCGGGCAGCATCGCCACCATGTTGACGAATTTGGCGCTGGCACGCGCATGCAGGCCGCGCTCGTTGGCAATCTCGACGGTCTGGACCAGCGCGCTGACGCGGTCTTCGCCCGGCGCGTTCACGCAGTTTGGCCCAGATATTCGGAGGCGATGGTGATATAGTTGCGCCCGGCATCGCGCGCGGCAATCGCCGCTTCGCCCACGCTCATGCAGCCGCGCGCCTTGGCCAGCCGGATCAGCATCGGCAGGTTGATGCCGGCGATCACTTCGACTTTGCCCGCTTTCATCAGCGATATTGCCAGGTTGGATGGCGTGCCACCGAACAGGTCGGTGAGCACGATCACCCCTGCGCCGCTGTCGACTGCCTTGATCGCATCGGCAATCTCGCGCCGGCGGCGTTCCATGTCGTCGTTGGGGCCGATGCACACAGTCGCCACCGCATCCTGACGGCCGACGACATGCTGCATTGCATGCACAAATTCCTCGGCGAGTTTGCCGTGGGTCACCAGAATCAATCCGATCATGGGGATGGTTTGCTCCGAATTCCCTGCAACAGCACCCGGATTGGCTTGTTTTGCATCAACGCTGCTGCCCTGATTCAAGCAGGTCGGCTGCGCGTGCGCCCAGGTTGCGGTGCAGCAATGTGGGCGAATATCCCGCATTGCGCAAGGCCGAGGCGATTTCTTCGGCAAAGAAAACCGAACGGTGCCGCCCACCGGTGCAGCCGAAGGCGATGTTGACATAGGCTTTGCCCTGCACCTCGTAGCGTGGCAGCAGCATCAGCAACAGATCGCGAATCCGCGCGAAGGCATCGGCATAGGCGGGGTCGCGGCGGATATGTGCGGCTACGGGTTCGTCCTGCCCGGTCTGCATTTTCAGCTCCGGCACCCAGTGCGGGTTGTCGAGAAAACGCAAGTCGAACACCAGATCGGCGAGCGGCGGCATCCCGCGCGAAAAGCCGAAGCTGGTGATTGTCACCGTGCTCTTGGCGCCCGCAGCGTCGGCAAAGCGTTCGCGCATCGCCTGGCTCAGCTCGTTGGAGGTATAGGCGCTGGTATCGATCACCATGTCGGCCCAGTTCCGCAGGGGCTCCAGAACTTCGCGCTCGGCGCGGATGCCGGCGCCCACCGGCATGTCCTGCGCATGGGGATGGCGGCGGCGGGTCTCGTTGTAGCGGCGCTCCAGCTCGGCGCTGGCGCAGTCGAGAAACAGCGTGGTCAGCTCCAGATCGGCCCGCGCGGACAGGCGCTTGACGAGGTCGATGGTCGCCTGCGGATTGAAGCCCCGGGTGCGCGAATCAAAGCCGATGGCGAGCGGCGCGCGGACGCCCGATTCGTGGCCATCCGGGCTGTCGATCAGCCGTGGCAGCAGCCGCACCGGGAAATTATCGATCGTCTCCCAGCCGATATCTTCCAGCAGCTTAAGCGCGGTGGACTTGCCCGCGCCCAGCAGGCCGGTGACCAGCAAAATCTGCTGTCGCGCGGCGGCGGGGCCGTCATTGTCCGATTCGCTCGCCATGGTCCGCAATCCTTGCGCCGCCGCGGGGCCAAAGGGAAGTGCGCAAAGCGGCTTGTCAAAGCGCCGACTTTGGGTTGAAATGGCACATCCGGCAAAATGAACGAATTTGGGAGAGAGACCATGGCCAAAATTGCGATCAGTCCATTGGACGCGAATCTATCGTTTGGGTCGCGGGTTTCAGGCGTCACGTTTGATGTGCTGAAAGATGAGGCGACACGCGCCGAGCTGAACCGCCTGTTCATCGATCGCGGCGTGATCGTTTTCGAAGGGGTGGAGCCGAGCGCTGAAATGCAGGTGGCGATCTCGACCGTTTTCGGCCCGCTGAAAGACCATCCGGTGGCATCGGTGGAGCGGGCAGACGCCGACAAACTGATCGGGGTGATCGAAATCAAGGCCGGTCCGCATGCCTGCATCGTCGAGATTGACGGCAAAGAGCTGGTCACCTGGCAGCCCTGGCATTTCGACCATGCCTACACCAACGAACTCAACCGCGCCGGCCTGCTGCGCTCGCTTGC
>JANOBA010000219.1:0-13612 GCA_031411415.1 Novosphingobium sp.
GGTTCAGCTATGATTCGATCCGCATCGGCCAGGGCCGTGAGAATTCGAAGACCTATCTGACAGAGCATCCAGAAGTTTGCGACCGTTTGGAAGCTGCCATCCGCAGCCAAACCGACCGCGTCGCCGAAGAAATGATGACGGGTCCGGACGCAGACGACGACATCTGATCTTCAAGGAACGCCGGGGCTCGGCCTCCAGCGTTCGTAGAAACAGGACCGGCGCGGAAGCATTTGTGCTCCGCGCCGGTCTTTTCGTTTTGGGACTTGAGGCTTGTGAAGGCTGGTCCGGCGGGGCGAACCAGCCTTCAGGAAAATTCAGGTCATCGCGGTTTCGAGGTTCTGGACAATCGCCTCGAAGAAGCCCTCGGTGGTCAGCCACGGCTGATCGGGGCCGATCAGGATCGCGAGATCCTTGGTCATCTTCCCGCTTTCGACCGTCTCGATGCAAACGCGCTCGAGCGTTTCGGCGAACTTGACCACTTCAGGCGTATCATCGAAGCGGCCGCGATAGATCAGCCCGCGGGTCCAGGCGAAGATCGAGGCGATCGGGTTGGTCGAGGTCGCCTTGCCCTGCTGGTGCTGGCGATAATGGCGGGTGACCGTGCCGTGGGCGGCTTCGGCTTCGATGGTCTTGCCGTCGGGCGTCATCAGCACCGAGGTCATCAGCCCGAGGCTGCCGAAACCTTGCGCGACCTGATCTGACTGGACGTCGCCGTCATAGTTCTTGCAGGCCCAGACGAATTTCCCGCTCCACTTGAGCGCCGAGGCGACCATGTCGTCGATCAGGCGATGTTCGTATGTGATGCCAGCTGCGGCGAACTTTTCCTTGAAGCCCTCGGTCTCGTAAACTTCCTCAAACAGGTCCTTGAAGCGCCCGTCATAGTACTTGAGAATGGTGTTCTTGGTGGAGAGATAGACCGGCCAGCCGAGATTCAGGCCATAATTCATCGAGGAACGCGCGAAGTCGCGGATCGAATCGTCGAGGTTGTACATCGCCATGGCGACGCCGCCGCCGGGGAACTGGAACACTTCGCGGTCGATCACCTTGCCGTCGTCGCCTTCGAACACCAGGCGCAACTTGCCGGGGCCGGGGATCACCAGATCGGTCGCGCGATACTGGTCGCCGAACGCATGACGGCCAACGACGATCGGGTCGGTCCAGCCCGGAATCAACCGGGGGACGTTTTGGATGACGATGGGTTCGCGGAAGATGGTGCCGCCCAGGATGTTGCGGATCGTGCCGTTCGGGCTCTTCCACATGGCTTTGAGCTTGAATTCCTCAACGCGGGCTTCATCCGGAGTTATCGTCGCGCACTTGACCGCGACGCCATACTTCTGGGTCGCCAGCGCCGAATCAACCGTGATCTGGTCGTCCGTCTCATCGCGCTTTTCGACCGAGAGATCGTAATACTTCAGATCGATATCGAGATAGGGCAGGATCAGCCGTTCGCGGATCCACTGCCAGATGATGCGGGTCATTTCATCGCCGTCCATTTCGACGACTGGGTTCTTCACCTTGATCTTAGCCATGATGCCTGTTTGCTCCCCGGGGGTGGAATTTGCCAGCCTCTTAGCACGGCAAAAGCGCTAGGCAAGGCAAGGTTCACCCATGTGCGATCTCGCCAGGGCACTGGACAGATTGTGGCTGAAAAGGCACTTCGGATTCAGCACAAACCAGGGAGAGCACAATGAGCGATGAAGTCCTGATCCATGTCGCCGATGGCGTGATCGAAGTAACGATCAACCGCCCCGAGGCGAAGAATGCGATGAGCAAGGCGGCGGCGGAAGGCATTTCCGATGCGATGGACCGGCTGGAAGCGGAGGATGACCTGCGCTGCGCCATCCTGACGGGGGTGGGCGGCACGTTCTGTTCGGGCATGGACCTCAAAGGGTTCCTGCGCGGTGAATTGCCGGTCGCGGGCAACCGCGGCTTTGGCGCGCTGACCAGTTGGACGCCCAAGAAGCCGGTGATCGCGGCCGTCGATGGCTTCGCGCTGGCAGGCGGCCTGGAGCTGGCACTGGCCTGCGATCTGATCGTCGCCAATGTGAACGCCAAATTCGGCATTCCTGAGGCCAAGCGCGGACTGGTGGCAGCGGGTGGCGGGGTGATCCAACTGCCGCGCCTGCTGCCGCGCCCGCTGGCGATGGAGCTGGCGCTGACCGGCGATCCGATCACGGCGCAGCGCGCCTATGACCTGGGTCTGGTCAACCGGCTGACTGACGGCCCAGCCATAGAGGCTGCGCGCGAGCTCGCCCGCACCATCGCCGCCAACGGCCCGCTGGCATTGATCGCCTCGAAAGGCATCATCCGCGATTCATGGCTGTGGAGCGAGGATGAGGCGATGGCCAAGCAAAACGGCTATATCGGTCACGTATTCAGCAGCGAGGACGCCCGCGAAGGCGCGATGGCCTTTGCCGAAAAACGCAAACCCAACTGGCAGGGGAAATAGGGGCGCAATACTTTGCTCTAACTCTCCCCCAACCCCTCCCCGAGGGGAGGGGAGGGGCTTAAGGCAATAAAAAAGGCCCGGGTCTCGCGATCCGGGCCTTTTTCCTGTCCGGCTTATGCGAATTAGAAGTCGATCGAGAGCTCCACACCATAGGTGCGCGCCGGATCGTAGTTGATACCGCCGGCAAACGGCAGGAACAGGTTCGAGTTCATGTACTTGGCATCGGTCAGGTTGCGAGCCCAGAAAGCCAGCTCTGTTTTCGCGCCGCCGATTTCCATGCCCTTCAACGCGACCCGCGCATTGATCTTGGCATGTGCCGGGGACGTGATCAGATCGTCGCTGAAGCCCTGTGCCTTGCGGACACTCGGGTTGCCCGCCAGCAGCAGGTCCGAACGATAGATCATGTCCATACGGAAGTTCATGAACGCTTCACCGAACAACGGCTGGGTGTCGTAAGAGAAGAATGCATTGCCAGTCCATTTCGGACGGACGGTGGGGATGTACTGCCCGCCCTGCGCCGCAAGGAACGACGGCAGGATGTTGAGGTATTCCGTATCGGTATAGCCGAGGCTTGCGCCGATGGTAAGCCCGGTTGCCGGAAGCGCGGTTACTTCGAGTTCGAAGCCCTTGGCCCGCACATCGTGTGCCTGCTGGACGAAAGTGCTCAGGTTCGAGGCCAGCGCGGTGCCGATGTTGCCATATTGCGCGTTAAGGAAGGCAACGGCTTCAGGCGCGGTTGTCGAGCTCGGCTGCTGGTAGCCCTTGTAGTTGACATAGAACACCGCGAGGTTGGTGCGCAGGCGCCGGTCGAGGAAGTCTGCCTTGAAGCCCAGCTCGAATGAGCTGGCGGTTTCCGGCGTAAAGCCGATCCCCGCAACCGATCCGCCGGACACGAACGAACTGGACCACTTGCCATAGATCAGCGTGTCATCATTTGGCTTGTAGTTGAGGCCGACGAGGAAGCTGGGTCGGGTATCCTTGTATGGCGCCGGAACGATATCCGCACGCGGCGTGATGGTACCATTGGAGTTAAGCGTGTCCCAAACGAAGCGGCTGGTCTTGTCGTCGTGTGTAACGCGCGCGCCGGCAACGGCAGTAAGCTGATCGCTCAGCTTGTATTCGAGCTGGAGATAGGCGGCGAGCGATGTCGCCTTGTTGAAATAGCGACCCTGGTTGCCGCGCGGGATCAGGCCGCTGGCGGGAAGCGTGAGGTTAAGCTGAAGGGTGTTCTGGATGCCCTCAGCGCCGGCGGTATCATTCGAATGAAAATACAACGCGCCCAGAGTGGCTTGCAGCCGGTCTGAGCTGTAGTTGATCTGGAGTTCGTCGCTGTATTGCTCAGCCGTTGAAGCTGCCTGCGAGCCGACAAGGACCACTCGGCCGCCGACAAAGCCCTGCAGACCTGTCGCAAACTGACCGATTGTTGCACCCTGCTGGGCAGGCGTAAGCGCAAAGAATCCGGCCCCCAATGTGCTGATGGCCGAAAGCGTGGCAAACGGGATAAGCGTCTGCGGCGTGAAGGTCAGCGCGCCAACGCCATCAATCGCCGAAACTGAGAACACCCGCGATTTACGATAGGCAGCGATATTCTTGACCGTGACGTTGTCCGAAGGATTCCAGGTGGCCGTCAGGCTGTGGCCCTGAACCCGCTGTTCGCGCGGGATGACCCAGGAGTTGGTGACTACCTCCGGGCGGCGGTTGCCCGGGTTCAGATAGATATTCTGGCTGGTGAACAACGCTTGGATGACCGGGCCGACTAGGCCCGCGCTGGAGCCAAGGCCAGGAAATGCCGGGTTATAGTAACTGATCCCGGTGCCTTCAGGGGAGCCGTGGTCGTCATTGCGGTCGAACTTGTAGACCACATTGAAGTTGTCACTGGCTTCCAGCTTCACGGCAGCGAAGTATGAGTAGGAATCAACCGTGCCGAGGTAGGGGGACGATGTTGCGGTCTTCTTGTAGAAGGAATTGGAGAGCGAGCGATCCCAGGTCACGCCGGCGCCGGCATTGCGGATGTCGCCGCGCTTGTAGTTACGCACGAAGCTGAAATAGGCGCTGAGCGGGCCCATCTGGGGCAGATCGATGCTGGCGCGCAGGCGATAGGCATCATAATTGCCATAGGAGCCTTCGAGCTTGGCGCCTGCTTCGCCCGAAGGGTCGCGCGTGGTGACGCTGACTGCGCCGGCAGTCGCGTTGCGGCCAAACAGGGTGCCCTGCGGACCGCGCAGAACTTCGAGGCGCGAAACGTCAGGCAGATCGAAGATCGAACCGCGTGGGCTCGAGATGTAAACGCCGTCGAGATAGATCGAAACCTGCTTGTCCGAGCCGGCGACGACGCCGAAGCTGTTCTGGCCGCGCATGGTGAATGCCGGCACGTTGACGCCGCCCGCCGAGGGGCGAACTGTCAGGCCTGGGGCGATGCTGCCCAGATCGTTCACGGTGAAGATGCGGTTCGCCTTGAGGGTTTCCTGCGTCACCGCGGTCACCGCGATGGGAACATCCTGCACGCTCTGTTCGCGCTTCTGGGCGGTGACGATGATTTCTTCGAGGCCGACGTTTTCACCCGTGCTCTGCGCCATGGCCTGGCCGGGCAAAATCGCCACCGTTGCGAGCGCTGTGCATGTGAGCAAGCTGCGGCGTGTAACCGACTGGAAATTCATAACGTTCCTCCCAAAAAAACCAAACTGCCCTGCCGACGTGCTGACCCAGCGTGCTGACGAGGCAAAACTGCCATCAGTGGAAATTGTCTCTGCTGTGGCGATCGGACTGTCGCTTATTGGCGATCTTGCCGAATCACAGATACTCACCCCATCTGAATTGACGGCAATCCATAATGCTCCGGCGAGGATGCGCAATGCGTGTTGATCGATTCAATAGGAACCGGTGCAGAACGGCAACAGTCTGGTTTTTCTCAACGCAGCCCAAAGGCTCGATTTTTTGCCTGCATTCGCCAGTTTGAGATTGACGCGCCCCGCATCGTGCGGCTGTGACGTTGGCAACGTTGCAAGCACAGCAATTTGAGGAGCCTGACCATGACCCTGATGCCCCGCCGCAAAATCCTGATCACTGGCGCTGCTGGCGGCATGGGCAAAGCCTGTGCCCGCCTGATGGGGGCGCAGGATGATCTGGTGCTCACCGATGTTTCCGCTGAGCGGCTGGGGGCCTTTGCCGAAGAGCTGCGCACCGATGGCTATAACGTGATCGACCGGGCGGGTGATATGGGCGATGCGGGCCTGATCGCCGCGCTGGTGGCGGATGTATCGGCAGGCGGCGCGCCGTTTGCGGTGGTCCACACGGCCGGGCTTTCGCCATCGCTGGCCGATTGGCGGGCGATCATGGAGGTCAATCTGGTCTCCACACACAAGTTGCTGAATTCGCTTGAAACCGCGCTGACGCCCGGCTCCGTCGCGGTGCTGATTGCTTCTTCGGCGGGGCACATGTTCCCGGCCATGCCAGATGTGATGAAGGTGCTGGCAGAGCCGCTGGCGCCGGGCTTCATGGATGCGGCGGAGGCAGTGATGAATCAGCTGGGCGGCGGCGCCTCGCCGGGCGGCATGGGCGGCATTTCATATTCGCTAAGCAAGGCGGCGGTGCACCGGCTCTGTGAATTGCGTGCGCAATCGTGGGGGCCGAAAGGCGCGCGGATCACCAGCATCTCGCCGGGCATGATCGCCACGCCGATGGGCAAGTCCGAGATCGCCAATACCAGCGGCGCGCAGGCGTTGCTCGATGTGACCCCGGTGGGCCGGGTGGGCACCGCGATGGACATTGCGCTCGCCGCGCAGTTCCTGTGCAGCGATGCCGCCAGCTTCATTTCGGGCACGGATCTGCTGGTTGATGGCGGCGGCACGGCGGGCATGAAGATCGCCATGGGGCGATAGCGGCGCGCGCTAGTTTATCGCTGCGGCGATTTCCTTCGCGCGGTCGCGTAACACGTCTTTGCGCACTTTGCCGGAGGGCACTCGGGGCAGGTCGTCAACCAGCACCAGATGCTCGGGAAACTTCTGCCGGGCGAGGCCGACGCTATCCAGAAAGCGGACCATTTCGGGCAGGTCAATAGTCTGTCCGGCGCGCGGGATGATGAAGGCGCAGCCCATTTCGCCGGTCTTCGCGCTGGGCATGGCGACGATGGCGACGTCGGCCACGGCGGGATGACCAAACAGCACATCCTCGACTTCCTTGGGGCTGATATTTTCGCCCGAGCGGATGATGATGTCTTTTGAGCGGCCGGTGATGACGAGATAATCTTCGTGGACCCGCTTGCCCAAGTCGCCCATGCGGAAGAAGCCGTCGGGCTCGAAATTGCCCTCGTTGTCAGCCGGATTGAGATAGCCGACAAATCCGCCGGGGCTGAGCAGGTAGATCTCGCCTTCCGCGCCTTCGGGCAATTCGGGGCCGCTGGGCCCGTCTGTGATGCGCATTTCGACGGGATAGATGATGCGGCCATCGGTTTCGGCGCCGAAACGGGCATCGGCCTTGTCGGTGTGGCCGAGCGTGGCGGTGAGGCATTCGGTCGAGCCATAGGCGCGGTAGAACAGCGCCTGGGGGACCATTTGCGCAGCGCGGTAAATCAGTTCGGGCGAGACCGTGGTGCCGCCGCAGAAGAACAGCCGTAGGCTGGCGAGGCGCTCGGGCCGGCTTTCGGCCACGTCCAGCATCTGTTGCAGGAACGGCGTCGCGCCGCCGCTGACCGTGCAGCCGTGCTGCTCGATGCAGGCAATGCCGTCTTCGGGTGACCAGACATCGACCAGCACGCAGGAATTGCCCGCAACCCAGGGCATGTCGAAAGCCCAGATTGCCCCGGTGATATGCGTGACCGGGCTGGGCATGAAACTGACGTCCGCCGGGGTCATGCCATAGGCCTCGGCCATGGCGTTCACCCGGTGGCCATAGGTGTAATGCGTGTGGAGTACGCATTTGGGCTTTCCAGTGGTGCCCGAGGTGTACATCGCGATTATCACCGAGGAGGGATCGAGGCGGGGCAGGTCCGCTTCTGCCGCAGGCGCGCCGGCGATCACCGTGTCCCAGACCAGCGCGCCGGTATCGCGCACCACCACGACCTCGCCAAGGTTTGGCAGGCTGGGGCGCAGGGCCTCGATCATCGCGGCGTGGTCGTGCTTGCGGAAAGTGCCGGGCACGAAAATCAGCTTTGCGCCGCAATCGGCGAGGATATAGCCGAGTTCAGCCTCGCGGTAGATTGGCGGGATCGGATTGATCACCAGTCCGCACATCCGCGCGGCGAGCGCGATCACGGCGGTTTCTGCCCAGTTGGGCAGCTGGAAACTGACGACATCGCCGGGCTTTAGTCCTCGCGACATGAACCATGCGGCGAGGCGCAGCGACTGTTCCCATGCCGCCCCACGCGTCAGGCGGTGTTCGCCCTCGATCAGCATTGGCGCGGCAGGATTGGCAGCGGCAGAGGCGCGGGCGAAATCGACCAGCGTTGCGGCGTTCCAATGACCTTCAGCCAGCCAGCGGGCGGATGTTTTGGCAGACCAGCGGGTCTGCCAGCCGCTAGGGTCGGTCCTGTAGGTCCAGCTCATGCTGTCTCCTGTTCACTTGCAAGGGACACTTCGCGCCGCTGATCCGAAGCCCGGTCGATGGCGTCCAGCAGGTGCGTGAGACGCCGCGCGGCGGCGAAATCGGGTACGGTGCGGCTGCCGGTGCGGATATCCTGCTCGAAAGCCGCCCAGAGCTGCGCGACATTGAGCGGGTTGCCCTCAAGCCCCGCGACGCCAAGCGCGGGCTGGGGCGGGGAGGGCGGTTCGGTGGTGACGGTCAGATGGGCGCACTGATAGCCGCCGGGGTGGTGGCCGGTAATCTCCAGCGTGCCCGCGCTGCCGCGCAGTTCGAACCGCAAGGGGATCGCTGCGCCGCCGACGATCTCGACGCTGGAAACGCAGCCGGAGGCATGCTGACCCAGGATCAGCATGTGGTCGGCGCAGGTCCGCGCCACGGTCTCGCCGCTGCCGATGATCGTGATTGTGTCCAGGAGGATCGAATTCAGAGCGCTGACATTCGTGAATGCGCCGACAACGGCCTCGACCATCGCCAAGGTGTGCCCGCCGGCGATCGTGGCCAGCGTCGCGCCGTTGCTGCGGTCCTGAAGGTAGGCGTAGTTCAGCGGCGCGGCGGTGCCCCAGCCGGCGGTCGAGGAGACGACCCTGAGCGAAAGCGGTCTGCCGATCGCGCCATCCTGTACCAGCTTTGCGGCATGGCGCACTGCGGGCGAATTGCCCCCTTGCAGCCCGATGGCGACATGTACGCCTGCAGCCCTGGCGGACTCAGCCATCTCCTCTGCTTCGGCCACACCGCGCCCCAGCGGCCATTCGCAATAGACATGCTTGCCCGCCGCCAGCGCCGCCAGCACGATTGCCCGGTGTTCGGGAACCTTGACCGTAACTGCGATGATATCGACCTCGGGATCGGCGGCCAGTGCCAGTGAATCGGCATAGGCTGTGCTCGCGCCGAAGGCAGCAGCGGCAGCGTCGGCGATAGCTTGCGTGCGCGCGGAAACCGCGTGGACCGCAAGGCCCGGTACCCGTTGCAGCGCCGGGAAATGGGCATCGCGGAACCAGCCGCGCTCGGGATTGGCGCCGGCGATGCCGAGGCGAAGCGGTGCGGTCACAACGCTGACCTCACCGCGACCGCGGCAAGCCGAGCACGCGATCAGCGGTGATCTCGCGCTGGATTTCGCTGGTCCCACCTGAAATCGAGAAGATCCAGCTCCACAGGTACTCGTAAGTCCACGGATGTGCGCTGCGGTCGCCGTCAAATTCCATGAAGTCCCAGCCAAGAATTTCGCTGACCACTTCGCTCAGCGCCTTGTGGGTCTGCGTCACCATCAGCTTCATCATCGAACCCTTGGGGCCGGGCATGCCGGTGCGGTCGGTCTCGGCGATGTCTGCCAGCGTCATCGCGCGGATTGCCATGCAATCGGCCTTGATCGAGGCGAGACGCTGGGCAATGCCCTGATCATCCAGAGCGAGGCTGCCGTCATCCAGCCGGGTGCGCGCAGCAAGTTCGATGGCGCGGCTCACGCGTTCGTAAAGTTCGAGCTGGTCGCCGATAAAGCCGAGACCGCGCTCGAAACTGAGCGTGGCCATTGCGGTTGACCAGCCTTGATGCAGTTCGCCGACCACGTTGCTCAGCGGAATGCGCACGTCGTCATAGAACACCATGTTCACATGTTCGTCGCCCATCATCGTGCGCACCGGCCTGATTTCGATGCCGGGGCTGCGCATGTCGGCGATGATCCAGGTCAGCCCTTTGTGGCGCAAGCCGTCTTCGCCGGTGCGGATCAGCAGTTCCTGAAAATCGGCGTGCTGGGCGTCGGTGGTCCACATCTTGGCGCCGCTCACCACCAGATGGTCGCCTTCGATCCGCCCGCGTGTTTTCAGCGCGGCAAGGTCCGATCCCGCGCCCGGTTCGGAAAAGCCCTGGCACCAGATTGCCTCACCCTTGAGTATCCGGGGCAGATGGAAGGCCTTTTGCTCCTCAGTGCCCCGCGCGATCACGGTTGGCCCGGCATGCATCAGGCCGATATACATGGTGTTGATGTGGTGCGGCGCAGCTGCGCGGGCCAGCTCTTCATACCAGATGACCTGCTGGAGCCCGGAAAGCCCCATCCCGCCATATTCGCTCGGCCAGGCAATGCCCGCCCAGCCGTGGTCAAACAGCTTGCGCTGCCAGTCGCGGTCAAACGCTTCCGCACCGTGGCCATGGGCGGGGCGCTTGGCTTGCGGCACGTTGCCCGTCAGCCAGATGCGGGCGCGGGCGCGGAAATCGAGGTCGGCTGCGCTGTAGTGGAGGTCCATGTCAGTCCTCCAGCTCGGCATGAAGCAGTTTTGCCAGCAGCGCGCGCTTGCCGCCAAACAGGCGGGACAGCAGCAGCGCATGCTTGAGCAGCAGATGCGCATCGTGTTCATCAGTCACGCCGATGCCGCCGTGCAGCTGGATATTGGTGTCGGCGTTGCCGACTGCGGCCGTGCTGGCGAGGTGCTTTGCGGCAAGCAGATGCGCGCCGGCATCGCTGCGGAGTTCCTTCATCGCGGCGGCGGCAAACCACAATTGCGCCCGCGCGGCATCGGCGCGAACTGCCATGTCGGCGATGGGGTGGCGCACCGCCTGCCACGCGCCGATCTTGCGCCCAAAAGTCTCGCGCAATTTGGCATATTCGGTAATCAGATCGAGCGCCGCCTCAGCCAGCCCGACGAGCATCGCGGCAGTGCCAAGCTGGCCCAGCTGCCACAGGTGGCTGCCGCTGGCCGAGTGCGCCGGCTGGCCAAGCCCAGTAACCAGCGCCAGCGAATTGGCAGGATCGAGCGGCGGGCGTGCTGTGATCGTGAGTGCATCGGCGGGATAAAGCTGCGCGCCGGCATCATCAACCGCCAGAGCCCATTCGGCATCCGCGGCGCCGATCAGGCGGTGGCCCGTACCATCGGGAACCAGCAGCGCCACGCCGCTTGTCCCGGCGGTCAGCGCCGCGCGGGTGGCTTCATCGCATGCGACCTGCGCGGCAAGCGACTGGGTGAGCAGATCAACTGGCCCGCATTGCCGCCCGGCCTCGCGGAAGAACAGTGCATGTTCGACCGCCGAAAGCCCGCTGCCGCCCAGCGCTTCGGGCAGGGCGAGGGCGAACCAGCCCATTTCGCCCATCCGGCTCCGCAGCGTAGGCGGCATGTCGGCGTGGCCCTGCTCATGGAGCCGGGAAATCGGCATGGCATCGCCGAGGAACGCGGCTGCCGCATCGGCCAATGCGGCTTCGTCGCCATCAGGCGCGAGATACATCGCCTGCCTCCGCTGGATTAATGATCGACCTGTTGTGCATTATGCCCTGATAAGCAGCCGGCAGGCGAATGCAACTGGCTTGCATCAATTTCTGGGTGCGAAAAATGTCATGCGGCAAAGGGCACATCGGCCAATCCGGTTTCGCCCGGTTCCAGCGCAAAGACCGCGCCGCCGGGCTCTGACGCCTCGACCAGCGCGGGCGCGGCGTTCTGGCCGCTGGTGATATAGAGCGTGATCAGGTCCGCTCCGCCGAAAGCCGGCTTGGTCGGAAAGGCGAATGGCAGGGCGATGATGCGGTCGAGCGTGCCGTCCGGCAGATAGCGCCGCAGCGCGCCCGCGCCGACATTGGCGAGCCAGTAGCCGCCTTCGGTATCGACGCAGGCGCCATCGGCGAAGCCTTCGCCAGCAGCCAGGCTCAGAAATTCGCGGCGATTGGAGAGTTCGCCCGTTGCCGGATCGAGATCGAAAGCATCGACCCGGCTGGTTGGCGAGCTGGTGCCATACATCGTCCGCCCATCCGGGCTGAATGCCAGGCCATTGCTGACGTGCACGCCGCCTGCCGCAATCACCAGCCGATCTCCTTCGAGCCGGCAATAGCCTGCATCCATCGCGCTGCGGTTGGCGGGAAAACGGGTGTCATAGCCGCCGATCCAGAAACGGCCCTGCCGGTCGGTAGTGCATTCGTGGAGATTGACGTGGGGCGGGAAGGGGGATGGCGCGCGCAAGGTCATTTCGCCGCTCTCGGGCACGAAGTCATAGACGCCGTCCTTCAAGGCCACCAGCAGGCCGCCGCCGGACTTCAGCACGAAACCGCCGATCCGTTTGGGCATTGGCCAGACGCGGTGCGCGCCGCTTGCCGGGTGCCAGCGGTGAAGCTCCGGCGCCTCTTCGCAATTGACCCACCACAAGGCCTGCTCGGCCACTGACCACACCGGGGTTTCACCGAGATGGTTGCCGGCATCGAATGCTACAGTAACTTCAGTCATACTGCCGGAACTCCCGCTTGCTCAAGCAATTGGCCGATATGCGCCGCCGCGCGGGGTAGGGCGGCCTCGGCCCCCTCCTCGCGGATGCGTGGGCCCAGTATTTCCAGATCCCACCAGCCGCGAAAGCCGCCGCCGACCATGGCGGGGACGATGCGTTCGAAAGGTATCGCGCCGTCGCCCGGCACCGCCCGGCAGGGCAGGCCGCGGTCGCCCAGCACATAATCGCTGATCTGGGCGAGCGGGCACAGCGGCGTGGCCATGGCCAGCGCCGCTTCGATGTCCGCATCAAACCAGCAGGCGAAAATGTCGATGATCGGGGCGATCCCGGCGTCTGCGGCGATCGCCACTGTGTCGCTCAGCCGGTGGGCGATGGAGCTGTCGGCATAAAGGTGCGAAGTCGGCTCGATGCCAAGGGAAATCCCGGCGGCGCGCGCGCTCGCCAAACAAGGCGCGACCGCTTTGGCAAAGGCCCTCGCTGCCTGGGGCCAAGCGAGATTGCCGCGCCCGCCGGTGGTCATGATGACGCATTCCGCGCCGATCATGCTGGCCACGTCCAGCGTTGCTTCAAGCCGTTCGCGCGCGGCTGTGGCCAGCGCCGGGTCCGCAAATCCGAAGGCCATGTGCGAGAGGCCGGCGACCTTCAGGCCCGCATCGCGAAAAACTTGCGCGGCGCTGGCCGGGCCGGTTTCCGCGATTTGATCGATAAATGGCGTGATCGCCCGCGCGCCCAGCCGCGCCACCTGATCGGCCTGCTGCCCCAGCGGCGCAGACGGCAGGCACAGGGTGTTGATCGAGATTGCGTGGTGCATCGGATCAACCGGCAATCGGGGTGGATTGGAACGCCAGCAGCCGCCAATCGGCTTGCGCCCGCGTCCAGACCGTCATTACCCGGTTGTTTAGCCGCTTTTCGGTGCCTTCGACCCGCACGTCGGTGGTCATCCGGCCGGTGAGCAAGGCGCTGTCTGTCCCCAGCGGCGTGACCCGCTCTTCCGACCAAGCGATCCCGGCATAGACGATTCGCCCGGCCGCCATTTTGGCCAGGAAAGCCGCCTTGTCGTCTACTGCGCCAGTGGCGTGGTGGAATTGCAGATCGGCGGCGAGCACAGCATCCAGCGCGGCGGCATCACCCGCGATCATCGCGTCGCAGCGGCGGCGTTCTGCGGCAAGGATGGTTTGGGTATGGTCTTCGATCATGGGGTTTCCAGCTTGGCATAAAAATGCAATTGCAGCGGAGCATTGACGAAACGCGACGGTTTGCCAAGTCTGTATTGGCGGCAAAGCGCGGGCGAATCGCCGCTGGGACAGGACGGGATCACAATGGCGACGGCGGCGACTGTTGTTCTCGATATTGCGCCGCTTGGGCCGGGCGTTCCCTTTGGCGCGCTGGTCA
>JANOBA010000220.1:0-15375 GCA_031411415.1 Novosphingobium sp.
GATGCGGGGCTGAACAGCGGCGGCTCGGGCATGCTTGCAGCCCGTCTCGACGGGGTGAATGGCGCGCTGGCGCAATTGGTCGAAGATGGCGCGACTGCCCGCGCCGCCACGCCGCCCGCGCCCGGCAATGCCCAGCCGGGCGCAGCGCCGCAGACACCTGCCCAGCCGCCGCGCCCGGCCAAGGCCATGCTTTCCGAGGCGGCGAGTGGCAGTGTCTCCTCGGCGATGGGCACAATGGTTGCCTCGGCGCTGGCTGGGCTCCTCAGCGTCCGCGCGGTGATGGGGCTCTTGTTGGCGATGGGTCCGGTGTTTATTGCTTGCCTGCTGTTCGAGGCCACAAGGGGATTGTTTGTCGGCTGGCTGCGGGTGCTGGCGGGCGCAATGCTGGGCGCGCTGGCCGTGCCGACAGTGCTCGCCTTGCAGATGGCAATCGTCGAACCGCAAGTGCTCGCCTTGCGCGCGCTGCTCGATGCCAATCAGCCGGTCGCCGCGTTGCCGCAGCAGATTCTGGGGACCGCCGTGGTTTTCGCGCTGATCGTGCTGGCGGTGCTGGTTGCCATGGCGCGGGTCGGTTTGGGTTTTGTCTGGCCGATGAGCCGCGTGCTCGATCTTGGCCGCTTCGCCCTGCCAGAGCGCCCGCTGGCGCTGCCCGCGCCTGAGTGGGCCCGGGGCGGCGGCGACCTGCGCAGCCGGGCGCAGCGCGTCGCCGATGCCGCGCAGGCGCAGGGCTGGCGCGAAGAGCGGGTGCTGGCGGCAGCCGGTCCTCCGCAGCGGCTTGCGCTCCCCCATCCGGCGAGCGGCGTGAATGACCCGGCGCAGTCTGACATGAACGCCCCCATACCGCTTGGCCAATCGGGCCGGCGCACCTTGCAACGCCAGTCCGCCGGGGCCCGGCGCCGGGATGAACTGACATGAGCAAACAAGCCGCCCAGACTGACACCCCGCCCGATCCCGCAGAAGACCGCGAGGCCTATTATGCCGAGGCGCGATCCTGGGGCACCGACCGCGCAGGCGAGGCGGCAAAGTCGCGCCGCACCGCCTGGATCGTGGCTTCCATCGCCACCGGCATTGCCGCGCTGGAGGCACTGGCGCTGATCGCGCTGGCGCCGATCAAAACCGTTGTACCCTATACCGTGATGGTCGACCGCACGACCGGCTATGTCCAGGTGCTCGAAGGCGCACATCCCGAAACGGTCAAGCCCAACACCGCGCTGACCCATTCGATGCTGGCGCAATATGTCATCGCGCGCGAGGCCTTCGAGATCAACAGTCTCGCCCAGCAATACAAGAAAGTCGCGCTGTGGTCAGGCGAGGGCGCGCGGCGGGATTATCTGGCGCTGATGCCAATGTCTAACCCGATGAGCCCGCTCAATGCCTATCCGCGCTCGGCGCAGGTTTCGGCCACAGTCGAGAGTGTGACCCCCAGCGGGCCTGACACGGTGCAAGTGCGCTTCACCACCGAGCGGCGCGATCAGGGGCAGGGCGCGGCGATCAAGGGCTGGTATGTCGCGCAGATGCGCTTCCGCTTCACCGGCGAGCCGCTGTCGCTGGAAGACCGCCTCGCCAATCCACTGGGCTTTCAGGTGATCGAATACCGCCGCGATCAGGAAGTCGCCCCGCAAGCGCCCGCCGCGCCGCTGCCCGCCCCGGCCGTGCCGACAGCGATTGCGCCGCGTCCGGCAGGCGCGAATTGAGCCGCGCGTTTGCCTTGCTGGCCGCAATGGTCTTGCTGGCCGCACCGCTGGCGGCAGAAGTCGTGCCCACCCCCGGCGCGGCTGATCCGCGCATCCAGTCGGTGGCTTATGACCCGGACGAAGTCGTCGCGCTGCGGCTTGCGGCGGGCTATGCTGTGACCATCCGCTTCTCGCCCGACGAGCGTATCGAGACTGTGACCCTGGGCGATCCCGGCTCGTGGCAGGCGCAGGCCAGCCGCCGCGCTGACGCGCTGGTGGTCAAGCCCGCTCCTGGCGCACTGCCCAGCAACCTGACGGTGATCACCGACCAGCGCAGCTATACGTTTTCGCTCAACGAGGAAGGGATGGCGCGGCGTTATCAGCCCTATGTGCTCAATTTCGTCTATCCGCAGATTCCGCAAGTGCCCGCTCAGGCAGCCGAAGGTTCGGCGCGCTATGAGTTCAAGGGCGACCACGATCTGTGGCCCGAAAGCATTTCCGAAGACGGCCAGTTCACCTCGCTGCGCTGGGCGGACGAAGTGACTCTGCCGGCGGTCTATCGCGAAGATTCGCGTGGCCAGCTCGCACTGGTCAACGGCTTGATGCGTGAAGGCGTCTTCGTGCTTGAAGGCGTGCCCGACCGGCTGGTGTTCATCCACGGCAAGGCCCGCGCCAGCGCCGCACGGATCGAAGGAGCGGCGCCATGAGCGATGAAACCCGCGAGCTGGGGCCGCAGATCGAACTGCCCCGCGAAGGCGCGCCGCTGCCCCTGCTGATCGGCATCGCATTGCTGCTGGGGCTCGGCCTGTTTCTCTATCTCGATGCCAACCGGCGGGCGATGATCGGCGACATCGAGGGCGCGGGAACCAGCGCATCGGCCAGCCGCCTGCCTGCCCCGCCGCCCGATCTGCTGATCCCGCCCGCGCCGCCGCCGCCCGCGCCAGTGGTGATGGTTGATCCCGGCCCGTCGCGCGCCGTGCCCCGGCCCGGGCCGCAGCCGATTGCCATGCAGCGCGCGGCCCCTCCCATGCCCAGCGCTACCAGCGCCGCCGGACCCCCGGTGCGTGCACGCGGCAACGAACCATCGTTGGTGGTCGATCTGACCGCCGGGAGCGGCGCAATGGTGAACGGTGTCGCGAGTGCTGCCGGGGTTGCCGATGCCGGTGACGATGCCGTGCGCGCGACGATCATCCGCAACCGCGGCTCGATCATCCCGCAAGGCGCGATCATCGCCGCCACGCTGGAAACTCCGCTCGATTCCGACCGCCCCGGCCTTGCCCGCGCGATCACCTCGCAGGACGTGCGCAGCTTCGATGGCACCCGCGTGCTGATCCCGCGCGGCAGCCGGCTGATCGGCGAATTCAAGGCCGATAGCAGCGCCGGACTGCGCCGTGTGCTGGTGACCTGGAACCGGCTGATCCGGCCAGACGGGGTGGCGATCCGCATTGGCTCGCCGGTGACGGATGCGCTGGGCGGGGCGGGGGTTCCCGGCCGGGTCAACACCCATTTCTGGGAGCGGTTTTCCAGCGCGGTGCTGCAATCGGCGCTGACCATCGGGGTCAACCTTGCCTCGGTGCCGCGAGATAGCGGCGCGGTCTATGTCGGGCTCCCGGCGGCTGCCGCGCAAGTCGGCCAAAGCCTCGCGCCCAGCACCCAGCGCCCGCCCACGGTCAAAGTGCGTGAAGGCGCGCAGACCGCCGTGCTGGTGGCGCGCGATCTTGATTTCAGCGGCACGCCGGCGGTGCGATGAGCCGGGTGCGATGACGGCCTCGCCGCAAGCCCCGCTGCGCTTCCTCGACGCCTATCTGGCGCCGCTGCTCCCCGTGCTCGCGCGCCCCGAGGTGACGGATGTGTTCGTCAACCGCCCGGGCGAAGTTTGGATCGAGACCCTTGGCGGAACCATGGAACGCCACGACATGCCCGAGCTTGACGAAGCGCGGCTGTGGCAGCTTGCCCGCCAGATCGCCAGCCTCAGCCATCAGGGCATCAGCCGCGAATATCCGCTGCTCGCCGCCACCCTGCCCGATGGCGCGCGGGTGCAGGTCGTCGCCCCGCCGGCAACGCGCGGCGACCTGGCGATGGCGATCCGGAAGCATGTCGTGCCTGATCTCACATTGGCGGATTACCTGGCTGAAGGCGCCTTTGCCCCGACCCGTTTCTCACGCGGGGTGAGCGACTTGCGCGTGGTGGATGCGCCCGGTGGCAAGGATCCCGCTGCGCTGGCCGCCTTCCTCGCCACGCTGGTCAAGGCGCGGCGCAACATCCTGATTTCGGGCGGCACATCCACCGGCAAGACCACGTTCCTCAACGCGCTGATCAAGGAAATTCCGCCATATGAGCGCCTGATCCTGATCGAGGATACCGCCGAAGTGAAGCTGGCCCATGCCAATGCCGTCTGCCTGCTTGGCGTGAAAGGCGCGCTCGGCGAGGCGCAAGTCAACGCCGACGACCTGCTGCAGGCGGCGCTGCGCATGCGGCCTGACCGGATCATTCTGGGCGAACTGCGCGGGAACGAGGCCTATACGTTTCTGCGCGCGATCAACACCGGCCATCC
Organism: Novosphingobium sp.; assembly: GCA_031411415.1. Taxonomy (GTDB): domain Bacteria; phylum Pseudomonadota; class Alphaproteobacteria; order Sphingomonadales; family Sphingomonadaceae; genus Novosphingobium. The sequence continues at coordinate 4,228 of JANOBA010000220.1, forward strand.
CGGCTCGATGACCACGATCCACGCCGACAGCCCGGAAGGCGCGCTTGAGCAATTGGCGCTGATCGTGCTGCAGGCCGGAACCCGGCTCGGCCGCGAGGATATCATCCACTATGCCAGCACCACGATCGACGCGATTGTCCAGCTCGAACGGCGCGAGGGCCGCCGCCAGATTGCCCGGATCATGCTGACGCGGAGCTGAGGCGCGGCGAAACAGAGGAAAGCTTGAGGGACGCCATTGCAAGGCGCGGCGAGTCGGCTATGCTTCGCCGGAAATTCAGCCTTTCGTGCGTGGTTACCATGAAACGAAAGGCCGCATTCAGGTCGCGCGGATGACAACCTGACCCGTAGTCATCAAGCTGAAAGGTGGGGAAGCCATGACCGAAGCATTGATGACGGGCCAAACGGCAATTGCCGAGCCCGAACTGCTCGATCTGTTGCCCGCCGACCAGCGCGGCGGCGTCTCGAGCAATGCCTTGGCAACCAGCCTGGCCGCTGCCGGATCGCTGGCACTGGCCGCCTGCGGCGATGGCAGCTCTGGCGGCGGGGCTACCGGCGGCGGAACGCCAACCCCTTCGCCAACGCCCAGCCCTACGCCCACCCCGGTGGCGCTGACCCAGGCGCAGGCCTCGCGCTTTCTCTCACAGGCTTCCATCGGCTATGCCAAGGCCGATGTGACCGGGCTTGCATCCTCGAACTTCAACACCTGGATCACCAATCAGCTCGCCCTCGCAAGGCCGCAGAAGTTCTGGGATTTCCTCATTGCCAACGGCTATGACGCTGCCGCCAACGTGAACACCAACAATGGCTTCGATCCGATGATATGGTCGCAGTTGATTGGCTCGGGCGACATCCTGCGCCAGCGCGTTGGCCTGTCGCTGCTCAACATGTGGGTGGTCTCGATCGACGGTTTCGGTGCCTCGTGGGAGCCGTTCATCATGGCGGCCTATCTCGATGTGCTGTGGGACAATGCCTTCGGCAACTATCGCGATATCATGGAAGGCGTCTCGACCAGCGTCGCTATGAGCTATTTCCTCACCTTCCTGGGCAACCAGAAGGCCAATGCGACCACCGGCGCGATCCCCGATGAGAACTACGGGCGCGAGCTGATGCAGCTGTTCACCATCGGCCTCAATCAGCTCAACATGGATGGCACCCCGGTCACTTCCGGCGGTCAACCCGTGCCGACCTATACCCAGGACGACGTGGCCCAGCATGCCCGCGTGTGGACCGGCTATGCGCTGGCCAACAACGATAACACAACGCCCGCGCGCATGCGCTTGCCGCTGGCGATCACTGCCACGCAGCACGAGACCGGCGCGACCAGCTTCCTTGGGATTACCATCCCGGCGGGGACTGACGGTGCCGGCGCCCGCAAGCTGGCGCTCGACGGGCTGTTTGCCCATGCCAGCATGCCGCCGTTTGTCTCCAAGCAGCTGATCCAGCACATGGTGACCAGCAATCCCTCGCCGGCCTATGTCAGCCGGGTGGCGAATGTGTTCGCCAACAACGGCAGCGGCGTGCGCGGCGACATGAAAGCGATTGTCCGCGCAATTCTGACCGATGCCGAAGCGCGTGACGACAGCCAGGTTGGCAGTGGGACATTCGGCAAATTGCGCGAGCCGGTCGTTCGACTGGTACAATGGGCCAAGGCTTTCGGCGTTACCTCGCCGACCAACACCTGGCCTTTCGGCAACACCGGCTCTTCCGCCAACCGGCTTGCAGAGAGCCCGGGCCACGCGCCCAGCGTGTTCAACTGGTTCCGCCCCGGCTACACCCCGCCGGGCACCACGGTCTCCACCAAGGGTCTGGTCGCGCCCGAATTCCAGCTGGCCAACGAGCCTTCGGTGATCGCCTATGTCAATTACATGCAGACGCTGATCGCCAATGGCGCGGGCGAGGCGAAGCCAAATTATGATGCGCTGACCCCGCTGGCGACTGACAGCGCGGCCTTGCTCGCCGAGCTCAACCTGGTGTTGGCGGCAAACCAGATCGGCGCCACCACGATCACGCAAATGAAGACCGCGCTTGATACCATTTCGGTCGCCACCAACGCCGGGATCACCAACCGCGTGGGCGCGGCGATCCTGCTGGTGATGGCATCGCCCGAATATCTTGTGCAGCGCTGAGAAAGGCACCGGACATGACCACGGACCAATCACGCCGCGCTTTCATCAAACGCGCTTCCGCCCTCTCGATCGCGGGCTCGGCGGCGCCGTTCGTGATGAACCTTGCCGCGATGGGCGAAGCCGCCGCCGCCACGGCCAGCGATTACAAGGCGCTGGTTTGCGTCTTCCTCTATGGCGGCAACGATTATGCCAACACCCTGCCGCCCTATGACGCCTCGCGGCATGCTTTCTACACCTCGCAGCGCTCGGCTTTTGCGCTGAGCCAGGCGGCACTGGCGCCGACTTTGCTCAACCCCACCACTGCGCTGCCCGGCGGCGCGCAATATGCGCTCGCGCCGGGTCTGGCGCCGTTGCTGCCGATTTTCAACGCTGGCCGCATGGCGGTCATGCTCAATGTCGGTACGCTCGTGCAGCCAACCACCAAGGCGCAATATACCGCGCGCAGCGTCCAGCTGCCGCCCAAGTTGCTCAGCCACAATGACCAGCAGAGCTATTGGCAGGCCAGCTCGCCTGAAGGCGCGGCGACCGGCTGGGGCGGGCGCATCGGCGATCTTCTGCAATCGGGCAACGGCAATTCCGCGCTCACCTGCATCAACCCCTCAGGCAACGCTGTGTTCCTCTCGGGCCGCGCAGCGGTGCAGTATTCGGTTTCCACTACCGGTCCAATCGCGCTCACCGCGCGCAATTCGCTGAACGGCTCGGCGGCGGCGGCGACGATGTTACGCCAGCTGATCGCCAATCCCGGCGGCACCCACGATTTCCAGACCGCCGTGGGCGACATCGGCAAACGCGCGCTCGATCTTTATGATCTGGTTTCCACCTCGCTCGCCGCTGCGCCGGCGACGACCACGCCGTTCCCCGCCGCTGCCGATCCCTCCAGCTCGCTCGGTGCGCAGCTCCAGATGGTGGCAAAGCTAATCTCGGTCAGTCAGGAACTCGGGGCGAAACGGCAGGTGTTCTTCGTCTCGACTGGGCGGTTTGACACCCACGACGGCCTCGGCGCGCTACACCCGCTGCTGATGCAGAATGTCGGCAATGCCATGCGCGCCTTCTATGATACGACGGTCGAGCTCGGCATTGCCAACAAGGTTACGGCTTTCACTGGATCGGACTTTGGCCGCGCACTGACTGCCAACAACGACGGCACGGACCATGGCTGGGGCTCGATGCATTTCGCGCTGGGCGGGGCAGTCAACGGCAAGCGGTTCTACGGCACCAACCCGGTGCTGGCCAACAATGGCGCCGATGATATCGGCCAGGGCCGCCTGCTGCCGACGATGTCAGTCGATCAGTATGGCGCCACGCTGGCCAGCTGGTTCGGGGTCTCCGCCGGTGATCTTCCCACAGTGCTGCCCAACATCAACAATTACGCCGGCAGCGCGCTGGGCACCAACCTGGGCTTCGTCTGAGTTAGCGCCTGAAGCGCGCCAGCAATGCCGTGATCCGGCTGCGCAGGCGGGCTGACAGGCCCTCGCGTTCCGGGGAGACCGTGATGATCACGCCGGCGCGGGTGAAGGTGCGTGGAGCGGACCTTTCAGCCATGACCGGTGCGGCGGGATCGGCCGGCACCTGCGGCACTGGCAAGGCGGCCTCGGCAACTTCCAGACTTTCCCCCGCCAGCAGACGTTGCAAGCGCTGTTGCAAGTCGGGCTCCAGCAGCTGGAATCCGGGGCCAACCGGGTGCCGCTCTGCGGGCTCCGCCAACGCGGATTCGTTAGTTTCAAGCGGCGGCGGCGCCAATTCCACACGTGGCTCCGCCCCCTCCGGCGCCAGCATGTCGCGGAAATCCCAGGCCGGCTTACCCGGCTTCTTGACCAGCAGCGGGCTTTGCGCATCAGGCAGGATCATCGGCTCATCCGGGCCGGACCAGTCGCTTGCCGCCGCCTCGTCCAGCGCTTCGTTCAGCGGCTCGTCCTGCGACTCGTCACTGGCTTCCTCGCCACCTTCCACGTTTCTGTGGCCCAGGCTGCGCAGCCGGGCGATGCGGTTGTCCATTTCATCGGTGTTCTCGTTGAGCACCAGCACGGCGCGCTTTTTGGCGCGCGGGATTCCGGTCATCAACAGGCTGCTATAGCGCGGCGCGGGCAAGTCCATGCTTGCCTCGATTGCCAGTTCCGTCTCTTCTGCCACCTTGCGGCTGGACAGGGGCATGCCCGCCACCGGCGCGTCGAAATAGGGATATACGCCGTTGCAACCCGCCATCACGCAAAGCGGGCGCGGCAGGCCTTCGGCGGAAATCCGGTCGCTCAACGCCTGAAACAACAGCGCCGAAAGGAGGCAGGCGCCCAGTGATCCGGCGCGGATGCCGTCCTCGTCAGGCTCGTCGCTCGCCAGCAGCCGCGTCTCAAGCATGGCGAGCGCGCCGCCCAGGTCGTCGATGCCGCCCAGCGTCAGCGCCGTGTCGCTCGCCTCGCAGTCACCGCTCCACGCGCAGCCATAGACCGAATAGCCCTCGAGCAGGTCCTCGCGCATGCTCAGCGAGAAAGGATAAGCGTTGTCGCTGAAATAGCTCGTCTCGATGTGCGGCGCCAGCAGGCCCTCTGCATCAGGCGCGGGCGCATCGTCGCCCGGCCAGGCAAAAGCGACCGAAATCCCGGTAATTCGCCGCCCAGGCAAATCGCGCCGCTTCACCGCATCGCTCAGCGAATCCCACCCGCCAATCACCAGATCGTCGGGCCCCACGGTCAGGAACCGCTCGGGCAGAATGCCACCAGCTTGCGCATAAGGCGCCAGCAGCGGCCGCAGCCGCTCGATGGCCGCAACCGCCATGCCCTCGCGCAATCTGTTTTCGATCGAACGTCGAAACTCTTCTTCGTTCAATCCATCGATGACGATAGTGGACACACGCGTTTCCCGGGTCTGGCGTAAAGCCGGATGTGCGCCGAAATGGTTGATTTGTTGTTACGTAGGCCGAGGCTTTGTGCGGGGGCCGGCTCCCGTGCCGGATCGCCGACAGGCCGAGGCACATTGCTTGTCTGGCTCATCGAAGCGAGTTAAGTTCCGGCGATCGAGGACATTCAGGCATATGTCGAAATGAGCGCGAAAACAAAAGAGTCGTTTAAAGTCCGTCAGATCGACGACAGCCGCATCCATGTCATAGACGGGCTCTTTGAAAGCGACCTCGTGCACATGGTTTTCAAAATTTTTACCCGTTTATCCCCTTGACCCACGTTAGCTAGTCCGCTATACAATGGGGCATGGAAAAGAAATCGCCCTCTAGCAGCCCTGAGTTCTCCGTCCGCCAGTTCTTTGCGCGGTTTCCGGATGAGCAAGCCTGCCTCGATCACATTATGACTGTCCGCTTTGGCGGCACGAAAATGGACTGCCAGGCTTGCGGTGCGGAAGGCCAGTTCCACAAGCTGGCCAAGCGCCGGGTTTATGCCTGCCCGCATTGCCTGTTCCAGATCGCCCCGACTGCCAACACAATCCTGCACGATACCCGGACCCCGCTCGTTTCGTGGTTCTATGCCATGTATCTCTTCTGCACGACGCGCCACGGCGTGAGCGGCAAGGAACTGCAACGGCAACTCGGCGTGACCTACAAGACCGCCTATCGGATCGGCCAGCAAATCCGTGACCTGACTGCCAAGGCGCAATCGTTCGATGCGCTGCTCTCTGGCCATGTGGAACTTGACGAAGCCTATGTCGGCGGTCGCAAGTCAGGCGGCAAGCGTGGGCGCGGTGCCCCGGGCAAGACTATCGTTATGGGCCTTATCAGCCGCGAAGGACCGATGAGGGCGGTTGTGATCCCCAACGTCAAGAAGGACACGCTGCGCAACGTGGTGCTGGACAACGTAGAGCCGGGCGCAACCGTTTCGACCGACGAACTCTACAGCTACAACTTACTCACTGGCGACGGTTTCAAGCATGGCCGGGTGAGCCACGGCAAGGGCGAGTATGCGGTCTATGACTACCGCGCCGGGGAGACGTTTCACGTCAACACCGTGGAAGGCTTCTGGCGGCTGTTCAAGGCGTCGGTTCGGTCAACGCATGTGCAGATCAGCGCCAAGCACATGCAGCGCTATCTGTCGGAATTCACTTTCCGCGCTTCAAACCGCGAACGGGTGAACGGGATGTTTGACCTTCTGGTAGGGGCGCTGTGACGCGCCTCATCAATTGATCGAACTCCGCTTCATTCGCTGCGGCGACACCTTCAGCTTCGGCTTGGGCAATGAAATCGGCAAGCCGGTCGCTTCGCAACGCCTCATTCAGGGTTAACGAGGTAGCCATTTTTTGCCTCCACAGTGGGTCATTGATCATATAGGGTATCTTCGATGGAAAAGCCACGCCAGCGCAAGGGGAAGCAGGGGACAGCCTCAGACGTCGTGCTTCATGCGTTCAGCGTGGATCATGCGGCGCGAGTTACGGGCCTTTCCAAGGCTCGCCTCACGCGATGGGACCGCGAAGGCTTCTTTTCTCCGGAACACGCGGATGATGACGACCGAGGAAATCCTTATAGCCGGGTCTATTCATTCATTGACCTGGTCGGCCTACGCACCCTTGCCATCCTTACCGACAAGGACCACCGCATCTCCATCGGAGAACTCAGGAAGACCTACCCGGAGTTAGCCAAGCAGGTGAAGCACCCTTGGGCCGACACACAACTCTCGACATGCAAGGGCAAGGTTGTTTGGGACATTGACACCCTTCCACGCGATCGACACGGCCAGACTGTTGGTAGGCATATCGACCTGCCGACTGTGGCCAGCGAGGTTGCCAAAAAGGCCGCTGAGCTTCGCAACCGGAATAACGATCAGATCGGCGTGATCGAACGCCATAAATTTGTCGCCCACAATGCCAATGTCATGGCTGGAACTCGCATCCCTGTGACCGCAATCGAGAGCTTCATTCGCGCCGGATATTCGGATAGCGCAATCGTGAAAGAGTATCCCACGCTCACGAAATTTGATGTCTCGATGGTGCGGCAGAATACGAGTAAAGCCGCCTGACTGCGATCCCAAAGTTGCGGTTCTTCGCGGACAATGATGTCCCGGAGTCTGCTTGCAAGCTTCTTGAAGCCCGAGGCCACTCAGTTATTCGACTCAGGGATGTGCTTGCGACGGATACCCAAGACCCCATTGTTGCCAAGACCGCTCAGGACTACGACGCCATTCTTCTGACGGCGTTTATCCCCTTTACATACGTAGAACATTCTGGCATACGATAGTGCATGAGCACGAAGCCCCTCACCACAACGCAGTTTTTCCGCCAGTTTCCTGACGACGAAACCTGCCTCAACCACCTGTTCAACGTCCGCTTTGGGCAGGGCTTCACCTGCCCGTCATGCGAGCGCCCTTCGAACTGGTATCGGATCAAGGCAGAGCGGGCCTATTCGTGCCAGTGGTGCGGGCACCACCTGCACCCGACAGTCGGCACTCCGTTCCAGCAGACGCGCACTCCGTTGCAACTCTGGTTCTATGCAATCCACCTGTTCACCACCACCCGGCACGGTGTCAGCGCCAAGGAATTGGAGCGCCAGTTGGGCGTCACCTACAAGACGGCATGGCGCATGGCCGGACTGATCCGCCAGCACATGCAGACGTTGACGGCGACGATATGCTTGGCGGTCCTGATACCCATGTCGAGATTGACGAAACCCTGATCGGCGGCGTCAAGAAGGGCACTCACAATCGCGGCTCCGCTGCAAAGACGGTCCTGATTGGAGCCATGCAGCGCGGCGGCGAAGTGGTGACGGCGGTTGTCCCCAATCAGCGCCGGGTGACCCTACAGCCGTTCGTGGAAAGCAATGTCGCCAAGGGCGGCGTGATCCACACCGATGAACTGAACAGCTATCGCGGGCTTGGCGCAGCGGGCTATCGTCATGCCACCGTCAACCACGGCATCGAAGAATATGTGATCTATGACTACCGGCTCAAAGCGACCGTGACCGTCAACGCGATTGAGGGTTTCTGGCGTCACCTGAAATGCTCGATCTCCGGCACTCACACCAGCGTCAGCCCGAAGTATTTGGGCCGCTACGCCAAGGAGTTCGAATACCGCTTCAATCGTCGGAATGATCCGGCTTCGATGCTGCCGGAACTGCTTTCGACTTTCCGGCCATTGACGCCAAAGTCGCGTTGAACGCGGTTTCGTCGCCGGGGACGTCGGCTTCGTGATCTTTGGCGAACTGGTCGAGTTTTCCCTGTTCACGGGCTTGTTTAAGCGTCGTCATGAGTAGATATGCTTCCGGGCTTCCGCCACAATTTGCGTGCGATTATGCATCACATCAAAACGAGCCTGAGATGTGCGCAATGCAGAGACGGGATCAGAGGATGCATCGACCAAGTTTCTCAGGATGCCAACTCCGCTTTGATAGACTTCAAGATTCTTGCGGCCAACAATCGGTTCAATTGATTGTGCAGCCGCCGCATGGGCCGAGATCGCATGGCGTGTCGCCCTTTTAGCTTCGGCTACGCTCGTTTCGCCGTCGATAGCATCAACCAAATCGGTCACATTAGCATCAACCTCAGCACCCGTGCTGATGAATGTTTGCAAGGCAGCCAGTTGTTGCTGCTGGACCGTAGCTTCGCTATTCAAATGGGCTGTTACGAGGTATGTGAGGGCCGCTGTCATCAGGGCGAGCGTTATCGCGCCAAGGGCCGCTGACTTGGTAGCCCAAGACGCAAAACGCCGGGTATGGTGTCCGATGCGGGGCAAAACCATCTCCATGATCACATAATGCGCCTGATGGGTTAAGGTTTCAAGTGCGCGCCGACCGTCATCTTGGCATCCTGCGCAGCCCTCTGGCCCAGTTTGCACATAGCCTCAGCATTTTGAGCACCTAGCGCATTGGCCATTGCCTTAACGCTCTCTTCAATGTGGTGCCTGCAGTCAGGAGAAGCGGTCCCGACCACTTTCATCTCGATTGTGATCTGGTCGTTGACGACGGCGCTGGAATCACAGGCTGATAAGGCAAACATTGCCATTAGCGCCAACGCAAACGGATCACGGGACCGGAAGAGGAAAGAGCCAGGCGAATTGATATTGATGTCCAATTCGGAGGCACGGGCATCAGGAAGCTTTCCAAGGCCCATGAGGTAGAAATTATCGGGCAGCGAAGAAACGTCATTTCGCGCCAACGCGTCCTGTAAAATCTCTAAGGCATTGAACCAGACGGATACCACTGCGCTATCTTCGGCAGTGAACTTGTCTTTGCCGACGTGGAATGTCGCGACATACTCTCCGTCGTAAACGAAATCGCCATAGGCCCAACGGTATATCTCGTGGCGCAGCGTCTTGCCCAATATGAACATGGCCGTAGGACTGTGCAGCTTTTCCAGCAGATCGCCAGATAAAAGGCGCTTTTCTACCCCAGTGAGCCATCTCACTGAACGCCCTAAGTAGGTGAACGCTTCCTCACCATCCTGCGCAACGACCAGTTCAGGACGCCCGGGCTCAGTCGTGAACTCCCCAATCAAAACATCCTTTCTGTATCCATCGACCGGGACGACGATCAAATCTCCCTTTTGAGCGTCAAAGATTAGCTCCTTTAGGTAGGTAAGCCGCTTCCTGTCTTCCGGCGTAACTCCTTCGCTCCCGCGATGCTTGTTGCCCTTTGCCCGGCTCACGAGTTCGCGCCGCCACCGATCTTCTGAGATGATCTTAAGGACTGCGCTATCTTGCCAAGATGAAGGATCAGTCGGGAGCTGTTCCAATCCTCGAATGTCGAGAAAGGCCTTCTTGGCCTCACTGATTGCCCTGTAAAAGCGATAGGTTTTTCCCGGCGAAAACTTCCAAACCCGATGATCCGAGGGGATCACTGATGCATCAAGCTTGATCGTAATTCCCGGCATCATCTAACCCCCGCTGTTCGAGCTGAGGCTAGTCGGACTCACGCCGGGGTGTCAATCACGTATGCAAAGGGGATAGACGCCCAGAGTTATGGTGATTTTCAAATTCCTCACACAGATATAGCAAATGGACTCACAGTATTGTATATAGTGAATAATAAATGGTTGGAAGAATGGCATGGAGAAACCGTGTTCTATGACCAGGACCGCGAACCCATCCATATTGTTGCACCGAAGCCCGGAAGGTTGCTGGTTTTCCCGGGAGACATATTGCACAGAGGCGGCAGCCCATCACGGAAGTGCTTTGAGCAGAGACTTTCGGTCGCATTCAAATTCAAATTAGGAAAACGCGATCCAATTTAGTCGTGGCAAGGCAGGTCTCGCTGGTCCGTGAGGTCACATATGCGAGGCATTACTCTGTCATGCGGGGCGGCCGGGCGGGGATAGCCGGCAGGGTTTCCCCCTTGTTTGCCGCGATGGCTGCAAAATATCCGATGCCGCCGAGGCAGCGTGAGGACAACGCCCGTCACATCACCGCTTGTTCTTCTTCCGCGCCGCATACTTCGCATCGCGCGCCGCTTTGCGCTCTTCTTCAGTTGGCATCACCTTTTCCGGGACTTGCGAGGCGGCCAATTTGTCGGCTTTGGCCTGGGCGATCGCAGCCTTGCGGGCGGCGCTCTTTTCGGCGGCGGCGGCTTCGCGGGCTTCGCGGGCGGCCTTGCGCTGGGCGATGAGCGCTTCATCGGGCGCAGGCTTGGCGGCGAGGAGTTTCAGCGCCTTTTCGCGGGCCTGCTTGGCGAGGGCCGTGCGTTCCTGGAAGCTGGGGTCTTTGTAGGATGCCATGGTTGGTGTCGTTCTCGTCTGGTTGATTGGTTGGGGTAGGTTCTATTCTTCGCCCATGCGAAGCGCGGCGATGAAGGCTTCCTGCGGGATGCTGACGTTACCATATTCGCGCATCCTTGCCTTGCCCTTCTTTTGCTTGTCGAGCAGCTTCTTCTTGCGGCTGATGTCGCCGCCATAGCATTTGGCGGTGACGTCCTTACGCATCGCGGCGATGGTTTCGCGGGCGATGACTTTGCCGCCGATTGCGGCCTGCACCGGGATCTTGAACAGGTGGCGCGGGATCAGGTCTTTGAGGCGTTCGCACATGTGGCGGCCGCGGTCTTCGGCGACGCCGCGGTGGACGATCATACTGAGCGCGTCGACCGGCTCGTTGTTGACGAGGATCGACA
>JANOBA010000221.1:0-13807 GCA_031411415.1 Novosphingobium sp.
CCATAGACCACCACCGTCTTGCCGGTGAGTCCGGCGCAATCGATGCGGATCAGCCGCTCGCCGTCGGCAAGGTTGAAGCCCTGCTCGACCAGCCCTTCGGCCTTCAGCCGCGCATCCAGCCCAAGCCGCGCCATCAGGTCGACAGTAATCTGTTCAAGCACGCCGGCGCGGATCCGGCCGAGCACATAGTCGGGCGCTTGCCGCTCAACCACCACACAATCGATGCCTTCGGCGCGCAGCAGATGCCCCAGCAGCAAGCCGGCCGGCCCGGCGCCAACAATTGCGACTTCGGTCTTGCGGAGGGTCATGCCGTCAATGTCCTTTGGCGGTTTGCCGCGGCAGCGCCAGCAGCGCAGCCGCCGCGATCAACGAGCCGCAAGCCATGATGGCTGCGACCACCGGCAGGCCAAACCCGGCCTGAAACAGGAGCCCGCCCACCACCGGACCCAGCGCCGCGCCGCCGCGCCCGACGCCGATGACGAAGCCGGTGCCGCCCGCGCGGTTTGCGGTGGGAAAGCTGCCCGCGACCAGCGCATAGAGCCCGACAACCCCGGCATTGGTGCAAAAGCCGCCAGCCGCCGCCGCCCATGACAGGCCCTGGAGATCAGCCTGCCCTTGCCCGAACACCGTGACCATCACGGTCGAGGCCAGCATGAACGTCACCAGCAGGCCGCGCACGGCAAACCGCAAGCTGAGCGCGCTGAACAACAGCCCGCCGATCAGGCCGCCGACATTGGCCCAGACCAGCACGCCGCCTGCGGAACTCGGCGAAAATCCCATGTCGACGACAATCTTGGGCACCCATTTGAGGATGAAATAGAAGGTCATGATGTGGAGAAAATAGCCGAGCGTCAGCAGCACGGTGATCGGTGCCATGCCGCGCGCAAACAGCTCGCGCAGGCCAGCGCGCGGGGCGTCCGGCTCGGGCGAGGGCAGCGCGGTGATGGCCCTGTGGCCCAGTGCCGCAAGGCTGCGGTTGACGACGGCCAACGTATCGCCTGCGCGGCGCTGGAGCAGCGCGCCGGGCGGCTCGGGCAGCAGCCAGGGGATGAGCGGAATGAACAGCGCGGACATCACCGTGCCAAGCCAGAAAACATCGCGCCAGCCGCCCGTCGCCAGCAGATTGCTGGCAATCGCACCGCCGGCAATCGCCCCCAGTGGATAGCCCGCCGCCATGATCGCCACTGCGGCGCCGCGCCATTTGTCGCTGGAATATTCGGCGACGAGCGCATTTGTGGTCGCCAGCATGCCGCCGATGCCAAAGCCGGTGAACAGCCGGGCCGCCGCCAGCATTTCGATGCTGGTAACCTGCGTGGTGCTGAACATGCCAAGCGCCATGACCATGAGACAGCCCAGCGCTGTCGTCTTGCGGCCGATGCGGTCGGCAAGCTGGCCGAGCAGCACAGAACCCACCGCCATGCCGATCAGTTCCATCGACAGCACCACACCGAGCGCAGCCCGGTCGATGCCCCATTCCTTGGCAATGCCCGGCGAGGCAAAGCTGATCGAGAGGACATCAAACCCGTCGAGCGCATTGAGCAGCACGCACATACCAATTGCCAGCACCTGGCGCGAGGTCATCGGTTTCGAGGCCAGCAGCAGGCGCGGATCGGCAGCAATCGCTTCAGCATCAGCGGACATGTTTTTCCCTCCCAATTGCGCGCCCGGCCAGTTCAGCGTTCGAGCAAATGCTTCTGGACCTTGCCTGAACCCGTTCGCGGCAGCGCCTCGGCAATGACGACTTTGGCAGGAACCTTGAACTTGGCCAATCGAGAGCGGCAATGGGCGATAAGTTCTTGGCTATCGATCACATGGCCAGCGCGCGGCACCACGAAAGCGCAACCGACTTCGCCCCAGCGCGCATCGGGGATGCCGATCACTGCGGCTTCGGCAATGCCTGGAAGCTCGGCAAGCGCGGCCTCTACTTCGGCGGGATAGACGTTCTCGCCGCCTGAAATGTACATGTCCTTGTGGCGGTCGACGATGAACAGGAAGCCATCGGCATCGCGCCGGGCGATATCGCCGGTTCGGAACCAGCCGTCCACGAAAGCGGCCGCGGTGAGGTCAGGCTGGTTCCAGTAGCCCGGCGACACGCTTGGCCCCTTGAGCCAAAGTTCGCCCGGCGTGCCGTCTGGCAAGTCGTTTCCGGCTGCATCAACAATCCGCATCTGCACCGAAACGAACGGCAGGCCGCAACTGCCCGCTTTGCCGATCAGACGGTCCAAATCATTCACCGGCATACCGAAGTTGGAGCCGGTCTCACTCATTCCGAAGCCATCGGAAAAACGGATTCCGGCCTCGGCAAAACGTTCGACCTGCGACTTGGGATTGGGCGCGCCGCCGGTGACATACATTTTCAGGCGGGCGAATTTTTCGGGCGTGAAATTAGGATGTTGCCACAAGGTCGTCGCCATCTGCGGCACCGAGAAATAGTGAGTGATGCCAAGCGCCCTATCGGCGATGCGGGCGATGGTTTGCGGCGGATCGAAGCCTTTGCTGATCCAGACACTCCCGCCCGCCAGCAGTGGCACACGCACTGCGGCGAACAGACCGGCAGTGTGGAACAGAGGCATGTCGCACAGGAAGGTGCTGGCACTGTCGACCATGCTACCCAGCGCGAAATTGGTGTTGCCCCAGAAGCAGTTGGCCTCGGTGACGATCACGCCCTTGGGCTTGCCGGTGGTGCCTGAAGTGTAAAGCAGCGTCATCGGCGCATTCCAGCCGAGCCGGGCACTGTCTGGCGCGCGGGTGCCATCCTCGCCCAGTGTTTCCAGCGCTGACAGGTCGAAACGCGGCGCATTCTGATCGGGGACCGCGAAATCGGCATCGTGGAACACCAGCGCCGGATCGGCATCGGCCAGAATCGGCGCGAGTTCGGCCTGCGCCAGCCGCCAGTTGAGCGGCACGAAAATCGCCCCGGCACGCGCGCAGGCGAACTGGAGCACTATCTGCAAGGGATGGTTGCGCGCCAACACGGCAACCCGCGCGCCCGATGCCGCGCCCAGCTGGCCGACGAGCCATGCCGCCGCGCGGTCCGCCGCCCGGTCAAGCTCGCGCCAGGTCCAGCGCCGGCCGCTCTCGGCGTCGCCCAGCGCCAGCCGTTCGGGCGTCGATGCCGCATAGCTGCGGACCGGATCAGCGATGATCGACATCGCGCTCAGCTGCGCTGTTTGCCGGTGTCATAGGCGCCCAGTCCGGGCTTGAAGGTCTTGTCGTCGATGAACTGCCGGGTGGCTTCCTTGCGGCCATCGTTATCGAAGAAGTTGGCGGATTCCTGAGCGCGGATCAGATAGTCCTGCGCGTTGTCGTACGTCATCTCACGCACCCGGCGGATCGCCCATTTGGTCGCGCGCAAGGCTTCGGGGTTCTTGGCCAGCAACACTTCCGCCATAGCCGTGACCCGCGCCTTCAGCGCATCGCCCGGCACAGCTTCGTTGACCAGGCCCCATTCGGCAGCCTTGGTACCGTCGATATTCTCGCCCATCATTGCGTGATACATCGCGTTGCGAAAGCCGGTCAGCTCGGCGATGATCTTGCTGGCGCCGCCGCCGGGCAAAATGCCCCAGTTGATCTCGGACAGGCCGAACTGCGCGTCTTGCGCTGCAACTGCCAGATCGCAGGCAAACAGCGGGCCATAAGCGCCGCCAAAGCACCAGCCCTGAACCATGGCGATGGTCGGCTTCTCCAGCCAGCGCAGCCGCTCCCACCAGCCATAGGCCTCGCGCTGGGCGCCGCGGATCGCCCCGAGGCCCTTGGCCTCGTTCTCGCGGAAATACTCCTTGAGATCCATGCCCGCCGACCAGGCAGAGCCTTCGCCGCCCAGCACGACCACGCCAACGTCATCGCGGAATTCCAGCTCTTCCAGCACCCGCTTCATCTGGCGGTTGAGCTTGGGATTCATGCAATTGCGTTTTTCGGGGCGATTGAACGAGACCCAGGCAATGCGGTTTTCAACCGTGACTGCAACGGTATCGGCTTCGGCACGCTCGCTCATTTCAGACTCCCGCAACGATGGACATTTATTGCTATTCGAAATAGCACTGGCATTGCTATTTTGAATAGCATTGATATTGCTATAGTCAATAGCGTTATTGGGAGTGCCCATTGCCAAAATTGCAACCTTCCGACACGCTCGCCAGCCTGCCCGGTTACACGCTGCGGCGGGCCGCAAACGCGATGATGGACGAGCTGGCAAGCCGTCTGTCCGCGCTGGACCTGCGCGTGTCCGATGCCTCGGTGCTGCTGCTGGTTGATGCGCGGCGCGATATGACGTCGAGCGAGATCGGCAAAGTGCTCGACATCCAGCGCGCCAACATGGTGCCGCTGCTGGCCCGGCTGGAGGCGGCGGGGTTGATCGAACGCAAACCGATCGACCGCAAATCGCAGGCAATTCTGTTGACCGCGCATGGGCAGGCCCGGCTGGGTGACGTGAAGGCGATTACTGAACGGTTTGAAACCGACCTGATGGCGCGAATTCCGGCGGAACACCGCGAGCACTTCCTTCCGGCGCTGCAGGCCCTGCTGGAATAACCTGCCCGCTCAGCTAAGCCCCAACAACCGCGCCGCATTGTCCTTCATAATCCCCGGCAGCACTTCCTCGCGGAAACCCGCAACCTTCGCCGCTTCAAGCCACTTCTCCGGATGGATCAGCGGAAAATCGCTGCCGAACAGCATCTTGTGGCGCAGCTGGGTGTTGGCATGCTGGATGATCTGCGGCTGAAAATACTTGGGCGACCAGCCCGACAGGTCGATGAACACATTCTCCTTGTGCAGCGCCATCGATAGGCTCTCGTCCGTCCACGGCCAGCTGGGATGGGCAAGAATGATCTTCATGTCGGGGAAATCGACCGCGACATCATCGACCAGCATCGGCTGGCCATATTTGAGCCGCACCCCGCCGCCGCCGCGCATGCCGCTGCCCATGCCCGAATGGCCGGTGTGGAAAATCGCCGGCAGCTTGTGCTCGGCGATCACTTCATAGATCGGCCATGCGACCCGGTCGCCGGGATCGATTGATTGCAGGATATGGTGGAACTTGAAGCCCTTGACACCGTGGTTCTCGACCAGATCGCGGGCCTCGCGTGCGCCGAGTTTGCCCTTGTGCGGGTCGATCGAGGCAAACGGAATGCAGATGTCGTCATGCTGCGCGGCGAAATCGGCGATCTCGTAGTTGGAGACGCGCTTTGCCCCCAGCCCGCTCTCGCAATCGACCGTGAACAGGCAGAAAGCGATCTGCTGCTGGCGATAAATCTCAGCTATCTCGGGCATCTTGGGCCGTTCGCGCGGCGCCTTGAAATAGGCTGATGCCGCATCAAAAAACTGCCCCATCACCGGGTCTTCGGGATCATGGCACGAAATCTCGGCATGGACGTGCATGTCGATGGCGCGAACCTTGGCAAGGTCGATGGCCACCGCTCAACGCACCACGTAGAAATCGACCAGCACATGGTCGGGCTTGCGAATACCGCGCGCGACAAACGTCGAACGGCGCAGCCATTCATGCGGGCCGGCGCGCACCGCGAAACGCGGCGTGGTGCGGAAATAATAGGCCGAGGGATCAACGTCCTCGCCGCGGGCCAACCGCTCGATCACTGCCGGTTCTGCGACGCGCACCCCGGAATTTTCGACTTCGATCACCGTGCCATCGGCGGCCTTGAGGAAATAGCGCGCCTCAAGCTGCGTCAGCCCGCCGGGCAAGATGGTCTGCCAATCGCCGCCGCCGGGCAGTACTTCGCCGGTCAGCATCGGCCCGGTGACCTTGCCGCCAGTGATCGCGATGAAGCGTTTGCGGCCCTCGCCCACCTGGTCCAGCTCCAGCGGCGCGGCAACTTCAACCCGCGCGGTGAAAGCATATTCGAGCGCAGGCGCGGGTGCAGCCGGTTCGCCAGCGGCTGCCGAACCAAGCGACAAGGCGGCGGCGGCAAATACCAGTTTCGATGTGGCCAAAATATCCTCCTCAGATCAGGCTCAGATCGGGAAATGCCCCGGCTGGGTCTCAACTGTGATCCAGCGCGTCTCGGTGAAGCTGTCAATGCCCTGCCGCCCGCCGAAGCGGCCATATCCAGAAGCGCCCACCCCGCCAAACGGCATCTGCGCCTCATCGTGCACAGTCGGCCCGTTGACGTGGCAGATGCCGGAGCGGATGCGCCGGGCAATGGTCAGCCCTTTGGCGATATCGCGAGTGAAAACGGCCGCGGACAGGCCATATTCGCTGTCGTTGGCGAGTTCAACCGCGTGTTCCTCGTCGCGTGCACGGATCACCGCCACCACCGGTCCGAAGCTCTCGTCGCGGTAGAGGTTCATCGCGGCAGTGACGCCAGCGACCACGGTGGCGGGCATCAGCACGCTGTCTGCCTTGCCGCCGGAAAGCACCTTTGCGCCCTTGGCCACGGCATCATCGATCAGCGCGTTGACGTGGGTCACGGCCTTCGCGTCGATCACCGCGCCCAGCGGGGTCTTGCCCTCGCGCGGGTCACCGACCGGCATGGAGGCCGCCTTGGCGGCGAACTTTGCGGCAAATTCATCCGCCACGGCTTCAACGACGATGATCCGCTCGGTCGACATGCAAATCTGGCCCTGATTCATGAAGGCACCGAAAGCCGCAGCTTTCACCGCCTCGTCAAGATCGGCGTCGGCCAGCACCACCAGCGGCGCCCTGCCCCCCAGTTCGAGCAGGCAGGGCTTGAGGTGCTCGGCGGCGCGCTTGGCGATGATCCGGCCCACCGCGGTCGAGCCAGTGAAATTGATCCGCCGCACCTCGGGCGCATCGATCAGCGCGGCGACCACGGCGGCAGCGTCTGCCGGCGCATTGGTGACGACATTGACCACGCCATCGGGAAAGCCCGCCTCGGCAAAGGCCTCGACAATCAGTTCGTGGGTGCGCGGGCAGGTCTCGCTGGCTTTCAGGATCACCGCATTGCCGCAAGCCAGCGGCACCGCGATGGCGCGCACGCCCAGGATGATCGGCGCATTCCACGGAGCGATGCCCAGGATCACGCCAACGGGTTCTTTCAGCGCCATGGCAAGGCAGCCCGGCTTGTCAGACGGGATCACTTCACCGGTGATCTGCGTAGTGATCGCGGCGGCCTCGCGCACCATGCCGGCGGCAAGACCGAGGTTGAACATCGCCCAGCCGGCAGTCGCTCCGGTCTCAGCCATCATTGCCGCAACAAACGCATCCTTGCGGGCTTCCAGCGCATCGGCGGCTTTCATCAACACCGCGCGGCGCGCGTTGGGACCTTGTGCCGCCCAAGCCGGAAACGCGGCGCCAGCCCTGGCGGCAATGGCAGGGATATCGGCGGCCTGCATCGCGGGCGCGCTGGAAGCGACTTCGCCGGTCAAAGGGTTGAGGCGGGTGAATTCCATGACATTCCATCCCATACTATTTAGCTATTGTAGATAGCAATATCGCCTGCGATGCATCGGCGCAAGTGGCAAATGCCATGCGGCCCTTGGTCGTCATTGCCTGATTTGATGGCGACGCTGTTGCTCGCCTGCGCGCTTCAAGGTTGACGCCGGCGACTGACTTCAGTCATTGCACATGTTTGGTGAAACGAATTCTTCAGCGGGGAAAACAGCAGTTGCCCACATTGCCGAAACCCAAGGCAGAAAGCCGCAGCAACGACGCTGATGAAACGCGGAGCAACATTCTTGCGGTCGCGGCGCGTGAATTCGCCGAAAAAGGCCTGTCCGGCGCACGAATCGATGAAATTGCTGAAAAGACCGCCTCGTCCAAGCGGATGATCTATTACTATTTCGGCGGCAAGGACGAGCTGTATCGCGCCGTGCTGGAACGCTCGTATCAGCAGATACGCGCGCGCGAGGCCGACGCCAGTTTTGAAATGCTGCCCGCCGATCAGGCGCTGGTCGCGCATATCGAACACACCTTCGACTATCACGTTCAGCACCCGGAATTCGTCCGGCTGGTGATGAACGAGAACATCCATCACGGCGAACACATCGCGCATGTGAAGGGCCTGAAAGAGCGCAACAAGAGCGTGATCGCCTCGCTCAAGGCGATCGTCGACAAAGGCGCAGACGCAGGCCTGTTTCGCGGCGACATCGATCCGGTCGATCTGCACATGTCGATCAGCGCACTGTGCTTCTACAACGTCTCCAACCGCTATACCTTTGCCAGCAACTTCGGGGTCGACATGTCGTCGGCCAAATCGCTGAAGAGGCGCCGCGGCCAGATCACCGAGATCGTGCTCGCATGGGTCCGGGCGTGAAACCCGTCTGATCAGGGCACTTGACTGCGGGCGTGCATTGCGCGATGCATGTACGAAATAGTTAGTCAAATAGGAGATCGGGGATGCGCAAAGGCACGGCTGCCTGCTTCGCCTTGCTTGCGGGAATTGCCCTGGCATTGCCAGCACTTGCCCGCGAGCGTCAGTTTGCGACATCGGCACAGCCCGCACTGACCGACGTTTACCCGGCGCGGGTGACGAAATGGGCCGGCGGCGTGACCAGCCTGGCGGACGTGACCTATTCGGTGATCCCGGGCTTCCGGCCGCTGGTGGTCGATATCTACATGCCGCCGGCAAAGGGCGGGGCTAAGCCGCTGATCCTCTATATTCATGGCGGCGGCTGGGCGGCAGGACACACCCGCCATTCTGGCGCGCTGAGCAATTTCCCTGAGGTTCTGGCGAGTTTGGCGGGCGAAGGCTTTGTCGTCGCCAGCCTGGAATACCGCCTTTCGGGCGAGGCCGGCTTCCCCGCGCAATTGCAGGACAGCCGTGCCGCGATCCGGTTCCTCAAGGCCAATGCCGCCCGTTATGGCATCAATCCCGCGCGCGTGGGCGTCTGGGGCGGCTCGGCGGGCGGGCATCTCGCGGCACTGACGGCTCTGTCATGCGGCAACGCCAGCCTCGATGCGGCAGGCGTCACCGCGCCCATGGGCAGCGAATGCGTGCAGGCTGCGGTTACCTGGTATGGTGTGTTCGACTTCGCGGCCATGCTGGCGCGAACCGGACGCAGTCCGGCTGACGATGCAAACCAACTCGCATTGCTGCGTTGCACGCCGGGAAATTGCTCCGAACAGGCGGTGGACGCTGTCAGCCCGTCACATTATATCGGCGCCGGTGATCCGCCCTTCCTGTTGATCCATGGTGAGGACGACAAGGTTGTGCCGGTATCGCAGTCGCACAATGTCGAGGCGCAGTTGAAGGCCGCCGGTGTTCCGGTCGAGGCAATCTACATTCCCGGCGTCGATCACAGCTTTGTCGGCACCACGCCAGCGCAAACCCGCGCGGCAACGCTTTTGGCGATCAATGCCACCTTCGACTTTTTCCACAAGATGCTGTCGGGCCGGGTGAGGTGAAAGCCTGGGCCGTTGCCGCCGCCACGTGGTTCTGTGCCGCGCCGCTGGCCGCGCAAACGGTTGCGGTCGAAGGTGGCACGCTGGCAGGCCTGACGCTGGCATCCGGCGTGCGCACATGGCTGGGAGTGCCCTTCGCCGCCCCGCCACTGCGCGAGTTGCGCTGGCGTCCGCCGCAGCCAGCGGCGAAGTGGGCAGGCACCTTCCACGCCGACCGCGCCGCGCCGATGTGTTTGCAGGCTGGCCGCGGCCGCACGATGAACCACTATTTCGGCAGCGAGGCGACCAGCGAGGATTGCCTCTATCTCAACATCTGGCCGCCGCCCCAACAGACGGGTTCGGCGGGCGAGAAATTGCCGGTTGTGGTGTGGATCTATGGCGGCGGCTTCACCGTCGGTTCGGCGAGCATGGCCAATTATTCAGGCGAAGGGCTGGCTGAAAAAGGCTTGGTGCGCGTCAACCTTGCCTACCGCGTGGGGCCGCTGGGCTTCTTTGCGCACCCCGAACTGACCCGCGAGGGCGGCGGCCATTCGGGCAATTACGGCCTGATGGACCAGGTTGCCGGGCTCGAATGGGTCAGGCGCAACATCGCCGCTTTTGGCGGCGATCCGGGCAATGTCACGATCATTGGACAATCCGCCGGCTCGATATCGGTTTCGCTGCTGCAGATCGACCAGAAGGCCAAAGGGCTGTTCCACAAGGCCGTGGGCATGAGTGGCAGCACGCACGGTGGCCAGATGGGTCCGGTGCCGTTGGCGACCGGCGAGGCGCAAGGCCTGATGCTACAGCAGGCGCTGGGGGTAGCCTCACTCGAAAACATGCGAGATCTTGCCGGAGACCGCATCCTTGCTGCCGCGCAAGGCCAGCAGCGCAGCCCGATCGTGCTCGACGGCGCACACATCACCGCCTCGGCCGAAGCCACTTTCGCCGCAGGCAAACACAGCGACGTGCCGCTGCTGCTCGGCTACACCCGCGACGAACGCTTTGCCGAACTGGGCCCGGCAGGCACCGTTGACGAATATCGCGAAGTCGTACGCAGGGCTTTTCCGGTGAATTTCGAACATGTGCTGAAAGCCTATCCCGCGAAAGACGATACTGCGGTCGGCCGCGCTTTGGTGGATCTGATGCGCGACATGTCGGTCGGGCGGCAGATGTTCCTGTGGGCCGACGCCGGCTGGCGCCATGGCAAGGCCGGGATCTGGGCCTATTTCTTCACCCGGCGCCAGCCCTATGCGCCGGGCATCCGCTTCGCCGATCATGATCCCGCGACTGTGGGCGCCTATCATACCGGTGAAGTGCCCTATTTCCTGCGTACGCTGGACAGCCTGAACCTGTTTCGCCGCACGCGCGACTGGAGCACGGAAGACCTGGTGCTGTCTGACACCATGGCCGGGGCGATAATCAGCTTCGCTCGCACCGGGGTTCCGGTAGCGGACTGGCCGGCATTCGATCCGGCAAGGCCAAGACTGATGCGGCTCGACATCGGCGGCGGCGCAAGCGACTGGCCGTCCGCGAAGGCAATGCCGCTGCTCGCCGGCGGCGTGAGCGCTCCTGCGGCTACGCCGCCGACCCGCATCCGCGACTGAGCCGGCGAAATCATGGAGAGCAATCGATAATGGCACAGCCTGTCACCACAGACACCACCAACGCACCAGCGCACTGGACAAGGCAAGGCGTCTTGATCGTGGCCTTGTGCTTCCTGATCAACATGGTCGATGGCATGGACGTCAACATCGTCACTTTTGTCCGCCAAGCGCTGCAGGACGACTGGAAAGTGCCCGATGCCACCATGGGCAGCGTGTTCAGCGCCGGGCTGCTCGGCATGGGGCTTGGTGCGCTGTTCATCGCACCTTTGGCGGACCGGTTCGGGCGCAAGCGGATCATCATGGCCGCATTGGCGCTGATGTCGGCGGGCATGATTGCCTGCGGCTATGCACCCAGCCTTGCCGCCCTCGTGTC
The DNA here is from genome assembly GCA_031411415.1 of Novosphingobium sp. GTDB lineage: Bacteria > Pseudomonadota > Alphaproteobacteria > Sphingomonadales > Sphingomonadaceae > Novosphingobium. The sequence goes on from JANOBA010000221.1 coordinate 11,276, forward strand.
GGCTCGGGTGGTCGTCGGCCTCGGCATCGGCACGGTATTGGCCGCGATGGCCGCTTTGGCATCGGAATCCGCGCCTGCACGCGATCAGAATCTGGCCGTGGGCGTTGTTCAGGCCGGCTTTCCGCTTGCCGCAGTATTCACCGGATTTGCCGTGGCGGCGTTGCTCAAGTCCCATCACTGGCAGGCGCTGTTGCAGTGGGCCGGATGGCTGACCGTGCTGATGTTGCCGATCGCCTGGTATGTCCTGCCCGGTCAGAATGCCGCCGCGGCCGGTACCGACGAGGCGCCGCCGCGCGTGCGGCTGAGCGAGCTTTTCCGGCCCGGGATGCGCCACCGCACACTGTGGCTGTGGGCGGCGGTGTTCTTTGGGCTGATGGTGCTCTATTTCATCCTCAGCTGGATTACGAAACTCTCCATCCAGGCCGGGCTCTCTGAAACCAACAGTATCTATGCTGGCGCGGTCTATAATTTCGGTGCCTTTGCCGGGACCATGGCGATGAGCTGGCTTGCGGTGCGGGTGCCGCTTGGCAAGTTGATACCCGCCCTGCTTGTGTCTGCGGCGGTGGCAATGATGGTCTTTGCGACAATCCCGCTGAGCCTGACGCTGGCGCTCGCGCTTGCATTCGTCATCGGCGTGACATTGCAGGGTGGCTATAACGGCGTCTGGCCGCTGGCCGCTTCGGTCTATCCCTCGCGCTGCCGGGCAACGGGCATCGGCATCGCCATGGGCATCGGCCGCAGCGGCGCGGTGGTCGGGCCGTGGATGGGGGGCGTGCTGATGGCGGCCAAAGCCCCGCTGTGGGCGCTGTTTGCCGCCTATTGCGTGCCCCTGTTGATTTGCGCGCTGGCCGCATTCGTGATCGGGCGCTTCAGCACCAGCGAGACCTGATACCACGGCTCGTCAACCTCGGCCCCTTCCCGCCACCGGGCCATGCATGACACGGTGTTGACATGAACCAGTTAGTACACTAGTTGCTCGAACCAGTTCGGAAAAGAACGTGTTTGCGAATTGGGGAGGGAAAAACCATGAAGCTATTGACCCGCGCACTGCTGTTGTCAGCTGCTGCCGCGCCGCTTATTCTCAATGCATCGATGGCATCTGCGCAGTCGGCCGAAGCTGCCGATGGTGAGGAAGCAACCAAAGAAGAAATCGTCGTCACCGGTTCGCTGATCCAGCGCCCGAACAACACCGCAGTCAGCCCGATTGTCACGTTGGGCGAAGCGGCAATTCGGGAAAGCGGCAAGTCCAACCTAGTCGATGCCCTGAACCAGCTGCCCGGCTTTACCGTCGGCGGCAATGAGGCGACCGGTGGCCAGGGAACCGGCGCGCGCGCATCGATCAACCTTCATGGCCTTGGCACCAACCGCAACCTCGTGCTGCTCGACGGCAAGCGCCTGCCGGTTTCGGACATCAAGGGCAATGTCGACATCAATATCTTGCCCGACGCCATCATCGGCGGGGTTGATGCGATCACCGGCGGCGCTTCGGCGGTCTATGGCTCGGACGCCATGTCGGGCGTGGTCAACTTCAAGTCGATCCGCTCGCTTGATGGCATCGTCGCCGATGCGCAGGCCACGATCAGCGAGAAAGGCGATGCCTTCAAGGTCAAGGCGTCAGTGGCATACGGCACCAGCTTTGCCGATGACCGCGGCCATGTGGTTGCCGCGTTTTCATACGCCAAGCAGGATCCGCTCAACGGCAGCCAGCGCTCGTTCTTTTTCGACAAGACGCCCTCAGGCTTCATCGGCACCGGCGTCTATGTTCCGGTTGCAGCCAACGCGCCTGATGCGACCGTTCTGACCACCCTGTTCAACGCCTATGGGGTTGCCGGCGCGCGCAGCCCGCTGGCCTCGAACCTAGGATTCAACACAGACGGCACGCTGTTCACGCAGACCGGCGCGCTCAACTACAAAGGCCCTAACGGCACCGGCGGCTATGCCGTGGTCGGCGGCAACGTGCGCATGCCAGTGGGTCAGCAGATCGACTACGTCAACGGCCTCAACCGCAAGACCGCCTTCCTCAAGGCCGATTATGACCTGACGCCCGGCCTGACGCTTTATGGCCAGTTCATGTATGTCGACCTGAAGACCAGCACGGCCAGCGGCGGCAGCCTGACCCAGTTCCCGACCACCACGGTGATACCGGTCAGCAACCCGTTCATCCCGAACGACCTGAAGACCATTCTTGCCTCGCGCGCCAATCCTCTGGCCGCGTTCAACTGGAACGCGCGCTATGTTGGCGTGCCCTACAAGGGCTGGGACGAGAGCTACAAAGTCCAGCAATACATGGCCGGCCTGAAAGGCGACATCACCGACGGCTGGACGTTTGATGGCTTTGTTGCCTTCGACCAGTCGGTGCACACATCGATCATGCACAATGCCGTTCTGAAGAGCCGGGTGCAGACGCTGCTCAATACCCCCGATGGCGGCAAGTCGCTGTGCGCGGGCGGGTTCAATCCGTTCGGCGATACCAATGCCCGGTCGCTCTCGGCAGCCTGCCAGGCCTATATCACCAAGGATGCCGTCAGCCGC
>JANOBA010000222.1:0-4157 GCA_031411415.1 Novosphingobium sp.
CCCGAAGTGCAGGCGGTGATCCCCCGCATCCGCGACCGCCGGGTGATCACTTATGGCTTTTCCGCCCAGGCCGACGTGCGCGGCGAAAGCGTCACTCCCGTGCCGGGCGGCAACACCTTCACCGCGGTGCTGCGCGCGCGCGATGGCTCGCTGCGGCGGATTGAAGCGATCCACATGCCGATGCCCGGCCGCCACAATGTGCAGAATGCGCTGGCGGCGGTGGCGGTGGCGGTCGAAATGGGCTGTTCGGATGCCTGCATCCAGACCGGCTTTGCCAAGTTCACCGGGGTCAAACGGCGCTTCACCAAGGTTGGAGAGGTTGCCGGAACCCAGATCATCGACGATTATGGCCACCATCCCGTCGAAATCCGCGCCGTGCTCGCCGCCGCGCGTGAGGGTGTCAAGGGCCGGGTCATCGCCGTGGTCCAACCGCACCGCTATTCACGGCTGCGCGATCATCTTGCGGACTTCCAGAGCGCGTTCAATGACGCCGACATGGTCTATGCCGCGCCGGTCTATGCCGCCGGCGAGGCGCCGATCGACGGGGTCGATTCCGATGTGTTGGTCTCGGGCATGAAGGAGCGCGGGCATCGTTCAGCACAGACGATTGCCGGGGCCGATGCGCTGGCCGATGCTTTGGCCGCCGTGATCGAGCCGGGCGACATGGTGGTGTGCCTTGGCGCGGGTGATATTACCAAATGGGCCGCCGGGCTGGCGGATGCGATTGCGGACCGGAGGGCGGCATGATGGCCGACACCCTGCCGCCGCGCGTTTCAGGCAAGCTTACGAAAGACGCCCCGCTCGCCCCGCTGGTCTGGTTCAAGAGCGGCGGCGCGGCGGAATGGCTGTTTGAGCCGAAAGATATGGCCGATCTGCAACAATTCCTGCGCGACCTTGATCCACGAGCGCCGGTGATGGCGCTGGGCCTCGGCTCGAACCTGATCGTCCGCGATGGCGGCGTGCCGGGCGTGGTGGTGCGGCTGGGCAAAGCCTTCGCAAAAGTCAGCAAGGTGGATGAATTCACGCTGGAATGCGGCGGCGGGGCCTCGGGTATTCTGGTTTCCTCCACCGCGCGCGACAATGGCATTGCCGGGCTTGAATTCCTCCGCTCGATTCCCGGCACAGTCGGCGGCTTCGTGCGGATGAACGGCGGGGCCTATGGCAGCGAGGTGAAAGACATTCTGACCTCTTGCGACGTCGTGCTGCGTTCAGGCGATGCGGTGACGCTGGCGCTGGCCGATTTGCACTACACCTATCGCCATTCCGAATTGCCCGAAGGCGCGATTGTCGTTGCGGCGCGCTTCCGGGGCAGGGCGGGTGATCCGGCGGAAATCCAGAGCGAAATGGACCGTATCTCGGCTTCGCGCGAGGCCAGCCAGCCGCTGCGCTCCAAGACCGGCGGCTCGACTTTCAAGAACCCGCCGGGCGAGAAGGCATGGCAGCTAGTCGATGCGGCAGGGTGCCGGGGGCTCACGCTTGGCGGGGCGCAAGTAAGCGAAAAGCACACCAATTTCCTGATCAACACTGGCGCCGCCACCAGCGCCGAGATCGAGGCTCTGGGTGAGGAAGTGCGGCGGCGGGTTCGGGAAAAATCGGGCGTCGAGCTCGAATGGGAAATACAAAGGGTAGGTAGTAAGTGACTTTGCCGAAACTCCACGTCGCGGTTCTGATGGGCGGCTGGTCCAGCGAACGCCCGGTTTCGCTCATGTCCGGCGAAGGCGTCGCCAAGGCGCTCGAAGTGCGCGGGCACCGGGTCACGCGGATCGATATGGACCGCGATGTTGCCCTGCGCCTTAGCGAAACCAAGCCCGATGTCGTGTTCAATGCGCTGCATGGCTGCCCCGGCGAGGATGGCACAGTGCAGGGGATGATGGACCTGATGGGGCTGACCTACACCCATTCCGGCCTCGCGACCTCAGTGATCGCGATCGACAAGGAACTGACCAAGCAGGCGCTGGTCCCGCATGGCATCCCCATGCCCGCCGGGCGCGTGATTTCCAGTGCCGAAATCTACAAGGCCGATCCGCTGCCGAGGCCCTATGTGCTGAAACCGGTCAACGAAGGCTCATCCTTAGGCGTCGCGATTGTCACGGCGGAAGGCAATTATGGCAATCCAATCAGCCCCGATGCCAAAGGTCCGTGGCAGGAGTTTGACCAGCTGCTCGCCGAGCCGTTCATTCGCGGGCGGGAGCTGACCACGGCGGTGATGGCCGGGCCCCATGGTCCCAAGCCGCTGCTCGTCACTGAGCTTAAGCCCAAGTCCGGCTTCTATGATTTCGACGCGAAATACACCGACGGGATGACCGAGCACATTTGCCCGGCGGAAATTCCGGAAGAGATCGCCGAGGCCTGCAAGGCCATTGCGCTCAGTGCCCACAAGCTGCTCGGCTGCCGTGGCGCGACGCGCTCTGACTTCCGCTGGGACGACCACTTCGGCGTGGACGGCCTGTTCCTGCTCGAAATCAACACCCAGCCGGGCATGACCCCGCTCAGCCTGGTGCCCGAACAGGCGAAGCACATGGGAATGACTTATGAAGATCTGGTCGAGGCGATTGTCGCCGAGGCTTATTCTCGCCGCAGAGAGGAAACCGCATCGTGAGCGCCCGCACGATCAACCGCAAAGGCGGCGGCTCAGCCCGCCAGAGCGCCAGTGCCCGCGCCAAGGCGGCGAAAGTGCGCAGCGCCAAGGCGCGCACCGGATCGCTGCTGGCCCGCGTGCTCGCGCAGCTGCCGTTCAGCGAGGCGCAGCTCTATCGCGGCCTGATGCTCGGTTTTCTCGGGCTTGCGGTGCTGATCGCCGCACTCGCCGCCAGCGCCGCCGGGGTTCCCGCGCTGGCGCTGAAGCAGTTCGCCGCGATTGCATCGAGCGCCGGCTTCGAGGTGCGCCGGGTCGAAGTGCGCGGGGTCAAGCGGCTTAATGAGCTCAAGGTCTATGAGCGCGCACTGGCGAGCCGCGATCAGGCGATGCCGCTGGTCGATGTTGCCGGGCTTAGGGATGATCTGCTCGAGCTTTCCTGGGTGCAGGATGCGCGCGTTTCGCGCCAGCTGCCCGATACGCTGGTGATCGACATCGTCGAGCGGCGGCCCCACGCGGTGTTGCGGCTTGCCGACCGGCTGGTGCTGATCGATGCGGCCGGGCATCAGCTGGAAGTGATCTCGCCAGCGCGGGCGCGCGGCAAGCTGACGCTATCGGGCCCGGGCGCTGGCAGGCAGGTCGCGGTGCTCGCCGCGTTGACCGAGGCCGCGCCTGCGCTGAAGCCCCAGATCCGTGAGGCCGAATGGGTCGGCAACCGCCGCTGGAACCTCACTTTCAAGACCGGCCAGGTGCTGGCGCTGCCCGAGGGCAATCGCCCGGCTGCCGATGCGCTGGTTTCGTTCGCCCGGCTTGACGGGATCAACCGGCTGATCGGCGGCAAGGTCGCTGCCTTCGATATGCGCGCGCCGGGGCGTATCTATATGCGCGTTCCCGGGCGCACGGCGGAAAGCAAACCCCCTGCCGAAACCAAGACCGAAACCGAGACCAAACCCCTGCCGAAGATGGCATCAAGCGCAGCGGACAAGGCTCCAGCGGCGAAAACGACAGAGGACGACCGCTGATGCCGCCGCCCCGGATCACCCGCGTGTTTGGCGCGGTCAATGTCGGCTCGTTCCGCATTTCGGCGATGATCGCCGGCTTGTCGGATACCGGCGAAATGATAGTGCTGGGCTCGGGCCACCGCGCCGCGCAGGGCATACGGCGGGGATACGTCACAGACATGGCGGCAGCGACTTATGCCGTGCGCGATGCGGTCGAGCGGGCAGAAAAGATGGCGCAGACCAGCGTTTCCAGCGTGTGGATCGCCTGTTCGGGCGCCGGGCTGGCCAGCCAGATCGCGCAAGTCGAGGTCGATATCGGCGGGCGCCGGATCGAGGCGGATGATGTTGACCAATTGCTGTTTGCCGCGCGCGATGTTGTGCGGCCGGACGGGCGCACGGTGCTGCATGCCCATCCGGCGCATTACACGCTCGACGGGGCCAACGGTGTCTCCGATCCCAAAGGGCTGCATGCTGAGCGGCTGGGCGTGGATATCCACGTCATGCTCGCCGATGGTGCGCCGGTCCGCAATATCACCGAAGCCGTGCAGAACGCGCACCTCAATGTCGAGGCTGTCGTCGCC
>JANOBA010000223.1:0-2730 GCA_031411415.1 Novosphingobium sp.
TCGATGATGGCGATCTCAAGGACCTCCTCATCGCTGTATTCGCGAATGATCACTGGCACCTGATGCAATCCGGCGATCTGCGCAGCCCGCCAGCGCCTTTCGCCCGCTACGATTTCGTACTGTCCGGAATCACCAGTTGGCCGCACGATTAGGGGTTGCACGACGCCTTTTTGCTGGAGGGAGCTGGCCAGCTCTTGAAGAGCGCCATCATCGAAGTCTCGACGAGGTTGATTCGGGTTGGGAAGCAGGGATTCCACCGGCAGCATTGTATTGCCGACAGCGGCACCGTCCGAGGCAACCGATGAATTCTTTACGTCGGCCATGAGGGCGGACAAGCCGCGCCCTAATCCCGTGCGGTTAATCCGCTTTTCGGTCATCGCGCGTCCCCTTTTTGCATTTCATAGCCAGGATTTCGGGCCAGCAGTTCACTTGCGAGAGAAAGGTAGGCCTCACTCCCCTTTGACCCTGGATCGTAGGCGATCACCGGAAGCGCGAAGGAAGGAGCCTCGCTGATGCGCACATTCCGCGGAATCATTGTCTTGAAAACCATGTCACCGAGGGTTGCGCGAACATCATTTTCAACCTGCTGGCAAAGTCTGTTGCGCCCGTCGAACATCGTCACCACGACACCTTCAATTCGAAGGGATGGGTTAGCCGAGCCCCTGACTTCACGAATTGTCAGCATGAGCTGGGAAAGCCCCTCGAGTGCATAGAATTCCGCTTGAAGCGGAATCAGGACTGAATGGCACGCGACCAAGGCATTTACGGTTAGCAGGCTGAGAGAAGGGGGGCAGTCGATCAGGATGTATTGCAAATTCAAATTGTCGACCGCTGGCTGACGAAGGGCGTCGTAAAGCAAAAAGCTCCGCTTCTCGTTCGATACCAAATCGATGTCCGCGGATGCCAAGTCAGAATTTGCAGCGCAGACGAAGAGACCGTCGAACCCTGTCTTTCGGACAACTTCAAGGATCGGCAACTCCTCAACGAGCAGGTCGTAAGTTGATGGTCGTCTGTTTTCCGCAGCAATTCCAAGACCAGTTGACGCATTTCCCTGCGGATCAAGGTCAATGACCAGCGTTCGCGCGCCGGAGCGTGCCAATGCGGCGGCCAGATTTACTGTCGTCGTCGTCTTTCCAACGCCGCCCTTCTGATTGGCAATCGCAATGATCTTGGGCGCCGTGCTCCGGCCTAGGCTATGCATGATGGATATTCCGCAACGTGAGAACAGCCGATCGCGTCATGGTTTTGCTTTCCTGAATCTCGGACTCAAAAGCCCAATGCAACCTGGCCTCCTTAACTTCCTCCATGTGGTTCTGACCCTTCAGGAAAACACATCTGCCGATGTTATTCAGGTGAGGCAGAGTAAGTCCCAAAAGTTTGTTCAACGGCGCAAGAGCGCGGGCCGAAATGATATCCGCCCGCAAACTGGCCAGTTGCTCAACCCTCGCACAGATCACTTCCACGTCCAGACCAAGCTGGCGCGCCGCCTCGGTCAGAAATGTGGCCTTGCGCCTGTCAGACTCAACAAGCGACACTCTGATCGAAGGATTCAATTCGCTTGCCAGCGCAGCAACGACCAGGCCCGGAAACCCCGCTCCGCTTCCCAAATCAACCCAACGGCCCGAAGCTGCCTCGACGAGTGCCGACAGTTGGGCTGAATCCATCACGTGCCGGTCCCAACCATCCGTCAGAGAGGCCGCGGACACCAGATTGATCGCCGGATTCCACTTCTTCACCAGATCCAGCAAACCCGTCAGTCGCGAGTGTGTTTCACGTGAAACATTGAGCCAGTCCGGCAAGGTGTACTCGTCACTCATGTCACTGTCCGATTGCCCTCTGGCGCTGCTCGCGCCGACAATAGGACAGGATCAATGTCAACGCCGCCGGTGTCACACCTTCGATCCGTCCTGCTTCCGCGATGTTCGCGGGCCGACGCCGCAGCAATTTTGCACGAAGTTCCGCCGAAAGCCCAGGCATTGTCCCATAGTCGATCTCATGTGGGATTTCGATCCGGGCATCTCGCTCCAGCGCCTCAACATCATTGCGCTGCCGATCCAGATATTGGGCATAGATCGCATCAATTGCCACTTGCTTCCGCATTTCTTCAGGAAACTGCACCACACTTGGGGCAAGCTTTTCCAGCATCTTGTCACTCATTTCGGCCAGGGCCAGCGCCTGCATCAGGGTCCGTTTTTGCCCATCTTCGCTGACCTGGAGTCCCAGTGACCGAAGTTCATGGGGTGTAACTCGCCGAGACGATAGGAACTGCGTCACCTTTTCTAGGCCTTCCAATTTCTGCGCAAAAATTTCAGCTCGCCCCTGTCCCACCAGACCCACGGCAATCCCTTTGGGAGTAAGGCGCTGGTCCGCGTTGTCAGCCCGGAGTGACAGCCTGTATTCGGCTCTTGAGGTAAACATGCGGTAGGGCTCTGTCACACCGCGATTGACCAAATCATCAATCATGACTCCAATGTAGCTTTCCGTTCTCCCAAACCGAACCGCTTCGGTCCCCAGCGCCTTGGCGGCAGCATTTGTGCCCGCTAGCAAACCCTGTGCGGCTGCCTCCTCATAGCCAGTGGTGCCGTTGATCTGGCCAGCAAAAAACAGACCCGAAATCCGGGTTTCCAGAGTCTGCTCCAGGTCACAAGGATCAAAGAAGTCGTATTCGATCGCATAGCCGGGCTGCAACACCATCACATTTTCCAGACCCCTGATCGTGCGTACGTAATC
>JANOBA010000224.1:0-1810 GCA_031411415.1 Novosphingobium sp.
AGCCTTTCGCATATCCTCGATGCCATCCCCGAGAAGCACTATGACCGGGTGGTCAACATCGGCCTGATCAAGGATCACCCGATTGTCTGGACTCACAGCTCCGGGCGCAAGTCGATGGTCATCGGCACGACCGCGGATCACATCCAGGGCATGGAGATCCCGGCCGGCCGTGCGCTGTTGATCCGCCTGCAGGAATGGGCAGCCCAGCCCGCCTACTCACTGCGCCACAAGTGGAAGCAGGGTGATTTCGTGATCTGGGACAACACCGGTGCGATGCACCGTGCGATCCCCTATGCCAAGACAACAGGACGGATGATGCACCGCACCTCGATAGCGGGTAGCGAGAGCATCGCCTGACCTTGGTGGCTACTCTCCGGCGGTGAGATTTGCGGGCGTATAGCATTCCACCAGCAGGGCGAGCGGCTTTCCATCGGTCAGGATCAGCCGCGCGCGATGGGCCGTGATGGACGCTGCGGGGCACAGCGCGCGTTCGGAGCCAAGCCGCTGGCGGCGGAATCGCAGCGGCCCAGCGACGGTGCCGAAGGGCGTGTCGCTGGCGGCGAGCGCGGCGTTCATCGCGGGCGTCAGCCGGCTTGGCACATACCAGTTGTAGGCTTCCGATAGCACAGTTTCGCCGCAGGTCAGGCGGACATGGCGGAAGGCGAACGTCTCATCACGGCGCAATTTCAGCCGCCTGCGTAGATCAGCCGGGGGACTTGCCATGCCCCCGCCAACCCGCGCCGCGCGGATCTCGGACGGCGCGGCGATATGGCGCAGTTCACACCATTGCCGCAGCGCTGCCGTGGCGCTGTCCTGCGCATTCAATACGGCTTCGAAATCAGCGAGACTGGCGGCGGCGAACAATGCGAGGAACATGGCCTCAGATCCCGCCGTGGACGACCTGCCTGCCCATGGCCTCCAGCGCTGCGGCCAGTGCGCGGGTGCAGGCGGCAAGCTCTGCGTCGTCAACCGAGCGGATCACGAAATTGGCCCCGCCGCGCCCTTCCTTCCAGAACGGGTAGGAGCCGATCTGGCAGGAGGCATGGGCCTTTTCGGTATCGCCCAGCAGCTCTGCAACTTCGCTTTCCTGAACCCAGCAGCCGATAGTCTCCGACAGCAGCATCGCCCCGCCCTCGAGCGTGCCGGACAGCGCATCGAGCATTCCGGCAGTGATCTGCGGCACCCCGGCCATCAGGAAGATATTCTCGAAGCGGATGCCCGGCGCGCCGGTGAAGCGGTTGGGGATCAGCTCGGCGCCTTGCGGCACCCGCGCCATGCGCAGCCGCGCTTCGTTCAGCCCGCCGCGCGTTTCATAATAACCTTCCAGGATCGCGCGGGCTTCGGGATGGACCACGACGCCAACGCCCAGCGCCTCGGCAATGGCATCCACCGTGATGTCGTCATGCGTCGGGCCGATGCCGCCGGTGGTGAACAGATAGTCGCAGCGCGCGCGCAAGGTGTTCACTGCCTCGACGATCGCTGGCGTATCATCCGCCACGACGCGCACTTCTTTCAGGCGGATGCCCTGCACGCCCAGCCATTCGGCGACCTGTGAGATATTCTTGTCGTGCGTGCGGCCCGAGAGGATTTCATCGCCGATGACGATCAGTGCGGCGGTGAAGATGCGAGTCGAATCGGCCATGGTCAGGGGTTAAGGGAAAGTGGGGCCGACCTCAAACCGCAACACGCCATCGTCGATCGGCGCGGCGGCCATTTCGGCCTTGTCCTCGCGGTAGTTCATGTGGATGCGCCAGGGTGCGGTCGCGGTGCTCAACGGGATCAGGTGCTTGCCGCGCTGGAGATAGCCGGA
>JANOBA010000225.1:0-10923 GCA_031411415.1 Novosphingobium sp.
GGGCCTTTCTGGATGATCGTGTAGCCCAGCCCCGCGGTGTGGGTCAGCAAATGGCGGATTAGGATGGGATTTTTAGCCGGGCGCAGATCGCTGATCGAGCCATCCGGCGTCACTTGCACCTGCATTCTCGCGAATTTTGGCAGAATCTCGCTGAGCGGCTGATCGAGGCCCAGCTTGCCCTCATCCACCAGCATCATCGCCGCCATGCCGGTGATCGGCTTGGTCATCGAATAGATGCGAAACAGACTGTCGGGTGTGATGGGATCGGCATCGGTGAAGCCTTCCGCGCCGCGCAGGGCATATTGCGTCGGCTGGCCGGGCAGGCCAAGCGCACAGACAAGGCCAGGAAACTTGCCGGGGCCCACCCACTTTTCGATGAAAGCGGTCACGTTGCGCATCGTATCATTGGGGGCAGCATGCGCGAAGCCAGCAGGTAGTAGCGTTGCGAGCGAGGCCATAACACTCATGCGCATGGCATCGCGCCGGGCGAAGTGCGTCAGATCGTCGTGCATTGTAGTCATTCTCCCCTCTCAGCTTGGGCGAGCCGCATGGCCTTGGCAAACAGCGTCGGCAGACCGGCTGCCTCCAGCTCATCAAGCGGCCACCATTCGCCGGTATTTTGCGGCAGACTAGCCCAATCCCCGCCCGAATAAAGCTGCAAGGCGAGGCTCAGCGAAAAATGTGTGAAGGTGTGCCGCACGATGCCGCCTGTCTGCCACGGCCCCGCGAGCGGCGGCGCGGCGTTGCCATCGCGCTTCGCATTCCAGTCGTCGCTGGGCAGCGCCAGCATGCCCCCCAGCATGCCGCTGGGCGGTCGGCGCACGAGCCAGACCGAACCATCGCGCTCGATCCACCAGGCCGTGCCGCGCCGCTCGGGCTTGGGCGCTTTGGCAGGTTTGACCGGAAAGCGCTCGGCATCACCAGTCCGAAAACCAGCGCAATGGGCACTTAGCGGACACAGTAGGCAGCGCGGCGCCCGCACGGTGCAGATGCCTGACCCCAGATCCATCATCGCCTGGGCAAAATCGCCGGCGCGCTGCTTTGGCGTCAGTTCCTCGGCCCGGCGGCGGATCTGCGACCGCGCCGCCGGCAGCGGCTCGGCAATCGCAAACAGCCGCGCGACCACCCGCTCGACATTGGCATCGATCACCACCGCCGCCTCGCCAAAGGCAATCGCCGCGACGGCTGCGGCGGTATAGGCCCCCAGCCCCGGCAGGCCGCGCAATTCGGCCTCGCTGCCCGGAAACTGCCCGCCCCGAGCCGCGACTTCACGCGCGCAGGCGATCAGGTTGCGCGCGCGGGCATAGTAGCCCAGCCCCGCCCATGCGGCCATCACCTCGGCCTCGTCCGCCGCCGCCAGCGCGGCCACGCTCGGCCAGCGCGCCGTGAACCGCGCGAAATAAGGGATAACCGCCGCGACTGTGGTTTGCTGGAGCATAACCTCCGACAGCCACACCCGGTAAGGCTCGGGCGCCGGCTCCCCCGGCATCGCCCGCCAGGGCAGCCGGCGCGCATGGCCGCCATACCAGTCCAGCAGCAAGACAGCGGGCGAATCTGCCGCCGGAGAATCTGAGCATGAAGCCATCGCAGCGCTATGACATTGCCCGCGCCCCGGTTAAAGGTGCACCGCAATGAATCAGCCGCCACCCAAAGCACCCAAGCCCGCCAAGCCCCAGCCCCGCCGCTATGAGCGCCCGCGCGGCGGCCAGGCGCGCGCCATTGCCGATCTGATGCCCGAGGTAGGCCGCACCGCCTTCCGCCGCTTCGGCTTCGTCCAGTCCAGCGTCGTCAGCCGCTGGCCCGAAATCGTCGGGCCGCGCCATGCCCGCCTGTGTGCGCCCGAAGCCATCCGCTTCCCCCCCGGCGAGAAGAGCGACGGCATCCTCCAGCTAGTCGTGGTGCCCGCCCATGCGCCAATCATCCAGCATGTCATCCCCGAGATCATCGACCGGGTGAACCGCTTCTTTGGCTATAAGGCCGTGGCGCGAGTGAAATTGCGGCAAGGTGAGGTTAAGCCGCCGCCCGGCAGAGAAGCCCCCACCGCGCCGCCCAGCTTGCGGCCGATCCCGATGGAACTGGGCGACAGCCTGCGCGACATCGGCGACCCGGAACTGCGCGCCGTGCTCGAATCGCTAGCCCGAAGCATGGGCGCGGCAGAACAGAAACAGGATCAGGACTGAGTGATGCGTTATCCCCGAATTGCCGCCCTCGCGCTTTGCGCTTTCCTAGCCATCGCCGCGCGCGGCAACTGGAATGCGCAAGTCGCCGTCTCGCCATCGGGCAGCCATGTCATCGGCAATCCCGCCGCCGGCACAAAGCTGGCCGAATATGTCAGCTACACCTGCCCGCACTGCGCCGATTTTGACCGTCAGGCCAGCGATCCGTTGCGGCTGGTTTATGTCACATCGGGCAAGCTCAGCCTTGAAATCCGCAACCTCGTGCGCGATCCGATTGATCTCACAGTTGCCATGTTGGCCAATTGCGGCCCGCCCACGAAGTTCCTTGGCAATCACACGACATTCCTGCGCCAACAAGCGCAGTGGCTTGCCCGCGCCAGCAGCGCCAGCCCCGCCGCGGAGGCGCGCTGGTCCAGCGGCACCGCGCTCAGCCGCCGCCGCGCCATTGCCGACGATCTCGGCTTCTATCAGACCATGCAGGCGCGCGGATACGATCGCCCGGCGACCGACCGCTGCCTGGCAGACGAAGCCATAGCCCGGCGCCTTGCTGCCGGGAACGAAGAAGCCGAGCGCATCGGCGTCACCGGCACGCCCAGTTTCCTGATCAACGGCGACCTGCTGGCTGGCACGCATGACTGGCCGACGCTGCAGGCGCAACTGCGCGCGCGGCTTTAGATATTCTGTGGAGATATGCCCCTCCCACGGGGGCATTCCGCTTCTAAGCAGGCCGCGCATAGTCTAGCCTTGCAGCCAAGACCCAGTTGAGGATTATCCGCATGTCATTTCGCCGTCCCACCCGCACCCTGATGCTCGCTGCCGCGCTTGCGCTCGGCCTTTCTGCCTGCAGCAAGGATAGCGACGCGACTGCGGGGCTTTCGGGCGAACCAATCGCCAAGATCGCACCGCCCGCCGGCAAGGCCTGGGCCGACGAAGTGGTCAAGACGTCCGAGGGCGGTTATCGCATGGGCAATCCAGCAGCGCCGATCAAGCTGATCGAATATGGTTCACTGTCCTGCTCGCACTGCGCTGAATTTTCCGCTGAAGCATCGGCGCCGTTACGCAACGAATATATCGCCAGCGGCCGGGTCAGCTATGAATTCCGCAATTTCGTCCGCGATCCGATGGATCTGACCGCCGCACTGCTCACCCGCTGCGGCGCGCCAGAAAGCTTCTTCGCGCTGACCGAGCAGGCTTTTATTAACCAGCCTGCAATGTTCGCCAAAGCACAGTCGGTCGGCGAGCCGGCCTATAACGCGGCGATGAGCCAACCGGGCGCCAAGCGCTATGCTGCGCTCGCCGTTGTGACCGGCCTCGGCGAATTCTTCGCCGCGCGCGGGGTCGCCAAAGATCAGGCTGCCGCTTGCCTTGCCAATGGCGCCGAGGCCGAAGCACTGGCCAAGCGCACCCAGGAACAGGGCGAGCAATTCAAGATCGAAGGCACACCGACTTTCCTGATCAACGGCGGCGTGGTCGGCTCGATGGCTTGGGCGGAACTACGCACCAAGCTGCAAAACCTCGGCGCGCGCTGAGGCCGCTAACGAAAGAAGGAGGCAAGCAGCCACACCATGCGGATCAAGCGGCTCAAGCTCAGTGGTTTCAAGAGCTTTGTCGAGCCAGCTGAACTGCGCATCGAGCCGGGGCTGACCGGCGTCGTCGGGCCAAACGGCTGCGGCAAGTCAAACTTGCTCGAAGCAATCCGCTGGGTGATGGGCGAGGCCAGCGCCAAGAGCCTTCGCGGCGGCGGCATGGAAGACGTGATCTTCGCCGGCACAGCCAGCCGCCCGGCGCGCGATTTCGCCGAAGTAGTGCTCCACGCAGAAATTTCCGGCACCGTGGCCGGAGACAATGACAGCGAACTGGAAGTCGTCCGCCGGATCGAGCGCGGCGCGGGTAGCGCCTACCGGGTCAATGGCCGCGATGTGCGCGCCAAAGATGTCGCGCTGGTCTTCGCCGATGCCGCCACCGGCGCCCATTCACCCGCACTGGTCAGCCAGGGGCGGATTGCCGGGGTGATTGCCGCCAAACCCGCCGAGCGCCGGCAAATGCTCGAGGAAGCCGCCGGGATCGCCGGGCTGCATGTGCGCCGCAAGGATGCCGAGCAGAAGCTGCGCGCCACCGAAGCCAATCTCGCCCGGCTCGACGACCTGATGGGCCAGCTCGATACGCAGATCGGCAGTTTGCGACGGCAGGCCCGCGCGGCGGAACGCTACACGGCGCTGTCAGACAAAATCCGCCTCGCCGAAGCCCGGCTGGTCTTTGCCCGCTGGCGCGATGCCGCCGCCGCTGCCGAAGCCGCACGGGCCGAGGCGCGCGATGCCGAAGCCCGCGTTGCCGCCGCACAGGACCAGACCAAGGCCGCAGCAGCAGCGCAGCATCTCGCCGCCGAAGCCCTCGCCGAAGCGCGCGATACGCTGGCAGACCGCCGCGATGATGCCAGCGCGCATGGTCACCGCATGGCTGCGCTTTCCAGCCAGCTCGAAGCCGCCGAACAACGGCTCGCCGATCTGGGCCGCCAGCGCCAGCGGCTGGAGGAGGATCGCGGCGATGCCGACCGGCTGACCCGCGATGCCGCCGAAGCGCTCGCCCGGCTGGAACGCGAACTCGCCGCCGGCGATGCCAGACGCGCCGAGGACGAAGCCACCCGGCCCGCCGCCGCAAAAGCGCTCGAACGTAGCGAAGCCGCCGCGCGTGCCGCAGAACTGGCGCAGGCGCAGGCTACGGCAGCGCAGGCCGGGGTCGAGGCCGAATGGCGCGTTGCCGAGGCAGAATGCGCCCAGGCCGAGGCCCGGCTGGCCCGGCTGGACAGCGATGCGCGGCGTCATGCCGCGGCATTGGCCGAGCTTGCCGCCGATGGCGAAGCAGACCTTGCCGTGTCGCGCGCCGAGGCGGCTTTGGCAGCGGCTCAGGCGCGGCTGGCAGAAGTGCGCGGCGAACACGAGGCGCGGGCGGCGCGCAAGAGCGAACTTCAGGCCGCGCGCGACAGCGCAGCCAGCGCGCTGGCTGCCGCGCGGGCTGAACTCGCCGGGATCGAGCGCGAACACACCGCGCTGCGCTGTGACCGCGAGGCGCGGGCGAAACAGGCGAAACCGGGACGCACCGTGGCCATCGACGCCTTGCGCGCCGCGCCGGGCTATGAACGCGCGCTCGCCGCCATGTTGGGCCGTGATGCCAAGGCAGCGCTGGGCCCGGCGGCTGCGGGCGAAGATGGCCGCTTCTGGACCGGGGCCGCCACGCCACAGCCGGTTGCACAAAGCCTCGCCGCGCATGTCAGCCAGTGCCCGCCAGAACTCGCGGCGCGGCTTGCGCTGGTGCATGTGGCAGATGCGGACGACGGCCGCGCGCTGGCTCCGGGCGAATGGCTGGTGACCAAAGCGGGCGCGCTGCGCCGCTGGGACGGCTTCGTCGCGCGCGGCGAAGGCGCAGCAGAGGCGGCGCGGCTTGAGGCAGAAAACCGCTTTGCCGAGCTTGATGCGGCGCTGCCCAAACGGCAGGCGCTGGCCGCGCGGGCCGAGGCGATTGCAGGCGAAGTGCAGGCCGAACTCGCCGCGCTGCAGAGCGCGATTATCGCTGGCGAACGCACAGTTGCCGGGGCCGCCGATGCCGAACGCGCTGCCTTGCGCAGCCTTGATCAGACCGAGGACGCGCGCAGCCGCCTGGCGCTGCGCCGCGCCGATCTGGAATTGGCCGCTGGCGATATGGCCGAGCAGCGCAAGGCCGCCGAGACAGACCGCGAGGCTGCCCACCAGCGCCGCGCCGAACTGCCCGACGCCCAGCTTGGCCGCGCCGCGCTCGCCGCTGCGCAGGCCCAGCACGAGGCGGCGCGGCAAGCGGTGCAGGCCGCAGCCGCCGCGCTATCCTCGCTCGATCAAGCGATTGCGGTCGCACGCGAGCGTTGTTCGGCGCAACGCAGCGACATGTCCGGCTGGCAGGCACGCGCTGGGGACGCGGCGAATCGCCTTGCCGAAATGGGGCGTCGTCTGGGTGAAATCGAGGAAGAACGCAGCGTTTTTGCCGCAAAACCAGCTGCGTTGATGCGCGAGATCGAACAGGGCGATGCGGTGCGCGCGCGGTTGGGCGCGGAATTGGCCGCCGCCGAAGCCGCACTGGCTGCAACCACCGAAGCCGCTCGCGGCGCTGATAGCGCCTTAAGTACACTTAACGAGCAACTCGCGAGCGCCCGCGAAGCCCGCGCCGGCGCCGCCGCCCGCGCCGAGAACGAAGAAGCCCGCCGCGCAGAAATGGCGGCGATTTCAGGCGAACGCTTCCAGTGCCCGCCCCCGCTGCTCACCCAGCGCTTCGGATTTGTCGCCGCCGATGTCGCCGCCGCGCCTGAAGAATCCGCCGCTCACGACCGCCTGATTGCCGAACGCGAACGCATTGGCCCGGTCAATCTCGTCGCCGCCGAAGAGCTTGGAGCTGCCGAAGCGCGGCACGGCACAAGCCTGGCCGAACAGGCCGAACTCAGCGAAGCGGTCCACCGCTTGCGCGGTTCGATCGGCAACCTCAACCGCGAAGGCCGCGAGCGTTTACGCGCCGCTTTCGAGGCAGTTGACGGCCATTTCCAGACGCTGTTTTCCCGGCTTTTTCAAGGCGGCGCGGCCCATCTCGCGCTGGTCGACAGCGACGATCCGCTGGAAGCCGGGCTCGAAATTTATGCCCAGCCGCCGGGCAAGCGGCTGCAATCGCTGACCCTGCTTTCAGGCGGCGAACAGGCGCTCACCGCCATCGCTTTGATCTTCGCACTGTTCCTAACCAACCCCGCGCCGATCTGCGTGCTCGACGAAGTCGACGCGCCACTGGACGACGCCAACATCGAACGCTTCTGTGATCTGCTCGATGCAATGTCGCAGGAAACCGACACCCGCTACCTCATCGTCACGCACAACGCCGTGACCATGAGCCGCATGCACCGCCTGTTCGGCGTCACCATGGTCGAACAAGGCGTCTCGCGCCTCGTCAGCGTGGATCTTGGCGCGGCGGAAGAATTGCTGGCGGCGGAGTGATCTGCTGCCCGCTTACTGCCCGCGGCGCGCGGGTCTTGGCGGCTGGGCAAGCTGGGCGGCTTGGGCCGCTGCCGCTTCGCGTTCGGCGCGGGGGCGCCAGCCATCGGGGGGGATGACGCCGGCGTTGGGCAGCATCGCGTCCAGCTCGGCGAGCACATCTCCGCTCATGTTGTAACCGTTGCTGAAGGCAAGGAAGTTTGCCGGCGGGACCACCAGAGTAATCCCGCGCTTGTCCATTGCCGCGATGATTGCCTTGCCCAGCGCATCGCCAATCTGCTCGTTCACATAGGCCTCGGACCTAGCGACCGGCGCGAGCATGGTGTTGAGCTCCTGAATTGCCGACTGCTGGAGACTCTGGATCGTCTGGGCTTGCAACTGCAGCTCGCTTTCAGTGGCGCTACCGGTCGACTGATCGTCCCTGAACTTCTTCACCAGCGGCTCGATCTGGCCGTTGATCTGCTTGCGGCGCGATTCGGCCATGGAAATCTGGTTCTTGTAAACGATCTGCCGCTCGCTGGCCGCGTTCCTGAAAGCCTTCGAGGCCAGGACAATCTCGTCGCGATTTGCGATGCCGATGCCGGCCACCATCTGCTTCGCAGGCGCCTGGCCAGCGGTGGCGGCAGGGGTCTGCGCATGGGCGGCGGCGGGGGCAAGCACGAGGGCGAGCGCGAGGAACGGCAGGCGGGGCGAAATGGTCATATGGCTCGGGTCCTTCAATGCGCGTCGGGACGCGGCGGCGGCATTCCTCTTAACGATGCGACTTGTCAATCACATGAATGACAGCTGCCCGCGCGCGCCGCCGCCGACCCATCGCGCATCAGTGCGCTCCACCGCCAGCGCGCCCGGCCATGTCCTCACCAGCGCCATGGCCCCATTCGGCGCTTTGCCGCCACAACCCGGCGACAGCAAACAGGTCCTCGCCCGGCAGGCCATATCTGCAAACAGCCAGGCGACTTCGCTCTGGCGCCCTTGGTCATGCGATAGAGGCTGCACATCAACCGGCGCCCTCAGGCATTGCCGACCACCCAGCAGGCCAGAGCGACCAGCAAGCCCGCTGTGCGGTTCGAACGGAACCGGGCGAGCGCATTGTCGGCGCTGGCAGGATCGAGCGTCACGACTTGCCACCCAAGATGCGCGGCGGCGGGGAGCAAGGCGAGGAGCACCAGCCAATCAGGCCGCAGCAGCCAGCAGGCCAGCGCCAGAAACCCCAGCGCCGCGCCATAGAACAGCGCCACCCCTCCCCGCACCCCCGCGCCCATGCGCAGTGCGCTGGAACGGATGCCTACAAGAGCATCGTCCTCGCGGTCCTGAAGGGCATAGATCGTGTCATAGCCGATCACCCAGCAGATCGACCCGGCATAGAGCGCGGCGAGAACATGCAGGTAGTCTCCGCGCAGCTCCACCCAGCCCACCAAAGCCCCCCAAGAGAACACCAGCCCCAACCACGCCTGCGGCCACCAGGTGATCCGCTTCATGAAAGGATAGGCCGCGACCAGCGCCAGACTGGCGAGCGCCGCCATCTGCGCTGGAGCACGCAATTGCAGCAGCACGGCAAGGCCGATCAGGCACAGCGCGAACAGCCACAGCCAGGCCGCAGATTTGCTCACCCGCCCGCTGGCGACCGGCCGCGCGGCGGTGCGCGCAACCTGGCGGTCAAGATCGGCATCGACGAGATCATTATAGACGCAGCCTGCGCCGCGCATTGCGATGGCGCCCAACAGCAGCCAGCCGAGCAGCGCCCATTCACCCTGCCCGCCCGCCAGCAGCACGCCCCAGGCGCAGGGCCAGAACAACAGCCACCAACCGATTGGACGGTCAAACCGGGCGAGCAGGGCATAGTCGCGCAAGACCGTGGGCAGGGCGCTGATCAGGCCGTTATATTGAGAGTCGGGGACGATTGCATCAGGCATTGCATCAGCATAGCTCCCGGTCCGGCAATCGGCTAGAGCCTAGCAATGCCCGCCACCCCCGCATGGCCGCCCAAGAGCGCCCCTCGCCTATTTGTCACAAGCCCTTTGACTGCGGGCGCGGCTATCGAAATTTCGGGCCCTCAGGCACATTATCTCGGCAAGGTCATGCGGATTGCCGAGGGCGATGTGGTGATCCTGTGCGACGACGCGACCGGCGAATGGGCCGCGCGCGTGGTGGCCATGTCCAAGCGCGATGTCGTGCTGACGGCAGAGACCTTGCTCCGCCCGCGCGAGCAAGTGCCCGATTTTACCTTGTGCGCTGCATTGCTCAAGAAGGACCGCTTCGATCTGGTGCTGGAAAAGGCCTGCGAGCTTGGTGTTCGGCGCATCCAGCCGGTGATCACCCGGCGCTGCGTCGCCGACAAGCTCAATCTGGAACGCGCGCGGACGATATTAACCGAAGCCGCCGAGCAATGCGCGCGCACGGCTTTGCCTGATCTGGCCGAGCCAGTGAAGCTCGAGGCGCTGCTCAAGGGCTGGGACGCCACCCGCGCTTTGTTCTTTGCCGACGAGAATGGCGGCGATCCAGCCGCGCCTGCTTTCGCCGCCCATTCCGGCCCTGCCGCGTTGCTCATCGGACCTGAAGGCGGCTTCGACGACACCGAGCGCGCCGCCATTCGGGCGATGCCCCAGGCCCGCCCCATTTCGCTTGGGCCCCGCATCCTGCGCGGCGAAACCGCAGCGATTACCGCAACCGCATTGTGGATGGGCACTTGCGGCGACTGGAATTAATGCTGGCGCAACAATCCGCGCTAACTTAACGGCCTTTTGCATGAGCACACGCCAAGCCTCGGACAACGAAGATCCGGTAATCGAGAGCATTGCCCAACTTGCCGAGCCGATGGCCGCTGGCGAAAAACCGCGCGAGGCTTGGCGGATCGGCACCGAGCACGAAAAGCTGGTCTATGCCACAGGCGACCACCACGCCCCCAGCTATGACGAGCCTGGCGGCATCCGCGACCTGCTGATGGCGATGACCGAGTTTGGCTGGAGCCCGGTCAAGGAGAACGGCACCGTCATCGCCATGTCGGGCCCTGACGGCGCGATAAGCCTCGAGCCTGCCGGCCAGTTCGAGCTTTCCGGCGCGCCACTGGAAAACCTCCACCAGACCTGCGCCGAAACCGGGCGCCATCTGACCCAGGTGAAGGAAATCGGCGCGCGGACCGACACAGGTTTCCTCGGCCTTGGCATGTGGCCCGACAAGCGCCGCGATGAACTGCCGATCATGCCCAAGGGCCGCTATGCGATCATGCTGCGCCACATGCCGCGCGTCGGCAGCATGGGCCTCGACATGATGTTGCGCACGTGCACCATTCAGGTGAACCTCGACTATTCGTCAGAGGCCGACATGGCAAAAAAGTTTCGCACCAGCCTGGCCTTGCAGCCGCTGGCCACCGCGCTGTTCGCCAATTCGCCCTTCACCGAAGGCAAGCCCAACGGCTTCCTGTCCTATCGTAGCCATATCTGGTCAGACACCGATCCGCACCGCACCGGCATGCTGCCTTTCGTTTTTGACGAAGGCTTCGGCTATCAGCGTTATGTCGACTATATGCTCGACGTGCCGATGTATTTCGTTTTCCGCGGTGGCAAATATATCGACGCGGCGGGGCAATCGTTCCGTGATTTCATGGCCGGAAAGCTACCGGCGCTGCCCGGCGAACTGCCGACTGCAAGCGACTGGACCGATCACCTGTCGACAGCATTCCCCGAAGTGCGCCTCAAGTCGTTCCTCGAGATGCGCGGCGCCGACGGCGGGCCCTGGAATCGGATCTG
>JANOBA010000226.1:0-4335 GCA_031411415.1 Novosphingobium sp.
GTGATCGGCTTGGGGCCGTTGTGCCCGGCAAAACAGCGCGCGTTGGGGTAGGAACCCTTGTTGCGCAAAATGTCGATGAAGACGCGGTAGCGGCCTTCCGAATGCAGCCGCTCAATCGCCTGATCGAACAGGAGATCATAGTGCCTCATCGGGCCGCCGCTGATCGCAGATAGCCGATGATTGCAGCGCGTTCTGCAGGATTGGGGACGGAGAGAAACATCCTGCTACCCTTCACCATCTTCTGCGGACCTTGAAGCCACTGGTCCAGCGTCGCCGCATTCCAGGTTATGGTCGCGGCGCGCATGGCGGGGGAATAGTTGTAGCCTGTTGCCATCCCCGCGCGGCGGCCGAATACGCCCTTGTGAGCCGGGCCAACCCTGTTGGCCGGGATGGAGTGACAACTGCCGCACTTCGCCTGATAGAGCTGAGCTCCATCTGCAGCAGGCGACGCGGTCTGCGCGACCACGCCTGATGCTGGCAGCATGGTTGCAGCCGCAATCGCTGCAACCGGAATGAATGCGCAGGCTGCTTTCTTCATGGCGCTCACCTGTCAATGATATCGCGGTGCATCGGCGCAAGTGCCGCGATCAGGCGGTTCTGAGCGGCGAACGGCACATTCATCGCATTCATGCTTCTCTGAAGCTCCTCAACCAGCGCGTAGAAAGCTCCTTCGTTGACGTTCAACCCGCGATGCGCCTCGGCCATCGAGCGTCCCGAATACTCGCACGGCCCCTTCATGATGACGCAGAACTGTTCGACCAGCTGGCGCTTGATCCGCTCCTGATCTGAGCTCTCAAAGAACGGGCGCGTGCGCGGGTTCTTAACCCAGCGGGGCATGACATCGTTCATGATCTTCGTCAGACCTTCGCGTCCGCCAAAGGTATCGAACAGGCCCGTATCGTCGGTGATGACGGGTACAGTCGGCGAGCGCGGCTTGATGTCGGGGGATGACACCGTCGGCTCGCCGACTGCTGCCATGGCTGGGTTAGAAGCGGCCAGAAGGGCCATGGCAAAGGGAAAAAATGCGTTTTTCATAATAAATCCTTAAACTGGAGAGCTGGTCAGAAGCCGATCTGAAGGGAGGCATAAGCGCCATTCTGGCGGCGCAGCGCGATCTGGCCGAGACGGGCATAGGCCACCGTCACCGAGACATTTCGGCTCACCGCATAGGCGGCAAAAACGTCCCAGGAGTTTTCTTCACGGAAGGACGTGCCGCCGAGCGCGCCCTCAAGCCGGTTTGATTTGGTGCGGAACTCTCCGCCGATGGCGAGCTTGCGGGTCAGGAGATAGGCGACTGAACCTTCGAACTGCGGTCTGTAGTCCTGATCCTTGCCGCCAAGTCCGCCGAAACCAAGGATGCCATATTGGTTTGCTTTGGTCAGGCGGACAGTGGCGTTCAGGAGAAGGCTTTTCGAAAGGATGATCTTTGTTGCCGAAGCGTAAAAATCGACGCCCTTGCGAGCAAGGCCCAGCGCACCGCCGACGACAGCCTTGTTGTCGTTGATCTTGTACTGAATGCCGACTGCCACCTGCGGGATGAGGCTGTCCTGCTCCAGCACGGCATCGCCAAACAGGCGGACTTTGGCGCCCAGGATTGTCTGGCTGATCGTGTAGCGATTGCCGAGCGCCAGCACATTGCCAACCTCGCGCAAGTTGAAGTTCTGCCGCGCGATCGACAGTTCCACCCGGTTGCGGAAATTGATGGACCCGCCATAGGATGCCAACGTGAAGTCCTGCGTATCAACCCCGGTAACGAAGGCGCTGGCCCCCAGTTCATTGCGGGTGCCATAGCCGCCGATCAGCGCCCATGGGACAAGGCCGCCGCCGCCTGCACCTTCAATTGTCGAGACGCCGCCCGTAAGCAAAAGCCGCCCGCCATTCGAGAGAAAACTGCGGTTTTCGGCTTCATCCTGAACGGCTGGAACGAACTGGGTTTCGGGGACTTGCGCTGCCGCTGCGGCTCCAGCACTTTCATCTGGTTTTTCGGCTTCTACTGCTTCCGCCTCGGCCGCCAATGCCGAAGACGCAAAGCCTGTGCCCATGAGCAAGATTGCGGCGAGGCCTGCGCCGATCCTTGGTTGCGCGGTAAGTCCCATGTGTCTGTCGCCCCTTGATTTCGCTTGTGCTGCTCGTCACACTGTTGCGACGGCTTATGTGGGGATTTACGGACGGTGATCTTCGAGTGGATGCAGATCGGCGTTGAATAATTATTTTTCATTCTTGCATTATTTCGTTGCAACCAATCGGCCCGTCTGATCCGTATCACGTTCGTGCGCGGTTGCGCGCGACTTCACCGGCGGGACAATGACAATAACCACAATTCAAAGCTCCGAGGCGCTGTTGGTCGATATGGCGGCGGGGAATCAAAGGTCATTTCGGCTGCTCTATGAAGCCCACGCCAACTGGGTTTATGCCATTGCCTTGCGGATTCTACGCGACCCGCAAATTGCCGAAGACGCAGTGCAGGAGGCTTTCATCAAGCTATGGCGGACGGCAGGGAAGTTCGACCTGACGCGCGGTTCAGCGAAGGCCTGGATCGGTATCATTTCCCGCAATTGTGCGCTCGACATGGGGCGTCGCCGTCAGCCAGCCGCTGAAACCGGCGACGCAGCCCTTGCATTGCTTGAAACCGATGCGGTCGAGCCGCCAGATCCAAAGCTGGGCAAATGCCTCGATCAGCTTCCGGGTGATCAGGCAAAGGCGATCGTGAAGATGTACACATACGGGTTCAGCCATTCCGAATTGTCGGAACAGCTCGGTCTGCCATTAGGTACGATCAAAAGCTGGGTGCGCAGGGGCACGCAATCGCTAAAAGTCTGCATGGAAAAATGATGGCCCGGAGCAAGTTCCTAGGAGCAATGCGTCCATTTGGCAGTTCGGCGCTGTATATCGAAATATGGAAACACGAGTTTTGAACATGACGAATGAAGACAGGGCAACCGCCTTCGTGCTGGGATCGCTTTCACCCGGAGAGCGTGACGAGGTCACGCGCGAACGTCTCTACAACGCTGATCTCGACGAGCACATCCGCCTCGCGGAGCAGCTCTTTGTCGGGCTCCAGCGTTCGGACTCCGCAGGGGTCAAGGTTCCTGCAAGCACTTGGGCCGGTGTCGAACAGGCACTTGCCCGCGAGAACGAAGCGTTGGCGGACAAGCAAGTGCAGGAGTGCGGCGACGGTGACTGGCAGGTTCACGGTGTCGGCATCGATTTCAAACCACTGTGGTCAGACAGTGCAATCCTGATTCGCTGTAACCCCGGAGCCGTCGAGGAATCGCACGGCCAGCCTGTCGATCTCGACGAACACATACTTGTGATCGCTGGCGATCTGGACGTCGGCGGTCGCAAATTCGGCACGGGAGATTATATTCGCGTGCCTGCAGGGGCAGTTCATCAGCGCATGGAAACACATTGTGGCTGTCTGCTTTTCACAGAGTATCGGGCGGTGGCCAGCATATCGGTCGCTACGTCCGAAGCGTTAGTTGAGGGGCGCCCCGTGTTTGGGTGACGGCCTGCATGATAGAATTGAGACAGTTGCGGTATCTGGTCCTCACCGCTCAATCCGGCAGTTTCAGCAGGGCGGCGAAGCGGCTAGGCATCAAGCAATCGACTATGAGCCGACAATTGCCTGCTCTCGAGAAGCGCCTCGGGATAGAGGTATTCGAACGCTTGTCGCGCGGTGCGACCCTAACGCCTGCCGGGAAGGTCTATCTCAAGACGGCCGAGCGAGCGTGACCGCGAGCAATTGCTGGGTGGGCTGGAAAGCGGGCTCATCGATATTGCGATCATGCCCGGCGATTGCCGGGAGCCACAGCTTGCCCGACGCCACTGTGGAGCGAACGCATTAATGTCGCAATGCCGGACAATCATCGGCATCGCGGATGCCGAGGTGATTCACTGGACCGACTTGCAATCCGAAAGCTTCCGATTGACCGAACGTGATCCCGGCCCTCAATTCCGCCAGCTGCTGTTGGGCAAGCTTGCCGATGCGTCACACCAGCCTGACATCCAGATGGAAGACATCAGTAGGGAGACATTGCTGGCTTCGATCGGCTCTGGGGAGCACATTGCCATCGTTGTTGAAGCGGCCCTTGGGCTTGGCATCACAGGCACGGTCTTCCGCGAGATCCATGATCGTGATGGGCCGACGAGGGTCGGGCTTTCAACCTATTGGCGCGAGGACAACGCGAACCCCGTACTAGGGTCAGGACCTATTAAATTGCTTGCATGATGCACTCTTGCATGATGCACTGATGGTTGATTCAATGGCGGCACCAGGGAGGTGCTGCTTGTGGATGACCTGTTTATGCTGAGCGAGGCGCAGATGCGCCGGATTGC
>JANOBA010000227.1:0-1572 GCA_031411415.1 Novosphingobium sp.
TCCGGGAAATAGAACGTGTCGTGCATCGCGCGCGCCGGATGGCTCTCCGGCATGTTGAGCGCGGTGAAATTGTGCCAGCCGTCCTCGATTTCCGGCCCGGTGGCGACGGCAAAGCCAAGGTCGGCGAAGATTTCCGCCAGCTCGTCCATCACCTGGCTGACCGGATGGACCGAGCCGCGCGGGGTTTCGTGCGCGGGCAGGCTGAGCTCGCTGGTATCGGCGGCGAGGCGCGCTTCGTCCTTCTCATGGTCGAAAATTGCTTTCTGTGAGGCAAGCGCGCCGTTTAACGCCGCCTTCCACAGATTGACCTGATGGCCTTGCGTGACCCGCTCCTCAGGGGGCATCCCCCCCAAGGCCTTGAGGATCGCCGTTAGCGCTCCTTGTTTGCCCAACGCAGCGATTCGCGCGGCCTCAAGTTCATCGAGGTTCTTCGCGGCTTCAATTTGCCCCATCAAGGCTTTGCCAAGTGCTTCAACATCACTCATAATTCGTCATTCCCGCGTAGGCGGGAACCCATCTCCCGAGTTTCGATCAAGCAATCCGGCGCGATGGCAGCGCAGCAAAGCCCAGCTCCACCGCGAGATCGCGCCATTCGGGATTGGTTTCCTCGATCAACCTGATTTTCCAAGCCCTGTTCCAATTCTTGATCCGCTTTTCGCGGGTAATCGCATGTTCCATTGTTGCATGCTGCTCAAACCATACGAGGCGGTGCACCCCGTAGTCTTTGGTGAAACCATCAATCAAGCCCTCACGGTGTTGATGGAGCCTTTTGCTCAGATCCGAAGTCACGCCCGCATAGAGGGTTCCGTTGCGGTGCGAAGCAAGCAGATAGACCACTGGCGAGAAGTTCTCGTGCATCGCAAGGTTCCGGAGATGGGTTCCCGCCTTCGCGGGAAAGACGAAGGAAGGGAATAGGAGCAAGTCCCCATAAATGCAGAACTGCCAATTCGCAATCAGCGACCGCGCGCCGGGCCTTCCGGGCCATCGAGCGTTTGCACCGCCGATCCCGCCATGCGTTCGCGCTCGCGCATCACTGCGCCGATCAGCTGCTTGGGCAGCGCGGCATACTGGCTGGGGGTCATCCCCATGAACTGGCGGCAATCGCGCACGAATTGCGCCTGGTCGTGATAGCTGCCGTCGATCGCGCCGATCCATTTGAGCGAAGGGTCAAGCATGAATTGCGACAGGCTGCGCATGAAGCGCTGGCGGCGCAGCAGCAGCTTGGGCGAAAAGCCGAAGGCGCGGCGGCAGACCCGCTCGATGGTCCGCTGGCTGGCCCCCGCGCGGGCGACCATCTGCCCCACGCTTGCCGTCTCGGGATCGACCAATGCGGCGTGGATCGCCATGATGCGCGCCTCGTCGGCCAGCGGCACGCCGGCGCGCGCGGTGAAGAAGGCCGCGATCCGGTCATGCTCGGCCTGATGGTCTGCCACCTCGCCATAAAGACCGTCAACAAGCGGGCGGAAATGGGCGAAGGCAGGATCACTGTGTCCGTCGAGCACGCGGTCGGCATATTCGGCTGCCGGGACGCCGACGAATTTCGCCCTGCCCAGCGGCAGCAGCCCGATCCCC
>JANOBA010000228.1:0-6586 GCA_031411415.1 Novosphingobium sp.
CTTCTTGGACAGCTCAAGGCTATCCCCGACATAGTCCGCCAAGTCCTGAATTTCCGGGCGCTGGTAATAGTGCGCGAGGATGACGGCGTTGCGGTCCTTACGCAGGCGGTCGATCTCGGCGCGCAGGTCGAGGCCGGTGAGGTTTTCGTGCATGACAGTCATTGACGGCTCCAGAAGTCTTTGCCGGGGCTTATGGCGCAAATTTCGCAGCATTGGCAGCGGCAATGGCAGCGGCACGCAGCGATAATCCGCTTTTGCCCAGATCGCCCCGGCATACATACATGTCTTCGGCAAAATCGCAGTAGTGGCTGGCGGAAATGTGCGGGCCGAAGCGGGCGAAGCTGCGCAGGCTGAGCAGATAGGCCGTGCGCGGATCGGCGGGCTTTTGCAGCACTTGCGCTGGCAAGGTCTGGCAATGATATGTCATCTGCGCCTCGGGGGTGCGGCCCGCATAGAAACTGTTGATCTTCATTCCGCCCTCCATCGCCAGACGCGAGAACTTGATGAAATGGGTCCACGGATAGTCGAACTTGCCCGGCTCCCACACCTGGCATTGCCAGGCGGGCAGCACCAGCACGGTATCATGCGCCGCGCCCAGCCCGGCATAGGCGGGATCGGCGAAGCGGGCGGGCTGGGTAATCAGCGCAAAGCGGCCATGCATCGCGGCAAACGGCGCGGCCACGTCAGCCATCTGAACGCATGCGGCAAGGCCCAGCAGCATGGCGGCGCGGCGCGGCGCCAGGCCCCGGATCAGCCCGGCAATCGCGATGAACAGCAAGCCATAGACCACCACCCAGACGAACCGGCCCGAACTGCGGAATATGCCGAGCAGGCCTTCCACCGATTGCGGCACCGGCAGGAAAATCGAATACGGCCCGAACGTCAGCCGGGTGGACAGCGCCAGCAGAAACGCGCCGAACACCACAACCATCAGCGGCGCGAATGTGCCTTCGCCGCCATCGCCCTTCGCCCGCGTGAACACCAACCCGCCCACCGCCAGCAGCAGCGCGCCCAAGCCAAGATAGGCAAAACCTTCGTATTGCCCCCCTGTGGCAACCGGTAGGCCCGGCAGGAAGGCCGAGCCGAACTGGTCGCGCATCGGGTTGAACAGGGTGTAAAGGTTTGCCGAGAAGACCTGATAGCCCTCGCCTGAAAACAGCTTTCCCCCGCCGAAATCGATGAAGCCGGAGGCAAACATGGCAAGAAACGCGGCGACCAGCGGCAGCGGTAGCAAAGCGATCTGCTGGCGCGGCACAGCCCGGTCCATCGCCAACTTTAGTGCGAGGCCGACAAAAATCATCATCACCATCACCATCAGATAGATGCTGATCGCGGCAGCGGCGAAAGCCAGCAGGGCAAAATCGCGCAAGGACCGCCCTGCCCCCACCCGGCTGCTGCGCGCCGTCAGCCACAGCGCGGCGAGCAGCAACCAATGCTGGGTCAGTGCCACGTGTGAGAGCTGGAAGCGCACGAACAGCGTCGGCGAGGTCGCCAGAAACAGCGCACCCAGCGCCAGAGCGACGCGGCTGGCTGCATCCTCACGGCCACGAGCCATCTCGCGCAGCAGCATCCAGGCGAACAGACCCTGCAAGGCGAGGCCGATCAGGAAAACCGGACCGAAATACTGGAACGGACCGACGCTCGCCGGCACCAGCATTTTCAGTGCCAGCGCCACCAGCGGCATATTATCAAACATCGCCAGCGGCATGGCGAGCGGCCAGGAATAGCGGTCAGTGGCGATCGGGAACCAGTGCGCGCGGTCAGCGCGGTATTGCTCCCAGCCGAATTGCGAGGTGACGATGTCACCATCGAACCAACTGAGATCAAACGGATTGGCGATGCGCAGTCCGAAGACAGCGAGCCCCAGCGCCATGGCCAGCGCCATGACAAGCGCCACATCCCACTTCACTTGCCTCACCGCACGGGCTCGCCGCTCGCTTGGCGTTCGGCGGCAGCGATCAGCCAGGGCAGGCCCGAACGCGGCATCACCCGGCCATCCGCCATTGTGCCTCCGTGCGCACCACACTGCCTCGGCGTTCCAGATCGATCAGGTGGGCCAGCACCGAACGCCCTGCGGCCGGCCACAGCTGCTGATCGACACCCTTGTACATCAGCGGCACCATCGCCTCGATCTCGCCAGTGCCCGCGCCAATCAGCTTGAGTATCTGGTTTTCACGTTGTCGCCGGTGCCCGATCATGCCGCGCACAAGCTGGCGCGGCTTTTCCACTGCCGGGCCATGCGCGGGGTAATAAACCCGGTCCTCGCGCAGTTGCAGCAATTGCAGGCTCGCCATGTACGCAGTCATGTCGCCGTCGGGCGGCGAGACGACCGTGGTTGACCAGCCCATGACATGATCACCGGTGAACAGCGCGCCGCTTTCCTCCAGCGCAAAACACAAATGGTTGGAGGTGTGACCCGGCGTCGCCAGAGCGGTCAGCGTCCAGCCATCGCCTGACAGCTGCTCAGCATCGGCCAATACGTGGGCAGGCGAATATGTCGTGTCAAAGGCAGCATCGGAACGCGGCCCGTCATCTTCGATAGTCAGCGCCGCGCAGCCGATCACCGGCGCTCCGGTCAGCGCGGCGAGCGGCGCGGCGGCAGGGGAATGGTCACGGTGGGTGTGGGTGCACATGATCGCCGTCACCCGCGCATCGCCAATCGCGGCGAGCAGCGCAGCGATATGGTCTGCCTCGTCCGGCCCGGGATCAATCACCGCCACATCGCGCCCGGCGCCGACGAGATAGGTCTGCGTGCCGGTGAATGAAAAGGCAGACGGATTGCCCGCCAGCACCCGGCGCACCAAAGGCTCGGGGTTTTCGGCAAGGCCGGTGGGCCAGGGACGGGCGGGGAATTGCATGGGCTGGATATGGCCATGCAATGCCGGTAAGCCAAGCCAAAACCAGTGGTGGAGGCACAGGCGAGCGATGAACCCGGCAGGCGAACTGATCCTCGTGCTCGATGCGGGAACCACTTCCACGCGCGCGCTGGCATTTGATCGCGCCGGCGCCTGCCGCGCCGTGGCGCAGCAGCCGCTGACCCAGCACTATCCGCAAGCCGGCTGGGTCGAACACGATGCAGGCGAGATCTGGGACGCAACGCTGGCCTGCGCCCGCGAGGTCGTGATGCAATCGGGCGGGGCAGACCGCTTTGCCGGGATCGGCATCACCAACCAACGCGAAACCGTGGTCGCCTGGGACAAGGCCAGCAGCGCGCCACTGCACCATGCCCTCGTCTGGCAGGACCGCCGCACTGCCGATGCCTGCGCTGCCTTGCGCGATGCCGGCCACGAAGCGGCAGTGCAAGAGGCCACCGGGCTGCTGCTCGACCCCTATTTCTCGGCGACGAAAATGCGCTGGCTGGTGAAAAATGTGCCCGCTGTCGCCGCCGCCGCCGCGCGAGGCACGCTGGCGCTTGGCACCGTGGAGACGTGGCTGGTGTGGAAGCTCACCGGCGGCCTGTTCATCTCGGATGCCAGCAATGCCAGCCGCACCAGCTTGCTGCCATTTAGGGCCGCGAGCTGGGATGCGGGGCTGTGCGACCTGTTCGGCGTGCCGCTCAGCGCTCTGGGGGAAGTGACTGATTGTGCCGGGCACTTCGGAGAAAGTCTGGCGGAGCATTTCGGCGGCGCGATTGCAATCACCGGGCTGGCCGGCGACCAGCAGGCCGCCACCGTGGGCCAAGGCTGCCTTGCACCCGGAGAGACCAAAGCGACTTACGGCACCGGCGCTTTCGTGCTGGCCAACGCGGGCGCAGCCCCGCCGCGCTCGCGTCACCGATTGCTCGGCACGGTGCTGACGCAAATCGGGGGTCTGCGCACTTATGCGCTCGAAGGCTCGGTCTTCGTCGCGGGCAGCCTGATCCAGTGGCTGCGCGATTCGCTTGGGCTGATCGCCAGTGCAAGCGAGACCGAAGCGCTGGCGCGGTCAGTTGATGGTAGTGGCGGGGTGGTCATCGTGCCCGCGCTGTCAGGCTTGGGCGCACCCCACTGGCGGCCCGAGGCGCGCGCCGCCATATCGGGCATGACTTTCGCCACCACCCGCGCCCACATTGTCCGTGCCGCACTGGAAGCCATGGCCTTGCAGACCCACGACCTCGCCATGGCATTTGCCGGTGACGGGGCAGGCTGGAACATGCTGCGCATCGACGGCGCGATGAGCGCAAACGACTGGATGGCGCAGGACCTTTCCGACATGCTCGACCTGCCGGTGGAGCGACCGGATTTCGTGGAAACCACCGCGCTGGGCGCAGGCATGCTGGCGGGGCTCGGCGCGGGCCTGTTCACCTCGCTGGATGAGGCGGCAAAGGCCATGCGCGGGCCTTCGCGTCGCTTCATGCCAAACATGGCTGCCGAGGTCCGCGAGGCCCGGCTGAAGGCCTGGCGCAAGGCCCTCGCGGCAGTTTGACCTAGGCCCCCAGAGCGCGCGCTGCAGCAACACAGCGGGCGGCATGATCGCGCGGGCTTCCGGATCGCAACGCCTCCAGCCGGGGCACTTCAAGGCTGATGGTGACGTCCTTGGGCAACACGGCGATCAGTTCGGCCAAGGGTAGTTCCCCTTCGCCCGGCACATCGCGCGCGAACATCGCGGTCTGCATATAAGCCTCGTCCCATGGCGCAAGGCGGCTGTCGGCGAGCTGGACATAGCCGATCAGATCGGGATCGAGCGCGGCGATCTGGGCGACCATGCCGCCGGTGCGAAACAGGTGCATGGTATCGAGCAGCAGCCGCGCTTTGCCCTTGCCAATGTGGCCGATCACTTCCAGCGCCGTATCAAGGCTGGTGATGCCAGTAGGCGGAAAGAATTCGATGGTGAACATCAGCCCGCGCGCGCCGGCCATTTCGGCCAGCACGGCGAGCTTGTCCTTGGCCATGGCAAGGTCGTCTTCCATGTAGATGGCGTTGACCCTGAGCGCGCCAAGTTCGGCAAACAGGTCGAGATCACCGGCGCATGCCGTCACATCCTCGGCCGCTGCAACGCGGAAGCCCTCAGCAAGGCCAATGCGCACGCCGGTATCGGCCATGGCAGCTTTCATTTCGCGGCGCAGCGCCGGATCATCACGCAAGGACCACGGCGGATAAAATTCGTCGGCCAGACCGAACATCGACAGCGGCAAACCCGCGAGCCCGGTCGAGACTTCCACGCAGCCCAGTTCTCCCGCCAGCCGGACGTATTCAACTGGCGGCATGCCGAGCAGGGTCAGCATTTCAAGACCAAGCCGGCTCATCGAGCGACCGCCAGCATCGCCTTTATCGCATCGGGCACTTGCGGATTACCCCGGTCACCGCTGGCGAACTCAGCGATCTTGGCGCGGATAAAACCATCCGGGTCTTCCGCCCAGCGCCGCACAATATCGAACACCACCGGGTCTGAGGGGATCAGGATTTTGCCATCGCGCATGCCATTGGCCGGCACCCGCGCCACCTCTTCGGGCAACATCAGCGACGTCTCCTTGCCCGGCGCGCGCAGCTCGCAGCCTGCGGTCCATTCGGTGCAGCTGTCCATCACCTGGGTCATCACCGGGCCGGGGATCAGGCACGAAACGCGCACGCCCAAAGGCTCGGCATAGACCGCCAGGTTCTGGCTCATCGAGATCACCGCTGCCTTGGCTGCACCATACGGCACGCGGCTTGCCGCATAGGGAAACATGCCGGCAAAGCTGGCGGTGTTGACGATATGTCCCTTCCCCCGCGCGAGGAATTTCGGCAGGAAATGCGAAACCCCGCGCGCGGCGGCGAAATAATTGATCTCCATGATCCGCTGCCATTCGGACATCGGAATGTCCTCAGGGTGGCCATTGAGCATGCCGCCGACATTGTTCATCACGATGTCGATCTCGCCCAATGCCGCCTCAGCCGCGCTGGCCGCCGTCGCGATCGAATCGTCCGACATGACATTGGCGGCAATCGCGACGGCTTTGCCGCCCGCTGCTTTGATTTCGGCCACTGTCTCAGCCGCTGCTGCCTCGGCAAGGTCTGCCACTGCCACGCTTGCCCCGCGCCGCGCCCACTCAAGCGCGACGCATTTTCCGATCCCCTTGGCGCCGCCAAAAATCAGCGCATTGGCGCCCGCGAACGGCGCATTAGTGTCTGTCATGGCAACCTGGTTCCTGGAATTATTAGTTTCCAACTCTGGTCCGGTTTCCAGCTCAGAGCAACTCTTTGGTGGCCGAGATTGCGCTGCGCCGCCGGGGTGCGGGGCTGAAACTCCAGCCACCGTTCAGCGGACGGGCAACCAGATTGCCGATCGATGCGGTCTCGCGCGCCAGCAGAGCATCGAACAGCCTCGCCAAGGCACCGCCGCGCGGGCGTGCACCATCAAGCTCTTGCACAATCATCGCCAGCACCCGCAAGGCAATCGCGCGCGGGGCGTGCGGGCGATAGGTCAGGCCGGGGCCGTCGCGAGTTACATATTCGCTGAACTCGCGCCGGGCCGCCCATTCGAGCGCCGCGTCGGCATCGGCGAGGTGCGCCGCGCTTTGGGCAATGGCCGCTGGATCAAGCCAGTCCGCCCCGGCCAAAGCCTGGCGGAGCCGCACGCGGTCGAAGCGTGGATCGTGGTTCGAAGGATCGTCGACGGCTGTGATTCC
>JANOBA010000229.1:0-3336 GCA_031411415.1 Novosphingobium sp.
GCCGAGACGGCCACCAGATCGGGCAGTCGCAAGGCAATCCGATCAAATCCGTGGGCATGCTGGATCGGCTGGATCGGGCCTTGTTTGTTGGTGATCAGCATGATGCCTGCGTCAGCCGGGTTGGCGCCGAAGCCGACCACCATGTCAGGCCGCTCAGCCGTGCCGAAGCGCATCCTGAGCCGCATGCCCAATCCCTCGGTATAGAACCGCAGTGACCTTGCCGGGTCGGTCACATAAAGCGCGGGTCCAACTATTCCTTCGAGCGACGCCGTTAACGGTGGGGTCGGCGGCGGTGCCGGATCGGCCCCTGCTATGGCTGGAGCCAGCGCCAGTGCCGCAAGCGCCAAGGTGTGCGACAGACGCCTCATGCCATCACCTCGCTGATCGGTTTGGCAGTCTGCATTGCCCCGTCGCCCCAGCTGGTGACGGGCATGCCCAGCACCTGCTGGATTGTCAGACCTACGCGCGATGATGGATCGCCGTTGCCGGAGATATGCTGGCCGGCCTTCCACTTGCCGCCTGCCGAGCCTGCTACCATGATCGGCAGATTGTCGACCGAGTGGATCTTGGCAAAATTGCTCTCTGAGGTGGCAAGGATGAGGCTGTTATCGAGCAGCGTGCCCGCGCCTTCCTTCACCCCGTCCATCATCTTGAGCATGCTGGCAAAAGTTTCCATGCTGCGTTCGATGAAGAATGTGGACTTGGGCTGGTATCCAAGTTTCTCGTCGATTGGCTCTTCATGCGTAAGTTCGTGAAAGGCGACCGGATCACCCGCCTTGCGCAAGTTCGAACCGGCGATCGACAGCGCCATGTTGAACACCCGCGTCTGGTTGCAGGAAAGCGCCATGACCGCGAGTTGGCCGAGCAGATCGTGGGTGCGCATCGCCACATCCCAGGTCGGGCCCAGTTCCACCTTGCCCGGCTCCCTGCCGACAACACAGGCCTCGGCCGGCGCAGGCTTTTCGAGCAAGTGGCCAAGCTGTTGTTCGACCTGGCGCACCGAGGTGAAATACTGGTCGACCCGCTGCCTGTCGGCGCTGCCCAGCGAACGCAGCAGTTCGTCGCGGTCATCCTTGACTGAGCTCAGCACACTCTGGCGCAACATCACAGCGGGATCGGGCTTGAAATCGGCCTTGTTGGGATCCTGAAACTCGGCGCCGAAAAGGCGGCGATAGAGCTGGACCGGGTCAACCTCGCTGGGATTGACAGTCGACCCTGCGCGCATTGAATAGCTGACACCCGTCTGGCCGGTGCAGGCAAGCTCCAGTGAGCGGAAGCGGGTCCCGGCGCCAATGTGGTCGGAGACCAGGCAATCGATCGTGGGCTGTTCGCTGGTCCCCCCGGCAACGCCGCCCTTGAGCGGTGCCGCGCCGGTAAGCGTTGCCATGACACCTGACCAGTGAACCAGATTAGGCTTGCCATCGAGAATGCAGTTGAAGTTTGAGAAGACGCTGACTTTGTCC
The DNA here is from genome assembly GCA_031411415.1 of Novosphingobium sp. Classification (GTDB taxonomy): domain Bacteria; phylum Pseudomonadota; class Alphaproteobacteria; order Sphingomonadales; family Sphingomonadaceae; genus Novosphingobium. The sequence goes on from JANOBA010000229.1 coordinate 1,464, forward strand.
CGGTAAGGTGCCATCGGCGCGAGTTCGGGCTTGATGTCGTATCCCTTGCCAAGCTGGCTGGGGAACCAGCGGGCGGTGTTGACCCCGCAGCCCCAGAACCAGGTGCCGAAGCGGGTGGGGATCGGCGCCCCGCTGGCGAGCGCCTCGCCATTGCCATCAAGGAACAGGTCAAGCAGCGGCAGGCCGACGACCACTGCCGAGCCGCGCATCATACCGCGCAGCAAATTGCGCCGTGTCCATTGGCTCATCGAATCCTCCTGTTGTAATCGTAGCTGAGGGCAGTCGTAACCGGTCCGGGCGGAGCCGCTGCGGCCAGTGCCGGGCTGGTGGCAATGCGGCGCATCAGGGCCGAAAAGCGGAACCGGTCCGTTGCAAACTGGCCAACCGCATAATCCAGCCAATCCGCATCGCCGCCGCCGGCCGGGCGGCCAACGCCATATTCAAAGGCGCGCTGCACCAAGCAGGCGGGAACCTCCGGGCTTTCGCGCAGCCGCTGCGACAAGCCGGTGAGACCAGTATAGGGCTTGCCTTCGAAAGTTCCGGTCGCGTCGATCTGCGCATCGTTTTCATGGGTGCGGAAATTGCCGACTGCATCGTAGTTCTCCAGCGACAGCCCGATGGGATCGGTCAGCGCATGGCATCCCGCGCAGGCCGGGTTTTCCTGATGGACGGTCAGGCGCTGCCGCGCAGTCTTGTAGAGCGGGTTCGTGACATCCTGGACGAGCGCGAAATTGACATTGGGCGGCGGCTGCGGAACCGGCTGGCAGAGCAGCAGTTCGCGCACGGTCTTGCCGCGGATCGTTGGCGAGCTGCGGCCCTCGTGCGTGGGATCGAGCATCAGGAAACCTGCAAGGCTGAGAATGCCGCCGCGCGGCTGGTCCGCCGGGAAAGTGTAGGGCGCCCAGCCATCAACCCCCGCCACGCTCACCGGCACTTTGTAGAGCGCGCCAAGGCCGCGGTTGATGAAAGTTTTGCGGGTTGAAAACAGGTCGCGGTAATCGCCGCGATTGGTCACCAGCAGATCGATGATGGTGCGAAGGGTTTGTTCCTGCGCGTCGCGGGCAAGCTCGGAATTGAACTTGGGATAGATCGCTTGATCCTTGGCGAGACCGCGGAACTGTTCGTAGCCGAACATGTCCGAGAAAAATGAGCGCACACCCTGTTCGTAGCGCGGCGAGGCCAGCATGCGGTCGACCTGGCGCTGGAGTTTCGTCGGAACCCGCAGATCGCCGCGCGCGGCGGCATCGAGCAATGCCTCGTCGGGTGGACTGTCCCACAGCAGGAAGCTGATCCGGCTGGCGAGCGCATAATCCTCCAGCCGGTATCCGCCGGGCGCAAGCGGATCGGCCACACTGCGCTCGACACGGAAGATGAAGTTTGGCGACATCAGCAACCGCGACAGCCCCGTCTCCAGCCCCTTGGCGAAGCTGTGGTTCACCCCCGCCGCATTGGCGGCGATGGCGACCACTGCGGACAGCTCGGTGTCTGTGAGCGGCCGACGATAGAGCAGGCGGCCATAGCGACCGAGGACTTGCCCGGCGCAGGCGGCGTCGAAGACACCGGCAGCCGGACTGCACGGCACGCCGATCTTGCCGCCCGCCATTGCCTGCGCAGCGATTTCCCTCGCGCGAAGCTCATATTGCTCGATGCCCGAGGCCGACACCGTGACCGTGGCATCGCCGATTGCCAGAAGACCCTGCTCACGCAGAGGCGGATCGAAGCGGCCCGGAACCTTGATAGCTGGCCCGAATATCTGTTCTACAGAGCGGATATATTGCGCTTCGTTGAGCCGACGAAAGCCAGGCGGTGCAGCGGCGACCGAGGGCGCTGTCGCGGACTTGGCGGTGACGTGTTCGACCGGAGCGACGACTGC
>JANOBA010000230.1:0-2990 GCA_031411415.1 Novosphingobium sp.
GGCCTTGACCAGCCGCTCGCAAATGGCGCGACAGGCCTCAACAAGGAACGCACCTGAACCCATCGCCGGATCGCAAACTTTCAATTCCAGCACCTGTTCCGGGGTGGCGTCCAGACCGAGGCGGGCGAAAGCGGGCTCCAAAGCATGCTTGACGATGGGCGCGGTCAGCGAGCGTGGGGTGTAGTGGCTGCCAGTGCGTCGCCGCTCGCCCGTCGGCTGCAGGACGGGAGTGCCAGCCGCCGAGACACGTTTCTTCGGCGACCCGCGCTCATCGACGATGTTGTCGAACGCTGCCACCAAGTCCTCTATGGTCTTTGCTTCTTCAACTGGTTTTGCCTGCGCCGCTGTAAGCGCTCGCCCGGCGTCCTCCTTTAAGGACTTGATCCTTTCCTTTCCCTTCTTTGCCAAAAGTTCATCAAGCGCGACGAAGACCGGAGTCTTGTTGTTCTTGCCAGCTTTGATGGCCAAAACGCGAGTTCGAGCGGGTTCTACGGTGAAGCCCATCACGGTTTCATAGACCGAGCCGATCTGCTCGACATCGAGTGTGCGGTAGCTGAGACGCTCGCGGTTCGCCCCGCGCAGCTTGATAGTCATCAGCCCCTCCAGGATGCGCAGTAGGCAGCCATCGGAGACATGCATAATACGGGGCGGGTCGTCCTTGGTTGCGCGGCCCTCGAGGAAGGGAAATTCGTCAGCATCGAACAGCTTGCCGCCGCGTGCCTGCACGAAGCCGGTGCGGTGGCCCTTGTGGATCATGCGGAACAAGGCGAGCAAGCCGCCCCAGCCGCCGCGCCGCTCATTCATCGTGTCGGGATTGAGCGTCGCATCCTCGGTAAGCTTGGCCTAGAGCCCACGGACTGAATAACTGGTTTCGTAAACCTCCCGCGCCCGTGCGCCCGGCAGCGACGGCAGAAGATCGCGGTCTTCAGCGTAAAGCACGAAAACGAGGCGCATCAGGACGGTGAGCAGCCCCTCATAAAGATGATCAGGCCGCGTTGTACTGAGCTCGCGCACCAGCGCCGGTTCGGCGGCATCCAGCCCGCGCAGCAGTTCATGCAGCGCGCCGAGCACCTGCTCTGCCAGCGCGGTCGAAACGAGGGCCTGCGCATCGCGGCTGCGCTTCAACAATGCTGGCAAACGCCGGTCGTCGCCATCCGAGAACAGCCGGAAGCGATCAAGCAGCAGCTTCAGGCCGCCAAGCATTGGGCGGCCTGAAACGAGCGCCATTGGCCGGATCGGGAAACTTTGGTGTCCCGAGGTTTCGCCGCGCGGCGCATAGGTCAGGCGGAATTCTGGATAGGTGCGGACTTCGCCATCCTTGCGCTCCTCGCGCTCGGAAACCAGCAGCCCGGCAAAGACTCCGGTATCGCGCAGCAGCCGCTCAAACCGCTGATGCGGCGTGGCCTCCCAGCCATCAAGCGCATTGCGGACATCGGGGTCGACGCCGCGCGCTTCAACGCGCACCAGTAGCTGCCAGCGACGCTCGCCTTCGCCGAGCTCTGCAACTGCCCAAGTCGGTGCCAGCGTGGTGTTATGCTCCGGCAACGCCACCAGCAACTCATCGGGTATCGCCGGCCCGCCGGGCGCGCCGGCAACGTGGCGCGCTTCCCAACCGAGCACCTTTTCAACAAACGCCCACGCGTCGGACAATGCCGGCGTCGCCAGATCGTCGCCGATGATCTCGCCGACCTCCCCCGTCTCGATCGGCGATTGTCTGGACGGAATGAGACCTAGTTCCTTGAGCAGCGGAGGCGCCACGACCAGGCCGACTGGCGGCACATGGTCGAGCCATTCGAGGTCCGGATCGCGATTGATATCGACAGCCATCGCGCTCACCCCGAAACCGGCCAGAGATACACGATGCCGATCGGTTCAAGGCGATGCGCCCTCACCTCGTAGGAATTGCGCAGTCGATCCGGCTCTTCACGCAGTTCGCGTTCCAGTCGGGTCAGGCGACCTTCCCAGTGGCGCCGATCAGCCTCGCGCTCGCGTCGTTCTTCAGGGACGAGATCAAGGGAAAGCTGATTGGGATCAAAGTCTTTTGCCGCCCTGGCGATGCGCGAGCGCTGTTGATCGAGCAGGTCGGTCAAAGAGCGTGCCTCTTCCTCGCCTCGCTTCTTCAATTGCGCGGACACTGCGGTCAATCGATCTATCGAGATCTTCTCCAATGTCGGAACAAGGTCCACGATATCCCTTTCGATCAGTGCTTGGATGCGGGCCACCGCCGACCCCGGCGCTTCACGAGCGTCACGCAAGGCTTCCTCAAGTTGATTGAGCGTCTTTTCCTCGCCGCTTTCACCCAGCGGTCGAAGCGGTTTGCGGTCGCGCTCTGATTCCGTCCAGATCGCGGTTATAGGGATGATTTCTTCATGCAGCCGCGCGGCGCCTGCTCCGAACACCGCAAGGCGACCCATCAAAACTATACGCGGTTGTGCACCAGGGCCGAAGATGACGGAGAGGCGGGACAGTTTGGACTGGAAGCCCTGGCTGATGAACCGCGAGATGAGCCGCCGCACTAGGCGGTGCTCCAGGTGCACTTGCACCACGTCCGAAGCGTCGCGACCATCGCTCAAGATCGGTGGCTGGAAGGCGATGGAACGAATGGGCGCGCTGCGCCGCCAATCCGCAAGTCGCTCGCCGCGCTTACGAGTCCGAACCCGCAGATCGTCAAAAGCGTCGTCCCAACCAGCATCCTTTGTGAAGGCTGGATCGCTGGGATCGAGTTTGAAGGTTTCTACCTTGCCCGCCAACGGGCCGCGTGCGCCTTCGAGAGCGTAGCCTGTGCGCGACAGCGCCGCCGCTGCCACACGTTGCAGGTCTTGGGGATCGACGCCGACGCGTTCGCGCGATCGATCGAGCGCGCTTTGCAGATCGGTCTGCTCTTTCAGCAAACGCTCGTGCCGGATACGCTCGTCATCATCCATATCGGCGCGGGCGCGCCTCAAGCGCTCAGCGTCATTCTCTTCCTCGATCGCACGCGCAATGATGGC
>JANOBA010000231.1:0-3345 GCA_031411415.1 Novosphingobium sp.
GCAGGCGATAGAGCCGCCCGGCGGCGGCGGCATAGCGGCCTTCCGCATAGGGATGCGTGCCCGAAGCCTGAACCAGGCGGAAATGGTTGAGCTGGCCCAGCATCGGGCCATAGTTCGCCATCTGCATGAACAGCCATTGCATGACTTCGGCGCGCTGGGGTTGGCTGGCGGGCAGGAATTTGCCCTCGCGCTCAGCCAGATAGTGCAAAATCGCGCCCGATTCGGCGAGCGTGACCCCGGCGTTCGTGTCTTGCAGCACCGGCACTTTGCCCAGCGGGTTGAGCGCCAGAAATTCCGGCGCGAACTGTTCCTGCTTGAACACCGCGACATGGCGCAATTCATAGCTGAGCCCGCATTCCTCCAGCATGATCACCACTTTGGTGACATTGGGGCTGTTCATGCCGTGGAGAATGAGGGGCGCGGCCATGCTTAGCGGACCAGCGGTTCGGCGGGCAGCACGAAAGTGATCAGCCGGGCGGGCGCAGCGCCATCATTGCGCCAGCCGTGAACCGCGCCGCGGATCACGCCGGTGTCGCCCTTGCACAGCACGGCCTCGCCGGCTTCGAGCACCAGCACGACCTCGCCTTCCAGCACGTGGAAATGGTCGGCGGTATCAGTGAAATGCATGCCCGGGTCCGCCGCGCCCTGACCCGGCGCATATTCGGCGAGCATCACCGAATAGAGCGGATCAGTCAGTTGGTGCATTCCGAAAGGGGCAAAGCCGCCGGCAAATTGCGCGGAATTGCTCACCCGGCCGCAGGCACCGTTCCACAGGTTGGTGATATTCAAGGCGCCGGGTTGGGCAAGCGGCAGCGCCTCGTCCGAGACAACGCAGCTCTTCCCGTCCGGTCCGGCGGCGGCGACAATCCTGCGGGTACTCATATGGTTCTTCCTTTGCCGACAGGTTCGGCCGGCAGATTGACCACGGCGGCCACGCAGGGCGCATCGCTGTCGTTGCGCCAGGCATGCATCACGCCCCGGTCCACCACCAGATCGCCCGGTCCAAGCGCTGCTTCGCCGTCCTCCAGCACCAGCGTCACATGGCCGGAAATGATGACGAGGTAGTCGATCGTGTCGGTTGCGTGCATGAAGGCCGGCGCGCCGGGGGTGAAGGTGCAGACCGCGAAGTTTGATCCCGGCATGTGCAGCATTTCGATCGCATAGGGCCGGACCGGATCGGCACTGCCGCTGTTGTCAGCGGGATACTCGCGGGTTTCCCAGACCAGCGCGAGGCCCTTTTCGGCGAAGTGTGGCACTTCGCCATCGATGATCGTACAGCTGCGCCCCTCGGCGTTGAGGCCGGTGACGACGCGGCGGGAAGATAAACGGCGGGCGTTCATCGTGCCTGCTCCGCGCGCGCTTGGTTTGCTTCGCCATGGCGGCGCACGAACAGGAACAATCCGGTGTGCAGCGCCTGCGGCAGCAGCCGGTGCAGCAGCATCAGGCCGCGATAGACCGGGCCAATGCCGAAATCGTAGGCCGGCTCGCCCGAATCGGTCCAGGTCCACACCCGGCCATAAGGGGCGAAGATGCGGCGCAGCGCGCTGCGGGTGTTCATCCGGTAGCGCGTGGGGAAAACGTCTTCCGCCTTGCGCCAGGGCATGATCGCCCGCAGCGCGGCGACATGCAGCCGGTTCGGGATCAGCCGGGCAGCCAGCGCGACATAGCCGAACTTGTTGGCCGTGGCCGCGCAGATCCATCCGCCGGGCCGCGTCACCCGCGCCAGCTCGCTGGCTACGAAAGTGGGATCATTGACATGTTCGAGCACATAGCTTGTGACGATCATATCGAACGCGCTGTCGGCAAATGGCAGGGGCTTTGCCGGATCGATCACCAGCGCGGCATCGAGTGTGGGGTTTTCCAGCACCGCCGGATCGACATCGCAGCCCGTGACATGCGCCACCCGGCCTTTCAGCGTTTTCAGCCACTTGCCGTATTCGCTGCGATCCTCGGTGATGAAAGCACCGCGCCCGGCGCCATAATCGAGCACGCGAAACTGCGGCTCGATCAGCGCGGCGATGCGCGACCAATAGAGTATGCCGGGCGAAAGCCGGGTGAATCCGCCGACTTCCACTTCGGGAAAATAGCGCTGCTCGAAAACCGCGCGCCGGGCGAGTTGCGATCCGACCTGATTGTGCTGTTCACCTGCCATCACTGGCAAGCCAGGCATTCCTCGTAATCGGTCTGCGCGGCGAGTTCCATGATCGGGGCCTGGACGGTGTTATCCGCCTCCACCCCGCCGGCGAACCCTGCGCGCTGCACTGATTTCGAGCGCAGATAATAGAGCGACTTGATGCCCTTCTCCCAGGCCTGGAAGTGGAGCATCATCAGGTCCCACTTATCGACGTCGGCCGGGATATAGAGATTGAGGCTCTGCGCCTGATCGATAAACGGCGTGCGGTCGGCGGCGAATTCGAGCAGCCAGCGCTGGTCGATCTCGAAGCTGGTCTTGTAGACCGCCTTTTCCTCAGGGCTGAGGAAATCGAGGTGCGACACCGATCCGCCCATTTCGAGGATCGAATTCCACACATTGTTGGAATCCTTGGCTTTCGCTTTCAGTAGCTTTTCAAGGTAAGGGTTCTTCACCACGAAGCTGCCCGAGAGGGTCTTGTGGGTATAGATGTTGGCCGGAATCGGCTCGATGCAGGCGCTGGTGCCGCCGCAGATGATGCTGATCGACGCGGTCGGGGCGATCGCCATCTTGCATGAAAAGCGCTGCATCACGCCCATTTCGGCGGCATCGGGGCAGGCGCCGCGTTCTTCGGCAAGCAGCATCGAAGCCTCGTCGGCGCGCGATGCGACGTGCTTGAACATCTTGAGGTTCCACGCCTTGGCCATCGCGCTTTCAAAGCCGATGCCCTTCATCTGCAGGAAGGAATGGAAGCCCATCACCCCCATGCCGACGCTGCGTTCGCGCATTGCCGAATACTTGGCGCGGGCCATTTCGGGCGGCGCGCGGTCGATATAGTCCTGCAGCACATTGTCGAGGAAGCGCATGATGTCCTCGATGAACATCTTGTCACCGTTCCACTCATCCCAGGTTTCGAGGTTGAGACTGGAGAGGCAACACACCGCCGTGCGGTCGTTGCCGAGGTGATCGCGGCCCGTCGGCAGCGTGATTTCGCTGCACAGGTTGGAAGTGGAAACCTTGAGGCCCAGATCGCGGTGATGCTTGGGCATCATCCGGTTCACCGTGTCGGAGAAGACGATATAGGGCTCACCAGTGGCCAACCGCGTTTCGACCAGCTTCTGGAACAGCGAGCGCGCATCGACCGTGGCGCGGACAGAGCCGTCTTTGGGGCTGCGCAAGTGGAATTCCGTGCCGGCGGCAACCGCTTCCATGAA
>JANOBA010000232.1:0-12570 GCA_031411415.1 Novosphingobium sp.
TCGCCAAGCCGCTCACGGTTGGCCTCGAACAGCTCGCGCAGCTTCTTGACCAGGCCAAGGCGCTTGTCGTGGTTGGTCGTCCAGTCAGTGGTGTCGAACGCGCGGCGCGCCGCCGCAATTGCTTCTTCAACATCGGCCTCGGTGCCGTCGGCAGCTTTTCCGGCAACTTCGCCGTTCCACGGGTTGATGACATCGAACGTCGCGCCGCTGGCGGCTCCGCGCAGCTTGCCGTCGATATAGAGTTTTGCTTCGGGAAGAGTGGTCATGCGTGGCGTCCTTCGATGTGAACAGTGGTGAGCCGGACATCGGCTGGCAGATCAAGCAATGCGCGGAACACATCGGTGACCGAGCTGACATTTGAGATCGGGCGCTTCATCATGTCGATGCCGGCTTCCTTGCAGAGCGTCATGAACTGCATGGCGGATTCGGGATTCCAGGGCGGCGCGGTCTTGCCGAGTTCGTACATCGGGCCGGCACGGGCCACTGTGACGCGGATGCCGTTCGGCTCCAGCTCGCGACTGAGCGACTGGCTGAACCGTTCCATCCCGGCTTTCGTGCTCTGATAGAGCGACAGCATCGGAAATTCGAGGCCAACAGACTCGCTGCTGACGTTGATGATCGCAGCCCCACGATCCATCATCGGAATGGCGGCGCGGCAGGTGTAAATCGGGCCAGCCAGATTGGTCTGGATCGAGCTGAGAATCTGATCGTCCGTCGCATCGGCAACGAAGAATGGCTCATAGACTGCTGCATTGTTGATCAGCGCGTCGATCTTGGGGTGGCGCTTGGCTATCTCGGCGAAAGCGGCGCGGACTGAGTCCTGTTGGCCGACATCGCATTCGACCGCAAAATGCGGCGCGCCAAGCTCTTCGGCCAGCTCCTGAACTTTGGAGAATGTGCGCCCCAGCAGGATCACCGTCTCGCCATCCGCGGCGAGCCGCCTGGCTATAGCGCGGCCAAGGCCAACGCCAGCACCTGTGATAACAATCGTCTTTCCCACGCGCAGTTAATCCTCTCGATTTTATGGCCGCGAGCGATCACAGAAATCGTCTCGCCGGGCAAGTGCATTTGTCACCGCAGCGGCGATGATCGCTAATCATGCCCCAGTGTCTGCTGTGGCGCCGCCGCCGGCAGCCCACGCTTCATGATGAACGGCAGCGGCGCCAGCATCGCCAGCATGATTGCCAGCATCATGAATGAGTCGAGAAATGCGATCATCATAGCCTGCCGGTTCACCTCGCCGTCGATCATCATCATCACCCCGGCCCCTGCCCCGCCCATCCGGTCAATCATGCCTGACCAGTCGAACCCGGGGACCGACGAGGCGGTGATATGCGCGGCAAGGTCGGCATGATTGATCTGCTGGCTGCGCGCCAGCATGGTGACGATGAGCGAAATGCCGATCGAGCCGCCGATGCTGCGCCCCAGCGATAGCAGGCTTGAGCCATCGGGGCGGACCTGCGGCGGCAAGGTCGAAAAGGCCATCAGCTGCATCGGCGAGAAGATCATGCCCATGCCCATGCCCTGAATGAAGATCGCCAGATAAATGATGTTCTTGTCCATCACCAGGCTCCAGCCGGTCATCGACCACATGCCATAGGCGGCCAAACTGTAGCCGATGCAGATCACCCAGCGGAAATCGACATAGCGGATAGCCCAGCCACAGGCGAACGAGGTGGCCATCACCCCCAGCCCGCGCGGCGCGAGCATCAGCCCGCTGTCGACCACTGAATAGCCATAGAGCGTCTGGAACAGCATCGGTAGCACCGCCGACAGCCCGACCACCGAAACCCCAAGCACCACCATGAAACCCATCGCGAAAACGAACGGCTTGTTGGAATAGAGCTCGCGCCGGAACAGTGGCTCGGCTGCGGTGCGGGTGTGGATCACGAATATCCACAAGGCCGAAAGCGCTATGATCGCCTCGAAGATAATTTCCCAGCTTTCAAACCAGTCCTTATGCTGGCCCCGGTCAAGCGCCAGTTGCATCGCGCCGAGCGCGAGCGCGAGCGTTGAAAAGCCGAACAGGTCGAGCTTGCGCCGCGTGATCGGCCGCGAGGGAAGCTGCCACCACAATATGAATAGCGCCGGGAGACCGAGCGGCAGGTTGACATAGAAAATCCAGCGCCAGTTGAGATATTCGGTGAGGAATCCTCCAAGTGCCGGCCCGGTGATCGGCGCAACCATCACCATCATGCCGAACAGGGCCATGGCCATGCTTTGCTTGCTGGGCGGGGTGATATCGAACATCGTCGTCTGCCCCATCGGCCCGATAAAGGCGGCGGCAATGCCCTGCAACACCCGGAAAGCAATCATCGCCGTGAGCGAGGTCGCCGCCCCGCATGCTGCCGACGTCACCAGGAAGCCTATCGTGGCCCAGAGGAATAGATTGCGCGAGCCAATGCGGTCAGACAACCAGCCGGTGATTGGCGTGGCAATCGCCTGGGCAATGATGAAGCTGGTCAGCACCCAGCTGATCTGATCCGAAGATGCACCCAGTTGCGCGCGCATGTGGGGCAACGCGACATTGGCGATTGTGGCGTCGAAAAATGTGCACAGGTTGACCAGCATCAACCCAATCATGACCAGACCGCGATTGCGGGTTTCCAGCACCGGCCGATCATCAAGCACGGCAGGCGGCGCGGGCGCGCCCTTACTTTGAGGTGTCGATGCTGACATGCGTTGACAGCCCGGCAATCAGGGGGCGCGAAGGTTTGCCGTCGATAGCAATGCGGACCGGCACCCGCTGGGTGACCTTGACCCAGTTGCCTGAAGCGTTTTGCGCTGGCAGCACCGAGAATTCCGAGCCGGTGCCCGCGCCAATGCTGGCGACATGGGCTTTCACTTCGACATCGGGATAGGCATCAAAGCTCAGCTTGGCAGGCTGGCCAACCCGCATCCGGGCAAGATCGGTTTCCTTGAAATTGGCCTCGATCCAGCTGCGGTCGCTCACCACGATCGTCAACGTCGGCAAGCCAGTGGTCACCATCTGGCCAAGCTGGAGGCGATCTGCCTGCGTGACCATACCGCTCACCGGTGCGTGAACTTCAGTGCGCGACAGCTCAAGCTGGGCGCGGCGGCGCTGGGCCTGGGCGGCGAGCAACTGGGGGTTGACCCCGGGCGCGACTGATCCAGTGGCCAGCGCAGCCCGCGCTTCGGCCGCATTGGCCTGCGCATTGCCAAGCTTGCTGCGCGCGTCATCAAGCGCATGCTGCGCCTCCTGAAGCCGTGCGCGGGTGGTGAACCCGCGCTCCATCAGTTCGGACTGACGGCGGTATTCCTGCTCGTAGAAGCCGACATCCTCGCTCGCGCCGCGGATATCAATCCCGGTGGAGCCGAGCGCGGTTTCCAGCCCGATGACTTTGACTTGCGCGGCGGCGATGGCGGCATCGGCCTGGGCAAGGGCAATGCGCATCGGTTCCGGATCGATGCGGAACAACAGGTCGCCGGCGTGCACAGGCTGGTTCTCATGCACCAGAACTTCCACGATCTCGCCAGTAACTTGCGCGCTGACTGAGACTTTATCCTGCTGGACATAGGCGTTGTCAGTGCCAATGATGTTCTCGGTCGACTTGTAATAGACGAGCGCCCCGGCAATCAGCAACAACGGCAGCGAAGCCATCAACCCAATGCGGCGCCAGCGGCCTTTGGCTGGCTGCGACGGCTTGTCTGCATCCGCCTCAAGCGTGTCAAATTTCTGGTCGCTCTCAGCCATGTGCCACCATTTCGACCGGCGTGCGCCGCGAAAGATTGTTGCGCACCCGGGCAAGCGCCCCGATCAGTTGCGCCCGCTCGTCTTCGTCCAGCCCCTCGAGCGCCGCTTCGAGCGTCGCCTGGCCAAACGGCATCAGTTTGTCCACCAGGCCATCGCCCTTTGCGGTCAGGTGAACCCGCCAGGCCCGGCGGTCGGCAGGGTCGGCGCGGCGCTCGACAAGGCATGCATCCTGCAGCCGGTCGATCATCCGCGCGACCGTTATCGGTTCGACTTCAAGCATTTCTGCCAATGCGCCCTGATTGCTGCCGGGGTTAATCCGAAGCAGGCTGAGCACCTGCCATTGCGGCCGCGTCACGCCGATGTCGCGCGCGCGCTCGTCAAAGCTGCGGCGCAACATGCGCGCCACCTGACCCAGCAAGGTTCCAAGATTCTCTTCCACGCCGCCGCTCTAATAATCATGCTTACTATATTCAAGCCGATTATGGCGAGCCGCCTGGATTCTTCGACCACTCAGGCTTCCATAAACAGCCGGGTCAAGCTCTGCCCGGCAATCCACCAGCGGCCATCGCGCTTCACATAGTCCTCGTGATAATGGCCATAGCCAGTCATCGTCCTGCCATCATCCCAGATCAACCGGTCCTGCAACGCCCAGATCCCGGTGGCGCTGTCACCGTTTATCGCGATCTCAGGCGAATGGACCTGATGGCAGGTCTTGGTGGTTTCGATTGCAGAGCGGGTTGCGGCAACCGCCGCTTCGCGTCCGCTATAGACGCCGCCACCGCTGCCGCTGACGTCCTGCTGGAAGTCCTCGGTGAACAGCTGACCCCAGCCCTGCCAGTCTTTGCTGTCCAGCAAGCGGCAATAGGCAGCCTTGAGGTTGCAGATCGCCAGCCAGTCGTCAAAATGCGCCATCTCACTCATCCTCCCGCCGCCAGCCTGCCTGCTGCCAGCTTGCGCAATTCGTCGGTCTTGATCTTGGCGCTGCCAGTGGTCTTGAGCTCGTCCTCGGCGAAGAACAGCACCCGGCGCGGGACTTTGTAGCTGGCCAGTTTTTCCTTGGCAAAACTCTTGATCGTTGCCTCGTCAAGGCTCTTGTCCGCATGCAACACGATGCAGCCAACGACCATTTCGCCCAGCAGTTCGTCCGGCACGCCCACGGTCTGCGACAGCTTCACCCCCGGGTATTCGCGGATCACCGCGTCGATCTCTAGCGGTGAGACATTGGCCCCGCCAGTCTTGATGATGTCGTTAAGCCGCCCCTCCCAGAACAGCCGGCCTTGCTCGTCGATATAGCCGCCATCGCTGCAGCGCAGGAAGCCATCTTCGTCGAGGCTCTGGTCGAGCGGAATGCCAAGGTAGCCGAGCATCAGCGTCGGGCCTTTGACCGCAATCTCGCCACGCTCGCCCAGCGGCATGGTTGCGCCGGTTAGCGGATCAACGATCTTGACCGTCGATCCGGCGGTGGGAATGCCGTGGCTCTTGGCCGTCACGTCCTCGCTCGTGCCAGAAGGATAGACCGTGATCAGGGTGAAGGTCTCGGTGTTGCCATAAGCCTGCGCCGGCTCGCGCCAGTCGGTCTTGACGCTGGGATGCCGCGCGATCGGGGTGGTGCAGTCAATATAATGCAGCGCGGAAAGATCGGCAGTGGCATAGTTTGCCGCGCCTTCAAGCTGGGCCCACTGGTGGGGCCAGGCATTGAGAAAACTCACCTTCTCCTTCGCCATCAGGTCCAGCGCTTCTTCGGCGTCGAACCAGCGCTGGAGCACCAGCGAACCGCCGCAAGACAATGTGCCGCCCAGCGCCATGGCAAAGTTGCCCGACCAGAAGAAGCCGTTCGCCGACCACATCCGCACCGGAAAGGCAGGATCGACCGCATACCACTGCGCCCAGCGCCACAGCTGGAGGCAAACCGCGCGGTGGGCGCTCAGGATGCCTTTGACTTTGCCGGTTGAGCCGGAGGAAAACTTGAGCATGCCGACGTCGCTGGGCGACACCGCGGCTCCGCGCGCCTCGACCAGTTCGGGCGAGACATCAGTCCCGCGCGCCAGGAAGGTGCTCCAGCCTTCGGCGGCGCCTTCGCCCTCGTCGCTGTCCAGCATGGCGATATAACGCAAGTACGGGAATTTCAGCGAGGCCAACGCACCCGGCGCCGAGGTCATCACTTGGGGCTCAAGTCCGCTGAGGATTTCGAGGTAGTCCTTCTTCAGCACCCGGCGCTCGAACAACAGCACCGAAATACCTGAAACGCGCAACACTTCGTCAAGCTCGGTGGCGGTGTAGAAGGTGCTGATTGTGCTTGCGATGCCGCCGGCCAGCGACGCGCCAAACAGGCCGGCGAGGAATTCAAGCCGATTGGTCGCCAGCACGCCGACGCGGGTTCCCTTGGCAATGCCAAGCGCCACCAGCGAACGCGCCACTGCCAGCGATTGCGCCAGCAGATCATCGTAAGTCCAGCGCACAGCCTTGCCGTCAAGGTGGATCACTGCCGCCTCGTTCGGACCAAACTTGCCCGCCACTTCCCGAATATAGCCGCCCAGCGTCAGCGCACCGACGCCGGCCTCTTCGGCCAGCGGGATGCCCCGCGAAATCGACAGGCCGCTCTGCGGCCCTGCGCTACCCGTCATGTTAAAGCCTTCCAGTTCAGCATGGCCGCCTTAGTATGGCAGCTCGACTTCGTTGAGCGAGCTGACCACGGTTTTGCCATTCTGGTCGGTCAACCTGACTTTCACCTGCACGACCGGGAAGCCCCACTGCGAATTCTCGATCTTGTCCACTACTTCGCCATCAAAGTAGGTGACATCGCCCTCGAATGCCGGGGTGCGGAAGTCAGACTTGGCGTGGCGCACCATGCCGTCGTGGCCGGCCCACATTGCGAGGTAATCCGTGTTCCACGCCGCCATCGTCGCGCCATAGCCATAGGCGCGGCTCATGCCGACTTCGCTGGCATAGGAGTCATCGATGTGGCCGCGAGAAGGCCCGACATAGAGACCATCGCGCGCGCGCGGATCGATCATGGCCAGCTCCTCGTCGAAACCGAAACCTTCCACCCAGCCCGGATCCTGATTGATCCACGGATCGACCACGCCTTCAGGTGCAGTCCAGTGGAAAGTTCCCCAGATATTGAACAGGAAGGCGCGATATTCGGTGGTGAAGCTGGCGATGGTGTGCGGGCCGATGACCCGGCGGGGCAACTTGTCGCCGACCGAGACTTCCTCCCAGTGCGGCGATTTGCCCTCGCGGTTGGACATCAGCCAATCGTGGCGGACTTTATCGACATCGGCGAGTTCCGCCTTGGTCCAGCGCTTCAGCGTTCCGGCCGTCGCGTCATACATGCCCAGCCTCTCGGCCTCTGCCGCCAGATAGCGGATCGCGGTGCTGCGCGCCTTGGCCACCAGCGCGCCGTTCTGGTTGCGGTGGGTGGTGTCCCCCCGGCTGAACATCGTCGGCCCGGCGAACTTGGTGTCGGTCACTTTGTAATCGTAGAAGCGCCGTTCCTGGAACAGCTTGTCGCCGGGGCGGATCGGGGTGCCATACCACCACCACTCCTCGCCGCCGAAAATCAGGTGCGAACCCGGAATGTGGCCGACGCAAGCAGGCTGGCAGCCGTGGCCATAATCAAGGCTGACTGCCATTGATTGGGGCGCGATAATGTCGCCGTATTTGGTCGTTGCGGCAAATTCCTGGTCCCAGTGCAGCGGATTGGCATAGTCCATCGCCATGACCCAGCGACGGATATCGCTCTTGGCGCAAGGCTCGAACAGCTGCCCGCCGCCGACCAGCTGCCCGACGCGCCAGTCGACATCGGTGAGATCGATCTGGGGGCCTTCATTGGTGCCTGCGTCTGCCATTTTTCCACTCCCGTCTGATCCAGAAACCGCCTCCCTGAAACCAGTCCAGGGCGGCGGGCCGGGCAAATTTGCCTCGGCCCGCCAACTTGCTTACTTCGTCACATCAACCAGCACGCGGCCCCGGATCTTGCCGGCGACGATGTCTGCGCCTGCCTGGATCGCGCCGGCAAGGTTCACTTCGTGGCCGATCAGACCGATCAGCGAACGATCAAGATCGCGATCGAGCCGTGCCCATGCGGCCATGCGCGGGCCCTTGGGGCACATGACGGAATCGATGCCATGCAGCGTAATGCCGCGCAGGATGAACGGCATAACCGTGCTGGGGAAATCGGCGCCCTGGGCAAGTCCGCAAGCCGTGACTGTGCCGCGATATTTGGTCTGGGCGATGGCGTTGACCAGCGTGTGGCTACCAACCGAGTCTATCACGCCGGCCCACAGCTCCTTCTGCAAGGGCTTGCCAGCGTTCGACAGTTCATCGCGGTGAATGAATTCGGCCGCGCCCAGCTTGGTGAGGTATTCCTGCTCGCTTTCCTTGCCATATGACGCGACGACAGTGTAGCCCGCCTTGGCGAGCAACGCGGTCGCCACCGAGCCGACCCCGCCCGGCGTGCCGGTGACCAGAATCTTGCCATCCTCGGGCTTCACCCCGGAGTTCACCAGCGCATCGACCGACAGCGATGCGGTATAGCCGGCCGTGCCGATGGCCATGGCTTCCTTGCCGGTGAAGCCTGCGGGCAGCTTGATCAGCCAGTCGCCGTTCAGCCGCGCCTTGGTGGCCAAACCGCCCCAATGCACTTCGCCCACGCCCCAGCCGTTGAGCAGCACGGTGTCGCCTGCCTTGAATTCGGGGTAAGTGCTCTCGCTGACAGTGCCGACAAGATCGATCCCCGGAACCATCGGCCAGCGGCGCACAACCGGGCCAGTGCCGGTGATGGCGAGGCCATCCTTGTAGTTGATCGTCGATACCTGAACGTCAATGGTGACATCGCCTTCAGGCAGCTGGCTTTCGTCGAGCTGTTTCAGCTCGCAGGTCTGGCCGGTTTCGGTCTTTTCGATGAGGATGGCGGTGAACATGGCAATCTCCTGCTGAATTCTATGGGCGCTCGTTCGGGTGGGCGCCAGTTGGACGGATCAAGCAATGGCGCATTCATGCCCTTGCCTGCAATAAAAATGCTCGAACATAAATCTTCAGACCGGCACTGGTGCCTCCACTTTGCTCCGCAGCCGACCGGCAATCTCCGGGAACGCCTCGGCGCGCATGGAGCCAAACAGCGACAGCCGCAGCGTCTCGTCCGCCAGCCGGTGCGCCATCGCCGCGCGCTCCGCCGAATTGCCCGCATGGGCGTTCGCCCAGACCGGCCAGAGGAACGTGCCGGCCAGCGTTAGCACGGCGAGCACTTCGGCATCGACACCGTCCTGCGAGAGGTCGGTTGCGGCGAAGCGCCGCAGCGAGCCGACATATTCGCCCCAGAACTTGTCGGCAGAGGGGTCTGGCGAAGCGAGTATCTGCAGCATCCACACCCGCCCAAGATCGGGATTGGCCATGGCGAATGCAGTCAGTCGGTCAGTCATCCCGGCAACGTCGACTTCTTCCACGCGCCGCTCGCCGATGGTCTCAGGATCGCCGAAAGCCGCGCGGAACAGCTTGTCCGAAGCCCAGGCAACCGTCGCCTCGATCAGCCCCTCGCGGGTATCGAAATGCTGGTAGGCCGTGCCGCGATTGACCCCGGCAAGCCGCGCCACTTCGGACAGGCTCACGCCCTCGGGACCGCTGCGCGCCAGCAACCGGTGCGCCGCATCGAGAATAGCCTCGCGCGTGGCTTCAGGATCGCGCGGACGACGGGATATGCGGCTTGCCATAATGAACAGCACTGTTGCCTATTATCGACAGAAATCCAAGTTGCAAAGCGATGGCCAAGACACAAAAACGACCGGAGGTTGCCCCCCGGCCGCTTTGTGTGTGCCAAATCGCGGGAGCGATCAGAACTCCTTGGTGAAGCCCAGCTTGATCACGCGGCCCAAAGTCCAGCCGTAATAGTTTGGATTGTTGGTGTTAAGCCGCTTCACCGTCTTGGGAGAGACATTGAACACGTTGTTCATCGTCAAGCGCAAGGATGTACCCTCCAGTGCACCGGACGACTCACCAAATTCATAACCCAGATTGAGGTTGGTGATGACAAACGGGCTAACAGTCTCTTCAACGCTGAGATTGTTCAATGCACCATCACGATACTTGCCGGAGTAGTTGACGGTCGCCTTGGCCGAGAAGCCACCGGTCCTCAACGCGAGAGTCGATGCCAGGGTGAACCTGGGCTGGTTATGTGCCAGCTCATTGGTGGTTGCACCGTTGCCGGTAATCAATGCGCGTGTCGCCAGCGCAGCATTGTTGGTGATCGCAATTTGGCCAATGCTGGTATCGAACTGATAGTTCAGGTGCATGTCAACACCGCGAACCCGAGCCGCATTGATGTTCGATGAGCGGGTATCAACCAGAATTGCGACATTTGCCGCGCCGCCAACTTGAGTGTTGATTGCTGCACCGTTGGCAAGCTGCGCCAGGATTGAGTTATACAGCGCGCCGCCGTTGGCCGTCAGCTCGTTGTTGTAGATGTAGAGAGCCGGGTTGGTCTGATAGGTCGATGAAACTGAAGGGTTCAGGTTGCCAATCGCGTTGTCGAGGTCAATCGAAAAGAACTCAGCCCCAACGCTCAATCCGCTGATCGGCTGTGCTTCAAAGCCGATGGCCCAGCTTTCCGAAGTCTGCGGCTTGAGACCAACCGGCGACGCGCCGGTCAAGACGACGAAATTGCTGCCCAGGCCGTTGTCGGACTTGCCCGCGGCAACCTGAGGCCGGGTTGAGGGAGAATAAGCGATCCCTGCACGGCCCACGCCGATACCAAGATTATCATAGGGTGTCGGAGCGTTGTACGAAGTGCCCCAATGGCCAAAGATCTTGAGCCAGGAAGTCGGCTTCAGCGTCATGCCGATGTTCGGATTGGTGGTGCTGCCAAAATCGCTGTAGGAATCGTAACGGACTGAAGCCGCAACGTCTGCGAAACTGGCTACCGGCACATGCAGTTCGCCAAAGATTGACTTCACATTACGCGAAACGCTCTTGTAAGGCAGGGTTCCCACAACGCCGACCTTGCCGGTATTGATCCGGGTCGCGTCCTTGTTGTCCTGGAATTCGGCGCCAATCGCGACCTTGACGTCGCCACTTGGCAACGCGAAGACCGTGCCATCGGCGATGGTCCTGATCAGGAACAGCTGATGGGTCGTATCCTGCGCTGTTTCCCAGTTGGTGATATCGGAAATCACCGCAGCGCTTGCGGCAGCGATATTGGTCGGAATGATCTGTCCGCCGGTAACATAGGCGTCGACCGCGGCAGTGTTGAGGCCCGGGAAATTGGTCGAGTTGTCCGAATGGCCAAAATGCATGCTGGTGCGCAGCGACCAGTTGCTGTTCAGCTTGACAGTCAACTCAGGCGAGATGCCCCAGGTTTCGATGCCGATCAGCTGCGGCTGGTTGACGTAATTCGAATTGGGTCCGAGCGCAAAGCCGGTGCCCTCGGCAACGGTGAACAGGCTGCCCGTAGAGATCGCAAGTGCTGCCGGAAATGCTGCAGTCAACTGAGCGGCGGACGTGATGCCGCTACCCTTAGAGGTATATCCCAGCGGATAGCCCGGAAGGCCCAGCTCGCGCTTCATCCAATAGCCGGTAACCCGCAAGTCAACTGTGTCGGAGAACGAATTGGATACCGAGGCGAACACATTGGTGCGCTTCAGCGACGGCAGATAGGTTGAATCCAGAATCTGATCGCAGCCCGTGCCGGTCGCGATTGGTCCGGCACCAGGGGCCGCGGGATTGTTCGTAAACTGCGTGGCGCCAGGGCCAAAACGATACCAGGCAGTCCCCGTAGCCTGCGGGGTGTTGCACGTCGTCGATGTAACGCGGGCTACGCCTGCGGCATTGTAAACGGTGCCGTTCGCCCAGGCAGTCTCTCTGTTGAGGACGGAATCACGCTCTGAATGTCCGACCGAGATATAGGCATTGCCGGTAGACCAGCTCTTGCCTGCCGTGATCGCGCCATCCCATTCGTGGAAGCCCTTGATCGTGGTGCCGAAGCCATAGTTGCCGTCAATCTTGACGCCTTCATACTTCTTCATGGTGCGGAAGTTCATGACACCGGCAACAGCGTCCGCGCCATAGAGCGACGAGCCACCATCGGTGACGATGTCCAGGCCCGCCAGAACGGCTGCCGGGACGATGTCTGGATCAACTGACGAGGCGTTTGAACCGACCGGAGTCAGGCGAATGCCATCGACCATGATCAGCGTCAGCGCGCCGGAGGTCGCGTTCGTCGAAGGGAAGTTGCGCAGGTTGGGGCGAACAATCGACGCCACCGCAGTCAGACCGCGCGGATCGCCTTCCGGGCGGCTGTTGAACGAGGCAATCTGCGGAATTGACGTCAAAAGTGCGTTCGTCGAAGCCGCGCCGACTTCTGCAATCGCCTTTGCGTCAACAGTGATGGTCTGTGAACCAGTGGCTTGCGTGCCGCGGATCAGCGTGCCGGTGACGACAATCTGCTCATCGGCAGCGGCATCATCGGCAGCGGCGGCGTTCTGCGCATAGGCAGGTACCGAAAGGCTGAGCAGGCTGACGCCTGCAATGGCGAGGTGACGAATTCTCATGGTTGCTTCCTCCAAGTTGACGAGGCCGCAATCTTTGCTTCGCCTCGCCCAAAAATTACCCATCCGCATCTTGCGTGCGGACAATGGGAGAGCCGTTAGGTTCGCTGGCGGTGCAAGTCAAAGCGCTTACCCCCAATTAAACGAGAAATTCTCATTTTGAACTAAAGTGTGACAATTTTGCCATAGAAACTCGATTCAGCCAACGGAATCGAGCCCTGCCACCTCGCGCAGCACCCGTTCAGCGTGTTCCTGGCGGCAAATCAGCAGATCGGGCATGTAAACGTCAGCTTGGTTATAGACCAGCGGCGAGCCGTC
>JANOBA010000233.1:0-1726 GCA_031411415.1 Novosphingobium sp.
CCAGGGCCATCCCAACCACCGCGACGTTCACAGCGGCTTCACGCTGCCACGGCAACCGCTGTTACTCCACCCTCCAGAACAGGGGGTCGTGGGCGAACGACTGCTGGGGCAGGTGTCGGCGGGTCGTCGTCGTCATCCCGTTTCGAGCGCCCCAAGTGGTTGAAAGTTGGCAGATGGTCGCGCCAGCGCTTGCCCGGATCGTTTGCAGTCGAGTGAGTCGTCAATTGGTCAAGCCGCATGAGCGCCTCCAGAATGTCGTCGATCTCGACCAAGCGGCTCTTTCCCAGCTGACGCAGACTCGGGTTGTTGGGAACCGAGCGCTGATCGGATGCCCAGGACGCCAGAATTGCGCGTTTTTCATCGATCGTCATGGACGGATCGCGAACGACTGCCATGGGATGGGCCCAACGATCCTTGAGGTCCTGCGACTGTGTGACGTCGTGTAATGCTGTCTTTCCGGATGTGTTCATCTCCATTCTCCCGGCCGTAAATGTCTTGCCCCCGGAGGCAGACCCGGGGGCGTCGTTCCTGCGTTGTTCGGCCTCAGCGCCCTCAGGCGGCCTTGGCCTCGTCACGCGCCGTCTGACTGATCTGCTTCTGCGCACCTGATGAGATCGCCGCCGGCGTGGCACCACCGATCTCGATCTTGCGCGGCTTCAACTGCTCGGGCACTTCGCGGATCAGGTCAATCGACAGAAGGCCATTGCCCAGGCTGGCCTGCGCAACCTTCACGTGATCCGCCAGGCTGAAGGCTTGCTTGAAGCTTTGGCTGGCAATGCCGCGATGCAGCAGTTGCCGTGCATCCTCGGTCCCATTCTTGCGTCCGACGACGACAAGATTGGAGCCCTCTTGCACAATCTCGATGTCGGACTGGCGAAAGCCGGCCACTGCCATGCTGATGCGATAGGCGTCATCGTTCAGCTTCTCGATATCGTAGGGCGGCCAATCGGGCCGCACACTGCTGTCGAGCAGGTCGAACAGCGCGTCAAAACCGACGGTGGAGCGATAGAGGGGGGTAAAGTCGAAAGTTCTCATAGCCACATTCTCCTTGGAGCAACATGTATACGAGGGGCCTGCCCAAAGGCGTCACCCCGTGGACTGCCAAGCCCCGAAGGCGCTTGGCGGGAAATAGTTTGGAGAGGCAAAATCGTGGTTCAAGAGGGATCGGAAAAAAATTTTGCGGGGCTGGCAGGATGTGTCCGAAGTCAGCGCCGCCCTTCGCATCGCCGAAACTCGCGCTTCCGTTTAGTGACGCAACACCTCGGTCAGCAAAGGGTTCGGGAAACGCCGCTCTTGGGTCACGGCGAAAAAGGTTTCGCTGATGCCGTCCAGCCGGGCCGCCTCGATCAGTGCACCGGATTGAAGCTCATCGCGCACGACGATCGGCGGGATGATCGCCAAACCCGCATCCGCCCGCGCCAGCAGGCGGATCATGGCCATGTCGTCGACTTCGGCCGCAAGGATCGGTGTAACCTTCAGCCGGGCCGCCAGCCCATCGAAGGCAGCGCGCAGGCTGGTTTCCCGCGTGGGCACGATCAGCGGCTGGCTGGCCAGTAACTCCTTCAGCGAGCGCGATTTTCGGCCCACCCGCGCGGGAGTGCCGATCAGGCCAATCGGCTGTTCGTCGATCCGGTGGACAAGCCAAGGGCTTGCCGCGTCGCGGGCCGGGGCAAGATTTGTCAGGACCACGTCCAGCGCCAACCCCTCAAGTCCGCGCAGAAGTTCG
>JANOBA010000234.1:0-3981 GCA_031411415.1 Novosphingobium sp.
GCAGCCGGCAAAATCGGCGCGGCGAATTCAGCGCCGCTGGGTGTGTTGTTTTTCGCCGGATCGTCGTTCCTGCTGGTCAAGGCCTTCAGCCTGATCAAGGACCGGCTTGAAGGCAAGCTCGCTTCGGTTGATCCTTTCGTCGCAGCCGCGTATTTCCTCTATTTCCCGGCGTTTCTCTCCGGACCGATGCACAGCTACAGCGAGTTCGAAACCGCGCTTGCCCGTCCCGAGCTTGTCCGGGAAGAGCCAATTGGCCTGGTCTTCCGGTTTGTCTGGGGGCTGTTTCAGGTCAGCGTCCTGGCCGTCATTCTTGACCCGGCCAGCCTGAACGCGCTCGTGACAGCCGAGACACTGCATTGGCAGAATGTGATCGCCGCCGCCTTTTTCTATAGCGGGGTGCTCTATTTCAACTTCGCGGGATACAGCGATATGATCATTGCCATTTCCAGAGGCATGGGCGTGGCCATCCCTGAGAATTTTGACCGGCCATACCTCGCGCCATCAATCCGGGAATTCTGGCGCCGCTGGCACATCACCTTCAGCCGCGCCCTGACCGCGCACGTCTTCATGCCAGTCTCGCGTGCACTCACCCGCGCTCTGCCCGGGCGCAGGTTTATGGTACCGGTAATCGGCTATCTGGCAACTTTCCTGTTTGCCGGCTTCTGGCACGGTGCGAGTGCCAACTTCCTGCTTTGGGGTGCGTGGCACGCAATCGGCCTGATCGCCCAGGATTTTTCCCAGAAGCTGAGGCCCCGCAAGCCTGGACTGATACGTCCGGATGGATTGGCCGTGCGTTCGCTGAAAGTGCTGGCAACCTTCATATTTGTCTCGCTAGGGTGGATTTTCTTTGTCCTCCCGCTTGATCAACTGGCCAGCATTCGATGATCCATGCCCCTCTGGCGCTCTTGCTGTTCTGGGCCCTTGCTGCGGGCGGGGCGATAAGCTTCGTGATCGCGGTGATGGCTGGGCGCCTACAGCCGAAGGCGCTGCTGACGAAAAACGAATGGCAAGCCGCGCTGCAATTGATCGGCATTGTGGCGCTGACTTTGGCAATGATCTACTATCAGAACGGCCACTATTCTGACCGGGCGACGTTTATCTATGGCCGATTCTGATATCCCCCGGCCGCTGCGCTGGTCACGCATTCTTGGCGTGATCCTCGCTGGATTCCTCGTTATCGAGGCGAGCGCGCAGGCATTTTTCGTGATCTGGGCGGGCAAGCCGTTCAATTCGGTCTTCCTCTATCG
The DNA here is from genome assembly GCA_031411415.1 of Novosphingobium sp. Lineage (GTDB taxonomy): Bacteria > Pseudomonadota > Alphaproteobacteria > Sphingomonadales > Sphingomonadaceae > Novosphingobium. Next base: position 1,248 of record JANOBA010000234.1, read on the forward strand.
CTGGTCGCCCTATGGTCTGGTGCGCAACAATCCGAATTTGACCGGCAACTTCGAGATCAGCCCCAACGGCTTCCGCGATACGCGCAGCTATACGCAAGCGAAGCCGCCCAACACGCTGCGCCTGATCCTGCTGGGCGGTTCGGTGCTCTATTCCGGGGTAACGCCGGTCAATGCCCTTCCCGGCATTGTACCGTCCGACAAAACCATCTCACAGTATCTGGCAAAGCGCCTCAAGCAGGATCCTGCTTTTGCCGGGGTCAACATCGAGGTGATCAATGCCGGGGTAAACTACAACACTATCCGCGAGACCTCTGCCTCCTATCTGGCCGACTACATCCACTGGGACCCCGACATGGTCGTGGTTTTCGGCAGCGCGAACAATTTTGCCACGGCACAGCGCCAAGGCCAGATGCAATCGAAACAACTTATCCTGCAGAAGCCGCACACTTGGCAAGGCGAGTTTGATCGGCTGGTCAACGAGCGTTCGCTTTCCAGCACGATCGAAGTGCTCTTCCGTCAGGCCGCGGATGCCTCGGCGGCGATGGCGATCTTCCACAAAGGGCTGACCCGCAACCTTGTCGAGAATGACCCTGGACACTTCCTGCCCAATTACCACAGCAGCCGGGTGACGGCGGACAACCTCATCCTCGCGCCGGAACGGGAAGAGAAACAGTATTTCGAACTCTACACGAGTTTCGCCATGGCGATTGTCGGCGCGGCGCGGCAAGTCGATCAGGATGTTGCTTTCTTCTGGGAATACCATCTGGGTGACCTTGAAGGCATCAAACCCATCAGCCCTGAGGAACGGACAATTTTCCCCGCGGTCAAACGCGATGCCATCCAGATCGCTTACGCCAAGCGCATGCATGATCGGTGGCGCGCATTCATGGCCAGTCAGGCTGTGATCGGCGTCGATCCACTGGAAGACCTGAAAGGGACTTCGCAGACGGTTTACACCGACTATCTCCACTATACCGCGAATGGAAACGCGCTCATGGCCAAGGCTGTCCATGCTCAACTGCGCGAACGCCTTTTGGCCGTGCTTCGGCGACGCGGCATGTCTGGTCCGGCAACGCCATGACCACTCTTTTCGCTTATGATCCAGACATCGGCTACCGCTTCGTGCCCCATCTCAAGACGCGGGTGGCAACCCCGGATGGGGGCTATCTGATCCGCACCAACGCGCTGGGTTTCCGCAATGACCGCGAGTTCGACCCCGCCAGCACGGGCAAGCGCCGCGTTCTGGTATTCGGCGATTCGTTCACCGCCGGCGACAATGTCTCCAACGGCAAGCGCTACAGCGATGTTCTGGAAGAGCTTCTGCCCGATGTGGAAGTGCACAATTTTGGCCTCCCGGGCACAGGCACCGATCAGCAGTATCTCGCCTACTGCAAGTTCGCTCAGGAAGCCGATTGCGATTTGATCGTGATTGCCGTGCTGGTCGAAAACATCCGCCGCGTGACTAGTGCCTATCGCACTTCGGAAGGTGAAAGCGGCGCAACCGAATTCATCGCCAAGCCTTACTTCCAGCTCGATGGGGGCAAGCTGGTGCGATACAACGATCCGGTGCCGCGCGAGAGGGTGGATCAAGCAGCGCTGGAGAGCGAGGCCGCTGTGGATCGCGGCGGACGCTTCCCCGAACTGCGCCGGCTTGTCCGTACGCTTGGGCTGCAGGGCGTGGTGCAACAGCTCACCCGATATCAGCCAACGCCAGAATACAATACGCCTGATGATCCGGCCTGGCAGCTGCTGCGCGCCATCCTTCTGGCCTGGCGTTCTGTGATCGACAAGCCGGTGGTATTGATGCCCCTGCCGCTCTATCAGCATGTCGAGCACACAGCCGACCCGTCGGCCTATCGTGCACGGTTCTCGGAAATTGCCGCCGATGGAGATTTTGTCTTGCACGACCCACTCGACGACCTTTGGCGTTACAATGCCGGGGAGCGGCGGGATTTCCGCTTCAAGACCGATGTACATCTGACACCCGCAGGGCATCGCGCTGTCGCCGCATCGCTCGCGGCCCGGATCGCGCCTTTAATGGGGCTGATATCGGCAGGAACAAGCGCCTCGTGAACAAGCCGATCGTACTTGGAATTTCCGGGCTTTATCATGACTCTGCGGCCGCCTTGGTGGCGGATGGAGAAATCGTCGCCGCCGCGCAGGAAGAACGCTTTACCCGCAAGAAGCATGACCGGCGCTTTCCGGCCAATGCGGTGAACTATTGCCTCGCAGAAGCTTTCATCGAGCCGGGCGAGCTCGATCTGGTTGCCTATTACGACAACCCCGCCCTCACCTTCGATCGCGGCCTGCGCAATTTCGCGGCCATTGCCCCGCACGGGCGATCTCCCTTCAAGGACACCCTCCGCTCGATCCTTGGCGAGAAATTTCAGGTTGAAGAAAAGGTAACGCAGGCGCTGGGTGAAAAACGACCGCTCTGGTACGTCGATCATCACCTGTCGCACGCGGCATCGGCATTCTATCCTTCGCCATATGAAGCGGCGGCGATCCTCACGGTTGATGGCGTCGGCGAACATGCAACCTTGACCATCGGCTTTGGCCAGGGCCGGCATATGGAGCTGCTGAAGGAAATCCGCTACCCGCATTCGCTCGGCCTGCTCTACAGCGCGATCACGCAGTATTGCGGCTTCAAGGTCAATTCAGGCGAATACAAGTTGATGGGTCTGGCCCCCTATGGCGAGCCCCGCTTTGCCCAGGCGATCCGTGATCACCTGAT
>JANOBA010000235.1:0-1859 GCA_031411415.1 Novosphingobium sp.
CGCCACGATCATCGGCACGCCGGCCGCCTTGGTGTGATTGATCGCCTCGATCGTTTGCGGCTTGAGGCCATCGTCGGCCGCCACCACCAGGATGACGATGTCAGTGACGTTGGCGCCGCGCTGGCGCATCTCGGTGAACGCCTCGTGGCCCGGCGTGTCGAGGAAGGTGATCTTCGACTTGTCGGGCAGGCTCACCTGATAGGCGCCGATATGCTGGGTGATGCCGCCGGATTCGCCGGCGACGACATTGGCGCCACGAATGGCGTCGAGCAGGCTGGTTTTGCCATGATCAACATGGCCCATGATCGCCACCACGGGCGGGCGCGATTTCTGCGTTTCGGCCGCATCTACATCTTCGTCATGCGCGATATCGACATCGGCATCGGAAACGCGGGTGATGTTGTGGCCGAATTCCGTGACCAGCAATTCTGCTGTATCCTGATCAATCGTATCGCCCATTGCGGCGGGCGAACCCATTTTGAACAGCGCCTTGATCAGATCACCGCCACGTTCAGCCATACGGTTGGCCAGTTCGCCCACGGTGATGCTTTCAGGCACCTGCACATCGCGGATCTGCTTGGCGGCGGGCCCGCTTTGCATATGGCTGCGCTTTTCTTTTTCGCGCGCACGCTTAAGCGCGGCGAGCGAACGCGCGCGCGCGCCTTCGCCATCATCCAGCGCCTTGGTAACAGTCAGCTTGCCGGACTGACGACGATCATCGCCACCGGGGCGACCACCACGCGCAGGGCGGGCAGGCAATTCGGGGCGACGGACAGGCTGGAACCCACCGGGACGGCGCGGACGCTCTTCTTCTGCAGCAGCGGGAGCCGCAGCGGCGGGCGCAGCAGCAGCCACGTCCGGTTCAGCCGTCGCAGCGGCGACAGGGGCTTCCGCCGCACGACGCGCGGCGTTTTCTGCCTCGATCCGGGCCAGTTCAGCAGCGACCTCTTCCGCCTTGCGGTTGTCTTCGATGCGACGCTTTTCGTCTTCCGACGTTTCGACCTTCATCCGGTCTTCGCGGCGACGCGCTTCTTCAAGCGCGTTCATCCGCGCTTCCTCGGCTTCCCGCAGCAGCTTGGTCTGCAATTCCTGACGCGTCAGTGCGGAGGCCTGCGGCACAGGCTTAGCCACCGGTGCGGGCGCAGGCGGGGGAGGCGGCGGGGGCGCCGCAACCTCAACCTTTACCTCGGGCGCTTCGGCTTCGCCCGGCTTGCCAATAATCCGGCGGCGCTTCACTTCCACCACGACGGTATTCGACCGTCCATGGCTGAAGCTCTGCTTCACCTGGCCGGTTTCGACCGTCCGCTTGAGGCCCAGCGGCGCACGCATGCCCAGTTTCGGTTTTTCCGTATCGCTCATCTATTTGCCCTGAAGCCCTTCATGCCTGCTCTGCGCCGTGCGCCGATGAACCTTGCGAAGCATTTTCGCAAGGCACGGCGACGGTCGCGTGTCCAATAAATCTGTGCCAGCGGCCTATTGCAACGCGCACCCGCGCGGCAGCCGCGCGATCAGTGATGGCAATATGCACAACATTTTCGCGCCCCAGCGCTTTTGATAATATAGTCCTGTCGGCGTCGATTACCAACCCGGCAACTCCGCTGCCCTGCTGATCCGTGCCAACGCGCCATGCCTGATCCAGCTTGCGCGATCCGTCCAGCCCGGCGTCGCTGGCGCGTAACGCGCTTGACCGGTTGGGCCTTGAGGCGCGCTCCGGCACGCTCCAGACGGGTTCCGAAAAGATCGCCGAGGCTGCGCGCCGGGGGCAGGTGCATTTGCTGCTCCACGCCAGCGACGCCGGGCTGGACGGATCGCGCAAGCTGGATCAGGCATGGCGCGTTGGCACGGATCAGCAGGGCAGC
>JANOBA010000236.1:0-19801 GCA_031411415.1 Novosphingobium sp.
GCCTTCGCGCAGACCGATCTGCTCATAGTCGAAGCTGGCATAGCCGCGGCTGATGCTCTTGAGGCGGTCGTAGAAATCGAACACCACTTCGTTGAGCGGCAATTCGTAGCTGACCTGCGCGCGGCCGCCCACATAAGTCAGGCCGGTCTGTACGCCGCGCCGGTCCTGGCAAAGCTTGAGGATCGAGCCCAGGTATTCGTCGGGGGTGTAGATCACTGCCTTGATCCACGGCTCGTCGATCTGTTCGATGCGGCTGGGATCGGGATAGTCGGCGGGGTTGTGGAGCATCAATTCGCGGGCGTCATCGGTCTTCGATTTGCGCAGCTGGATGCGATAGACCACCGATGGCGCGGTGGTGATCAGGTCGAGATCGTATTCGCGGGTGAGGCGCTCCTGGATGATTTCCAGATGCAGCAGGCCGAGGAAGCCGCAACGGAAGCCGAAGCCCAATGCGGCGCTCGATTCCATTTCGAAGCTGAAGCTCGCATCGTTGAGCCGCAGCCGCGCGATGGACTCGCGCAGTTTCTCGAAGTCTGCCGCATCGACCGGGAACAGGCCGCAGAACACCACCGGCTGGACTTCCTTGAAGCCGGCCAGCGCCTGGGTTGCGCCTTGCTTGGTGGTGGTGATGGTGTCGCCGACGCGGGCCTGCGCCACTTCCTTGATCTGCGCGGTGATGAAGCCGATTTCGCCGGGGCCGAGTTCTTCGAGCTGTTCGATCTTGGGGCGCATGCAGCCCACCCGGTCGATCAGGTGCTCGGTGCCGCCGGCCATGAATTTGACGCTGAGGCCCTTTTTAATCACCCCATCAATCACCCGCACGAGGATGACGACGCCGAGGTAGGGGTCATACCATGAGTCGACCAGCATGGCTTTCAGCGGCGCGGCGCGGTCGCCTTTGGGGGGCGGGATGCGCGTGACGATCGCTTCGAGCACTTCGGCGATGCCGATGCCGCTCTTGGCCGAAGTAAGCACAGCCTGGCTGGCATCGAGGCCGATGACTTCCTCGATTTCGGCGCGGACTTTCTCAGGCTCGGCGGCGGGCAGGTCGATCTTGTTGATCACCGGCACGATCTCGTGGTCGTGTTCGATCGACTGGTAAACGTTCGCCAGCGTCTGCGCCTCGACGCCTTGCGCTGCATCGACCACCAGCAGCGCGCCTTCGCAGGCGGCGAGGCTGCGGCTGACTTCGTAAGCGAAATCGACGTGGCCCGGCGTGTCCATCAGGTTGAGCTCGTATTCGAGCCCGTCGTTCGCCGTATAGCGCAGGCGCACGGTCTGCGCCTTGATGGTGATCCCGCGCTCTTTCTCGATATCCATATTATCAAGAACTTGTGCGCTCATCTCGCGTTCGGTGAGGCCGCCAGTGTGCTGGATCAGCCGATCCGCCAGCGTGCTCTTGCCGTGATCGATGTGCGCAATAATCGAAAAATTGCGGATGCGGGCCAGTTCAGTCATCGCGCGCCCCTAGCAGCGTGCAGGCCCGCTGTCAGCAACGCGTTCAGCCTGCGCGCAATGCCTTCTTCGCCCCGTCCTGCACTTCGGCGAATTTGGGGGTGCCGAGCATGGTTCCGCCGCCGGTTGCCAGGTCGAGCGGATAGCTGCCCGGCGGCAAGGCCCCGAGCGGCATGCCGGCGGCCGCGAGGGCATAGGGCGAGATGCGGTTGCGGGTCACCAGCCCGCCGGCGCCGTCATCGACCATCGGCAGTTCGAATTCCAGCCCCTGCATCGCGCCGGCCGAGCGCTTGACTCTGGCGACGGCAAGCTGTCCGGCGCCGAAATCAACCACGAACGGGGTTTCCAGAGGGACATCAACCAGCCCTTCGACGAGGCAGCCGGTGCGCGAGAGGTTCCGCATGGTCACGTCGTAGCGGTAGTCTTCGTGGATCACCCCGACCTTGCGGTAAACGGTCCGGCGCTCGTGGCGATAGCGGCTCGGGCCGTCAGGTTCGATCACCCATTCACCGCTGGCCAAGGCCTCGACGACTTCGGCATAGCTCACTGCGGCGGCGAAGATATCGCCCTGGATCTGGCCCACTTTGAGCGTGCGCATCAGGTCAAGCTCATCGCCCGCCTCGATACCTTCGGCGGCCACCTCCAGACCCAACGACTGCGCCAGGTCGACGATTGCCTTGATGATCGCCGGGTTGCGGCTGTCCGGATCGGTCGCGCCGCGAATGAATGTGGCGCCAAATTTGAGCTTGTCGAACGGCCCCGTGCGCAAGTTGGCAAGGCTGGAGAAGCCGGTTCCGAAACGATCGAGCACCAGCCGCACGCCGAGGATCTTGAGCCCGACGAACATGTCGGCGGCGAGCGGGGATTCGCTGGCAAGGATCGATTCGGCAAATTCGAGCTCAAGCCGCTCTGGCGCAAGTTCGGAACTGGCGAGCGCCTGGGTCACCAATGCTGGCAGGTCGCCCGTCGCCATTTGTGCCGCCGACACGCTGACCGCGACCTTGATGTTGCCGGGCAGTTGCACCGCATCGGCGCAGGCCTGGCGGATCGCCCAGTCACCCAGCGGGCCGATCAACTTGGTGTCTTCTGCGATCGGCAGGAACACCGCCGGGCTCACTTCGCCCAGATCAGGATGATCCCACCGCAGGAAGGCTTTCAGCGCGACGACTTTGTTCGACGCCACCTCGACCAGCGGCTGGTATTCCAGGCTGATCTCGCCGCGCTCCAGCGCCTCGCGCAGATCAGCGGCAATCTGTCGGCCTCGCGCGGCCTCGACTTGCAGATCGATCGCATAGAAGCGGAACTGGCCGCGCCCGCCATCCTTGGCCGCATAGAGCGCAAGGTCGGCATTGCGGACCAGTTCGCCCGGCTCGACCCCGTCATAGGGCGCGATGGCGATGCCAATCGAAGCACCGATCACGCAGCGGTTTTCGCCAAGCGCATAGGGCTGAGAGAGGATCTCGATGATCTTGGCCGCCAGTTCGCCGAGGCGCCCGCGGTCGTCGATGTCGGGCAACATGATCTGGAATTCGTCGCCGCCCAGCCGGCCGATCTCACCGCTTCTGTCGACCACCTGTCGCAGCCGCTCGGCGACCTGTTTCAGCAGCGCGTCGCCCACCGGATGGCCCAGGGTGTCGTTGACTGCCTTGAACCGGTCGAGGTCGAGCATGATCAGCGCGCAGCTGCGCTTGGCGGCGCGATAGGCGGAGAGCACCGATGCGAGGCGCTTGTCCATGGCATGGCGGTTCGAGAGGCCGGTGAGCGAATCGAACAGCGCGAGGCGCGAGGCGTCTTTGTGCTGCTGGCGGCTCGCGGTGATATCCACCCCGTTGCCAAGGTAGCCGCGGAAAGCACCATCTGCGCTGAACTGGGGCCGGCCGGAAATCGACCACCAGATTTCGCGGTCTTCACGGGCCGCGCGGATGGTGAGGCCTGAGAAGGTTTTGCTGGCGCTGAAGATCAACGGCAGCGTCCGCTCGACAGTGTTGTCCTCGTCGCGCTCCAGAATGAACAGCGAATGGAACGGGCGGCCCAGGAGTTCGCTTGGCTCGAGGCCGAGCTGATCAGCCACGCCCGGCGAGAGGTAGGCAATCTGTCCAAGCTCATCGCTCGACCAGAACCAGCCCTGACCTGAATTCTCATAGTCGCGCAGCAGCATATGTGCCTGCTGCATTTCGGTTTTGCTGGCGAGCAGCGGCGCAGCTTGAGGCGAGCTGGTTGCCCGTCCTCCCAGCAGGCCACGCAGCCTGCCGACACCGCTTGCGCCCATTCCGGCCAAAAAAATCACTCCGATAGTTTGCCAACAGGTTGACGACCGCCAGAGTAGAACTTCGTGGTTTATAAATGGCTAACCCGCCGGCACATGCCGGTGCGGAGTCATCCCGCCTTGCGCAACAACACACCCTCGCCGGGCTTGCGCAGCGGGCGCGGCGGGGCCGGCAGGAAGCGGCCCGCTTCGTCAAGATCGAGAGCTTCGGAGAACTGGACGCCGATGCGGTCCTCTTGCGACCATCGAACCAGGGCGCCGATCGTGCGGCTTTCCGAGATCTGGAGCTCGAAGAGGGTTCCGGGCGGCACGTTCCACAGCCCTTCGATCATCGCCCCGCTGCCGGAGATGTTGCGGATCGTGCCTTGGTAGCGCTCGCCCTGATAATCGAGCACCACTTTGCGCAGCATGGTGTGGCGGCGCGAGCGCGAGGCGCGCGGCCCCTTGGCGATTGCGATCAGTCCGGTTGAAAGCCGGGCCGTGGCGGCTTCGGACGTAAGCGGCCGGTCATAGATGAAGCCCTGGATGTGGCTGCATCCCAGCATGCGGACCAGGTCCAGCTCGTCGAGCGTTTCGACGCCTTCTGCTGTGGTCTCCATGCCCAGCGCCTCGGCCAGGCTGACGATGGAGGCGATGATGGCGCCATTGCGGCTGCCGGGCATGGTGGCGCCGCGCACGAAGCTCTGGTCGATCTTGATCTTGTCGAACGGCGCTTTCTTGAGATAGCCGAGCGAGGAGTAACCGGTGCCGAAATCGTCGAGCGAGAGCCGCACGCCGATCCGCTTCAGCGCGGTGAACATCGCGTCGGTGCCGGCGTCGTCGTTCAGGAACACGCTCTCGGTGATTTCCAGCTCGAGCCGCTCGGGATCGATCTGGGCTGCGGCGAGCGCGCTGGTGACGATGGCGGGAAACGACGGGTTGGCGAATTGCAGCGGTGAGACGTTGACCGCAACGCGCACCGATTCGGGCCAGCGCGCCAGGTCATGGCAAGCGGTGCGCAGCGCCCATTCGCCGATCTGGGCAATCAGCCCGGATTCTTCGGCAATCGGGATGAATTTCGCCGGGGAGAGCGACCCAAGGCGTGGGTGGTTCCAGCGCAGCAGAGCCTCGAAACCGGTGATCTTCTCGGTCGTGGTCTGCACTACCGGTTGATAGTGCAACTCCAGACCGCCGCTCGCGAGCGCGTCGCGCAGGTCCTGTTCAAGCTGGCGGCGCGCCTCGGCGTCGCTGTGCAGGTCGGCGGCATAGAAGTGATGACGCCCGCGCCCGCCGTCCTTGGCGGCATAAAGCGCCAGATCGGCATTGCGGATCAGCGCCTCGCTGGTCACGCCGTCCTCTGGCGAGAGGGCAATGCCGATCGATACCCCGATCACCGCAGTGTTGCCTTCGATCGAATAGGGGTGCGAAAGGTTCTCGATGATGCGCTGCGCCAGATTGGCAAGGTCGTCGCGCCGCATCGCGCCGGGGATGATGACCTTGAATTCGTCGCCGCCCAGCCGACCGACCCGTCCGGCGGCGTCAACCGTGCGTTCGAGTCGCTGGGCGACCTGGGTCAGCAGCGCATCGCCTGCCGGATGGCCCATGGTGTCGTTGATTTGCTTGAAGCGGTCGAGATCAAGCAGGAATACCGCGCAGGCGCGCTGCTCGACGCGCTGGGCATTCAGGATCTTCTCCAGCGTCTGCGACATCTGGAAGCGGTTGGCCAGACTGGTCAGCGAATCGTAATGTGCCAGCCGCGAGGCATCTTCCTGGCTGCGGCGCTTCTCGGTCAGATCGCTGCCCGACCCGCGGAACCCGACAAAATTGTTGAAGCCATCGTGCACCGGCCGGCCCGAGACTGACCACCAGCGCTCGTCGTCGCCCGGCGTCGCCGCGCGCACGGCCAGTTCCTGAAACGAGGAGCGCGCTGAAAGGTGGAAGTTCAGCGTCCGTTCGCCTTCGCGGTTGCTCTCGTCGAGAATGAACAGGTCGGTGAACGGCCGGCCGATCAGTTCTGCTGCCTTGCGGCCCAGCAGGCGGCAGATAGGCGGGGAGAGATAGGCAATCGTCCCGCGCCGGTCGGTCTCCCAGAACCAGCCGAGACCAGTCTGTTCATATTCTGCCAGCAGGCGCTCGGCGCGGACTTGCACGCGTTCCATTTCGCGCTGGCGGGCGTCAACCTCGCGGTCGCGGCCGGTCTGCAGCATGGTCGCAAGCACGCCGATGCCGCAGCCGATCAGCAGCCCCAGAATGGTGGCGAGTGAGGGCGAATGGACGCACAGCCCCGTCCACAAGGCGATGTGGCCGGCCACCATCGCGGGCAGGCGACTGGTCAGCGAAATCGAGATGACCATACCGCTGATCGCCAGAATGCTGATCGCCAGCTGCCAGTCGAGCCCACCTTCGCCGGCCCATAGGGCGATGGCAAAGCCGAACAGCAACATTGGCAGGGCAATGGCAATGCTCGCGGCACCATAGCGCATCGCCGTGGTGCGGCCGGGTTTACGTTCAAAATTGGCGAAGAGCTTGGACGCGCCGGCAAGGGCTATCGCCGAGATGGCCAGAGCGACCACCGCAAGCGGCGGAAATTCAAGTTCCAGCAGGCTGGCGATTGCCAGGCTCAGCGCCATGACCGGGGCCATGAAGGCCCATTCCTGGGCGATCAGGAAGTGGGCGGAAATCCGGTTTGCTGCTGAGGCCGAGACTGCCGCCGTCCTGCCGCGTCCAGCGCCGGAACCGGGCAATGCCGCGACAGGACCACCTGACGCGGCTTGCGGCGCGCCAATCCGGGTTGGCCCGATCTGAATGTCCCCTGCGGCAGTCATCAGCTGCCTTTGCACCATACGCGCTTGAAAAAGCGTTAAGCATAACTGATTTGCTGGCAAAATTCGCAAGCGCCCGGCGATGCATTTTTCGCTTTCGCACCCCGGGATTTTCGTCGATGAAATCGGCAAGGCAGTCATAAGCCTGAGTGGAAGGGGATTTTGTGCGGCACATTGCAATCATCGGATCGGGGCCGGCAGGATATTACACCGCCGAGGCAGCACTGAAGCTGTGGGGCGATGATGTGTGCGTCGATATTTTCGACATGCTTCCCGTGCCTTATGGGTTGATCCGCAGCGGTGTTGCGCCCGATCACCAGTCGATCAAGGCAGTTTCACGGCGCTATGAGGCGACCAACCTTTCGGAAAACGTCTGCTTCATCGGCAATGTCATGGTCGGCCGCGATATCTCCATCGCCGAGCTGCAGGAGCTTTATGACGGGGTCGTTCTGGCTACCGGTGCGCCCCGCGACAAGAAGGCCGGCATGGCTGGAGAGGACCTGGCCAACGTCTATGGCAGTGCCGCCTTTGTTGGCTGGTATAACGGCCATCCCGAATTCGCCGCCCACGATCCCGATTTCAGTGGCCGCAACGCCGTGGTGATCGGCAATGGCAACGTCGCGCTCGATGTCGCGCGGATCCTGTCGAAGACCCGCAGCGAGTTTGCTGGTAGCGATATCGTCAACCATGCGCTCAACGCGCTGGAAGCGGCACGGACCGAACAGATCGTTATCCTCGGCCGGCGCGGCCCCCATCAGATCGCGATGACGCCGAAGGAACTGGGCGAACTGGGCCATCTGACTCGCGCTTGCCCGCGTGTCGATCCCGCTGATTTGCCCGAGATCGGCGAAGATGCCCTGCTTGAGCCCGGCCAGCGCAAATCGGTCACCCACTTGCGCAGCTTCGCCGCAATTCCCGAGTCGCACCGCGAGGACAAGGCGATCGACATTGCCTTCGATTTCTTCGCCGCCCCCACCGCGATCCTGGGGGCCAATGATTCGGGGGGCAAAGTCACCGGGGTTGAGGTGGAGCGCACCCGGCTGGAAGGCGGCCGCGCGGTTGGCACCGGGGAAACCTATGTGGTGCCCGCTGATCTCGTGATCGTCTGCATCGGCTATCAGACATCGCCGATTGAAGGCGTGCCATTTGAGGAAAGCGCAGGCCGCTTCGCCAATGACGAAGGGCGCGTCCTTCCGGGGCTCTATTGTGTCGGCTGGGCCCGGCGCGGGCCTTCGGGCACAATTGGCACCAACAAGCCCGATGGCTTCGCGATTGTCGATCGCATCGCCGAAGACATTGCCGCCGGCGCGCTGCCGCGTGGCAGCCGCAAAGGGCGGGCGGGCTTCGATGTGCTGGCGCAAGCGCGCGGGCTCAAGGTCGTCTCGTTCCATGACTGGAAGAAGATAGAAGAGGCCGAAAGTGCCCGTGCCCGCGAAGGTGCGCCGCGCGAGAAATTCGTGCGGGTGGAAGAAATGATCGGGGTCACCGGCAAGGCGTGATTTCTCGCCGGGGCGGCCACTTCACGAAACGAGCGAATCGCCCATGCCGACCTGCTTGCCGCGCGTGATGAACACGCGGTCGCCGAGATGTGTGGTTTCGAACACCTTTTTGGCGAACGCCTCGGGCATGCCGATGCAGCCGTGGCTGGCATAGCCCAATTCGACCTTGGTCGCGTGCAGCGTGATGCCGTCGTCCGTCAGCCGCTGCATATAGGGCATCGGCGCGTCATAAAGGTTGGAGACGTGGTGGCGATCCTTCTGGGTGATCGGGAAGACGCCGGTGGGGGTCGGCTTTTCCTGGGTGCCGAGCAGCACCGCCGATGCGCCGATCTCATAGCCGCCGCGAAACACTGAGATCACCCGGGCATCGAGATCGACTGTGACAACGATTGGCCCCGCTGGAACGTTGGTCTCGTCCCAGTGCCAGTCACCATATTTGATCGGCCCGGAAATCGGGAGGATGCGCTTGATGACAAAGCGCTCATCCACTGGTGTGGGCGTGGCGGCAGGTGCGGGCGCCTTGCCCGCAGCATCGCGTGCGGCCGCCACGACCTGGCGTGGGCTCGCCGAGCGCCGTGGCGGATCGCTCAACAGCAGCGCCGCGCCCATGCCGAGCACGGCCACGACGGCCAGGCCCAGCGCCATTGTTCCATTGCGTTGCATCGTCATGCGGCCCCGTTAACGCCAATTGGTGACGATAAATATAACCGCAAAGGCCTGCGAACCCAAGCCTGTCGGTTGGGCCCTATCCCGCCAGCGCTGCCGCTGCCTTCGCTGCGGCCTCGATTGCCGTCGGATCAGGCGCGCCCTTGCCGACCAGCCAGCTGCCGCCGACGCACAGCACTGCGTCCAGCGCCAGCCACTGCGCCGCGCTGGCCTGAGTTATGCCGCCGGTCGGGCAGAAGCGCGCCATGCCGAAGGGCGCGGCAATGGCTTTGAGCGCGGCCATCCCGCCCGATGCCTCGGCGGGAAAAAACTTGAAGCGGGTGAGCCCGAGATCGAGCCCGAGCATGATGTCGGCCGCATTGGCCGTGCCCGGCAGGAACGGCACGCCGCATGCGACCGCCGCCGCGCCCAGCGCCGGGGTCAGCCCGGGCGAGACGATGAATTCCGCGCCCGCGCCCAGCGCCGCGTCGAGGTCCTTGGGGTTCAGTACGGTCCCCGCGCCGACAATTGCGCCGGACACTTGCTTCATCTCGCGGATTACATCGAGCGCAGCCGGTGTCCGCAGCGTCACTTCCAGCACGGGCAGGCCGCCGGCGACCAGCGCGCGGGCAATCGCCACGGCATACGCCGCATCGTCGATCACCAGCACCGGGATCACCGGCGCGGTGCGCATCAGTTCATCAATTCGGCTCATGGCAAGTGCCTCGCAAAAGCCGCGCCGGCGCCAAACAGGCCGGGCTGCGGGTGGGTTATCAGTTTGATCGGGATGACTTCCATCCGCCCGGTATAGCGCCCCTTGTCACAGAAGCGGGCATGAAAGCGGCTGCGGGGAGCAGTGCCCGCAGCCGCGCGGTCAGCCCGCCGGTCAGCACCACGCCCAGCGCGCCATGCGCCAGCGAGAGATCGCCGACAGCCGCGCCGTAGCTGGCCAAGAACAGGTCCAGCGCGCGCGGCAATTCGCCAGTGATGGCCGCCGCCCACAGGTCTGCATCGCTGCGGCGGTCATCGGGATCAAAGGCGCGCACCACTTCGCCCAGGCCCGGGCCAGAAACCACGCGCTCCACCGAAGTGCGCCCGTGTGCTGTCGTGATGGCCGCGCAGACCCGCGCCTCGTCTGCGTCCAGCGGCGCGAAATGGATGTGCGCGCCTTCAGTCTCGAGCACGACCGGGCCTTCATCGCGGCGCTGGAGCACGGCAACGCCGAGGCCAGTGCCCGGGCCGATCACCGAAATCGCGCCGGAATCGGGCAAGGGCACATCCGGCCCCAGCAGGTGCGCCATATCTCCGGGCGGCAGCGCGTGCGCCGCATGCGCCATCGCGCCGAAATCGTTGAGCAGCAGCGAACCATCCAGCTCCAGCGCCTCATGCAGGCCTGCCGGATCGACCACCCAGTGGGAATTGACGAAACGCACCGGCCCGCCAGTGACCGGCCCGGCGAGGGCGAAAGCGGCATGGCGCGGCAGCGGCTCGTCCAGTGCCGCGCCGAAGGCCTGCCAGGCCTGCGCCAGCCCGGCATGGTCCTTCGCGCTGAGCACCACCGGCTCGCCAAGCATGCGCACCGCGCCGCCCGCCACTTCGGCAAGAGCGAAGCGGGCATTGGTGCCGCCCACGTCGGCGACGGCTATGCGCATGGCTTCGGTACCGGAATTTGCTTTGCGGACTGTTCGGGCATCGCCAAGTCAGTTAGCAGCAGTGCGCCGGGCAGGCCAGCGGGAAGGAACGATCGCAGTGACAAGCCGATACGATGCGCTGATCGTGGGCGGTGGGCACAATGGCCTCGTCTGCGCTTTCTATCTGGCGCGCGCGGGGTTGAAAGTGCGCGTGCTTGAGCGGCGGCATGTGGTCGGCGGGGCCGCCGTCACCGAGGAGTTTCATCCCGGTTTCCGCAATTCCACCGCGAGCTACACGGTCAGCCTGCTGCGTCCCAAAGTCATCGCCGACATGGGGCTGCATGAGCGCGGCCTGAGGATCGCCGAGCGCCCGCTCGCCAATTTCCTGCCCTTTGAAGATGGCTATCTGAAAGTCGGCGGCGGGATGGCGCGTACCCAGGCCGAGTTTGCGCGGTTCTCGGCCAGGGATGCCGAGGCCTATCCGCGCTATCTGGACGCACTTGAGAAAGTCGCCGCGTTGCTGCGCGATCTTGCCTTGGCAGAGCCCCCGCGGCCCGGCGGCGGCTTGCGCGCGCTGGCAAAACTGGTCCGCGGGGGCTGGCCCATGGCGCGGCTCGATCTGGCCGCTCAGCAGGAATTGCTCGCCATATTCACCCTGCCGGCGCGCGAATTCCTTGATAGTTGGTTCGAGAATGACCGGATCAAGTCGGCTTTCGCTTTCGATGCGGTGGTCGGCAACTTTGCCGGGGTATCGACCCCCGGCTCGGCCAATGTGCTGCTGCACCACGTGTTTGGCGAAGTGAACGGGGTGAAAGGCGCCTGGGGCCACGCCATCGGCGGCATGGGCGCGATCAGCGAGGCGATGGCAGCGGCCTGCCGCGATCTGGGCGTGGAGATCAGCCACAAGGCGCCGGTGGCCAAAGTGCTGGTGACAAGCGGGCGCGCGGCGGGCGTGGTGCTGGAAAGTGGCGAGGAGCTGGCCGCGCCCATCGTCGCGGCCAATGTCGGCCCGGCGTTGCTCTATCGAAACATGATCGATCCAGCCGATCTCAGCCCGCAATTCCGCCATCGGATTGCGCAATACAAGACCGGTTCGGCCAGCTTCCGGATGAATGTCGCGCTGGCGGAACTGCCTGATTTCACCGTCCTGCCCGGCGCCATGCAGGCAGAGCATCACGGCGCCGGGATCATCATCGCCCCGGGGCTGGACTATATGGACCGGGCTTTCGACGATGCCCGCGCACACGGCTGGTCGCGCAGCCCCATTGTCGAGGTGACCATCCCCTCGACGGTCGATCCCACACTGGCGCCGCCGGGCGCGCATGTCGCCAGCCTGTTCTGCCAGCACTTTGCCGCCAAGCTTCCAGACGGCCGCAGCTGGGACGACGAGCGCGAGGCGGCGGCGGACTGCATCATCGACACAGTGACTGCGCATGCGCCCAATTTCCGCGACAGCATCATCGCCCGCCAGATCCATTCGCCCCGCGATCTCGAGGCCAAGTTCGGCCTGGTGGACGGCGACATCTTTCACGGGCGGATGAGCCTTGATCAGCTGTGGGCCGCGCGCCCGGTGCTGGGCCACGGCGACTACCGCGCGCCCATCAAAGGCCTCTATATGTGCGGCGCCGGCACCCATCCGGGCGGCGGCGTGACCGGTGCGCCGGGACACAACGCGGCGCGCGCTATCCTTGCCGACCGGACGGTTCTGGGCAGATGGCGCAGCCTGTGATTTGCGATGGATCATAGAGGCGCGCTAGGTTAGCCTGTCCGCAGCGCAAAAGCGCGCAAGAGAGGAAATCCCTGCCGTGAACACCCTGAGCGAAGCTGTCCCGGTCCCGGCCCACATCCCCCCCGCAGCCGTCTACGATTTCGATTTCCGTTCCGATCCGGGCTTGCTGGTCAATCCGCACGAGCGGCTGCGCGAGATCTTGCGCGATGCACCGCCGGTGTTCTGGACGCCGCGCAACGGCGGGCGCTGGATTGTGATGGGCTATTCCGAAATCTCCGAGGCAGCGCGCGATCCAGATCGCTTTACCAGCACCTTCATGCCGCCCGAACAGCTCAAGGCAATGTTGGCGATGATGCCTCCAGGCATGCCTCGCATACCGCAGGCGACCCCGATCTCGATGGACCCGCCCGATCACACGAGGTTGCGCGGACCCCTGCAAAAGACGTTCAGCCCACGCGCCGCGATGCAGCAAATTGATGACATCCGCGCGCTGACCGACCGGCTGATCGATGCAGTGATCGATCAGGGGCATTGCGATTTCATTCCCGCCATCGCCGTGCCGCTGCCGGTGACTATCTTCCTCAAACTGATGGGACTGCCGGTTCGCCGGTTGCCGGAATTCCGTGAGCTGGTGCAAGAATTCCTCGCTAATACCGGCGCCGATGCGATGGCGTCTGGCGCGTTGTTCCGCAAAGTCGCCAATTCCATGCTGCCCGAGATCATGGCCCGCAAGGATGATCCGCAGGACGATATCATCAGCCTGTTGTGGCAGACCGAGATCGAAGGCGAGACCATGACGGTGGAACTGATGGAGGACTATTGCGTCCTGCTGTTCATCGCCGGGCTCGACACCGTGATCAACGGTATGGGCTTTGCCATGCGCCATCTGGCGATGAACCCCGATCTTCAGGCCCGGCTGCGCGCCCAGCCCGATCTCATTGTCGAGGCAGCAGAGGAAATGCTGCGCCGCTATAGCTTCGCCGTGCCGCAACGCCGCATCGCCAAAGATTGCAGCTTTGCGGGCTGGGAAATGAAGGAGAACGAGTCGCTGGTGCTCTATTACCCCGGCGCCAATCTCGATCCGCGCGAATTCGCCGCGCCGGAAAAGTTCGACCTTGAACGCGAAAACAAGGTGCATCTGGCATTCGGCGCGGGCGTCCACCGCTGCCTTGGCGCGCATCTGGCGCGGGTTGAGCTGCAGGTGCTCTACCAGCAGGTGTTGAAGCGCTTGCCGCCTTTCCGGCTCGACCCGGACCGGCCCGCTACGTTCCATTCAGGCAATATCATCGCCATGGATTCGCTGCCGATCCGCTGGGACTGACCGCGCTTCAGGCCGGCGCGAAAATTTCGGGCAGGTATTTCGGCGCTTCTGCCTCGGCAAGCGCATGGGCGCGTGGATCATCGACATCGAGCCACCAGGCATCGCCGATATCCATCGTCGCGGCGCGGCCTGCGTCGGCGAGACGTTGCATGCCTTCGGAGAGGCTGCCTGCCTTGCCATCGGCGATGGCTGCGCGAAGCGCATAGGCGAGTTCGGGTGTGGCGAGAAATGCGCCGCAATCGACTGCGTCATAATCTGCGATGCTCTTGCCGATCGCCTCGATTCGGCCGTCGCGGTCGGTCCTGACCCAGGTCGCGTCCTCGGGATCAATCAGCGGGTTGTCCGTGCGCCGATCGATGGCGAGCGTCACGCCGCGGCTTTTCGTGCCTTCCTGGACCAGCCGCGTGAGGATCGAGCCCTCGAAGATGTGGTCGGCCATCATCAAAAGATAGTCGCCCGAAATCTTGGCTGCGCCCGCGATCACCGAATGGCCGTTGGGCGTTGACCAATGCGTCACGCGCTCGGAAATCACCGGAATGCCGACGCGGACAGAGAGCGTGGGCAGGAATTTCTCGATTTCGATAGCCTGATGCCCGGTGACGACGACGACGCGCTTTATCCCCGCCGCAACCGCCTGGCGCACACCCAGTTCGAGCAAGGGGATTCCGGCAACAGGCGTCAGCGGCTTGGCATCGGATATTTCGCGCAGCCGGCTGCCATATCCAGCGGCGATGATCAGGGCGTCCATGCGTGCTCTCCCAATGAAAACGGCGCCGGAACTCGTCCGGCGCCGCTTCGTGTCACTACCGGTTGGCGCTTACTCAGCTGCCAGCGCAGCATCGGCGATATATTCCTCGACCATCTGGCCGGCGGTATCGTCGTTGAACTGCTGCGGTGGATGTTTGCAGTAATAAGCGGACGGACCGATCAGCGCCCCGCCTTCGCCGCGCTCAAGCGCGACCTTGCAGCAGCGAATCGCATCCATCACGCAGGCGGCCGAATTGGGGCTGTCCTCCACCGAGAGGCGGAGCTCCAGGTTCATCGGCACATTGCCCCACTGGTAGCCCTCAAGGCGCAGGAAGCACAGCTTGTTGTCTTTCTGCCACGGCACATAGTCCGATGGGCCGACGTGGATGTTCTCATCCGCGAGTCGCTGGGCGAGCATCGCCTGGACGGCTTCGGTCTTCGATTCCTTCTTGCTGCCCAGCCGCTGGCGGTCGAGCATGTTCATGAAATCGGTATTGCCGCCGGTGTTGAGCTGGTAAGTGCGGCCAATATCGACCCCGCGAGCGCCGAACAGGCTGGACAGTACGCGGTGGACGATGGTCGCACCGATCTGCGCCTTGATGTCGTCGCCAACGATGGGGATGCGCTTTTCGGCAAAGCGGCGTTCCCAATGCGGGCGGCTGGCGATGAACACCGGCATGCAGTTGACCACCGCAACGCCCGCTTCCAGCGCACATTCCATATAGAATTCGGTGGCTTCTTCCGAGCCGACCGGCAGAAAGTTGAGCAGCACTTCGGCGCCAGTGTCTTTCAGCGCGGCAACGATGGATTCGTGCGTTGCTTCGGGTGCATCGGACAGGATGAACCCGCGATCGCCCATGCCGGTCATGTGTTCGGCGACACCGTCAAGCACTTTGCCCATGATGACTTTGTTGCCGGCGGCCGGCACGTTTTCCTGGAACACGGCCGTGCAATTGGGCGCGGCGAAGATGGCTTCGGAAATATCCAGTCCAACCTTGCGTGCATCGACATCGACACCCAGCACGAAATCCACATCACCAGCGCCATAGCCGCCAATGCGGTCATGGATCAGGCCTTGCGGTGAATTGTTCGAACGGTAGTAGGCGACGCCCTGCACCAGCGAAGAGGCGCAGTTACCCACGCCGATCACGGCGACCTTAATAGGCTTCATCAATTTTAATCCCTTCCGGCAGGCGCGTTTCGCCCGGTGGATGGGGCCCGCATTGCGAAAACGCGCGGCAAAAGCAAGTGCTTTGCGCAAGGACACGTAACAGGAATGTCACTTATCCGCGCCAGAATTTCCCGTTTAGCCTTCTGACTGGTGGGGGCAATCGCGGGCGAAGTGGTTGCAAAGGAGCCGATTTGCAGTGATAGCCCCGAACGCGCCGGGCCCAACTGGCGCACACCCGGGCCGGTCCGAATCCGGACAGGACAGGAGGCAGAACTTGGCGGAAAGCACCATATCAGGCAGCAACCAGCCGACACGGCCCGCCAGTCTGAAGCGGCCAGTTCGCCCTCGCGAATTGCAGGATTCGCTCAATTTCTATCTCTATCATCCGCTGGCCTGGCAACTGGCGCGGCTGCTGGCGAAAACTCCGATCTCGCCCAACGTGGTCTCGGTGATCGGCGGCTGCTTCGTGGTGGCGGCGGGATTCGTCTATGCCCAGACCTTCATCCACGGCTGGGGCTGGCCGGGCGCGGTGGCGGGATTGCTGCTCCACATGACCTGGCACGTGGTTGACGGCGCAGATGGCGATCTTGCGCGGCTGACGGGGCGAAGCAGTCCGCTGGGTGAAATGATCGACGGGATCTGCGACTATACCAGTCACATTATTGTCTATTTCATTCTCGGCTGGCTGCTCGCCCAGCAAATTGGCGCTGCTTGGGCCTGGCCGATGGTGGTTGCCACAGGGTTCAGCCACTTTGTTCAGGCTAACCATGTCGAGGTTCAGCGGCGGCAATACCAGTGGTGGGTCTATGGCACGCCGTGGCTGCGCAATACCCACAAGGGTGAGCTGAAAACCGGCAGGTTCGGATTTGCCGAGATCGTCTCGGGCTATCTCGAACTCGCCAGTGGCATGACTCACGAGGCGCTCAAGGTCGATGCCGCAGTGGAGGCGGCGGGCACGGACCCGGCGGCGCGGTCACAGATCGCTCAGGCGGTGCAGGCAGAAGCGTTGCCGCTGTTTCCGTTGCTCAAGGTACTCGGCCCCAATCCGCGCGCGATCCTGCTGGGCTTTTCGATGATCGCGGGCAGCCCGCTGTGGTATTTCATCTACCAGACCGTGGTGCTCAACGCGCTGATGCTGGTCTCGGTGCGAAAGCAGAATGCCGCCGCGCGGGCCATCGCCGCAAAGCTTGCCTGACGCGCTCGACTTGGCACCAAACCCGGCTATCATGGGGCCATGCCAGACCAGACCCTGATCAACGAAGCGCGCTCGCATGCAGGCGCCATCGTCGCCTTGCGCCGCGCGATCCATGCCGAGCCCGAACTGGGACTGATGACCCCGAAGACCAGCGCCAAGGTTCGCGCGGCGTTGGCGCATCTGCCGCTCGAATGGCGCGAGGGGCCATCGACCAGCGGCATGGTCGCGGTGCTGAAAGGCGGCGCGGGGCCGGGCCAGCGCGTGCTGCTGCGCGGCGACATGGACGCGCTGCCGATGCCAGAGGAAACCGGGCTCGATTTCGCCTCGACCATTTCCGGCGCGATGCACGCCTGCGGACATGATGCGCACACTGCGATGCTTGCCGGGGCGGCGGAGCTGCTGAGCGCGCGCGCGGCCTCGCTCAAGGGCGAAGTGCTGTTCATGTTCCAGCCGGGCGAGGAGGGCCATCACGGCGCGCGGTTCATGCTGGAAGACGGACTGCTGGACCCGCTTCCCGATGCCGCTTTCGCGCTGCATGTCATGCCCAATTCCCGGCATGGCCTGATCGCCGGGCGCGCCGGGCCGCTGCTGGCGGCGGCCGACATGATCGAGATCGTGGTGGAGGGCATGGGCGGCCACGCCTCGCTGCCGCATCAGACGCGCGATCCGGTGCCGGTTGCCGCCGAGATTGTCATGGGGCTGCAAACGCTGGTGACGCGCCAGTTCAATGTCCACGATCCGGTGGTGATCACCGTCGCCTCGATCCACGCGGGCAGCACGCACAATGTGATTGCCGACCGCGCGGTGCTGCGCGGCACGATGCGCACGTTGTCGGCCGAACACCGCGCGCGGCTGGCCGATAGTATCCGGCTGCTGGCGGCGGGGATTGCCGGGGCGCATGGGCTCACCGCACACGTGACCATCGAGGAAGGCTTCCCGGTCACTATCTGTGATGCCCGCGCCGTGGAATTCGGCGCCGCGACCGCCATGGCCATGTTCGGCGCAGAGGCGTTCCACACACTGCCCGACCCAATCATGGGCGCGGAAGACTTTTCCTATGTGCTGGAAAAGACGCCGGGTGCGATGTTTTTCATCGGCATGGCGCCCGAAGGCGATAACTGGGCCAGCTGCTGCGGCATCCATTCGACGCGGATGATGCTCGACGAGGCAGTCATGCCCAGCGGCGCAGCCTTCATGGCCGGGCTGGCGGAGCGATTCCTGAAATCAGGCTTCGCTGGCTAGGGCGCCTGTATCGGCCTTGCGCCAATCGCGCGCGCGGTCCTTGATCTTGACGAAATCGCTTTCGAACTTCGGGCGCATGGTGCCGCAGATCCGGTCCCAGATCGTCGTGTAGCCGCCGAAATTGGCGGTGAAATACTTGTGATGCTGATCGTGGAAGGTCGCGGTGATGAACCACTTGGTCGCCCAGCTCTTGTTCCACCAGCGCGGGAACAACTCGTAGCCCGAGTGGACATACAGCCCCATGATGATGTTGGTCGCGCCGATGAAGGCCATCGAGGCGGGGTGGACATCATAAAGCGTGATGAAGATCACCATCCAGCCACCGTTGATGAACGATTCGAACGGATGGACCGAGAGCGTCGTCAGCAGGTTCGGCGAGGTCGAGCGGTGGTGGAGTTTGTGAATCCACTTGTAGAACGGCTCATTGTGCATCCAGCGGTGCAGCCAATAGAACCAGGTGTCGAAAGTGATGAAATAGGCCGCATATTCTAACAGCACGACATACCATGCGGTTGGTCCCTGCTGAAAGGCGATATAGCCGTTGGCCTTGAGCCAGCTTTGCGCGCCGCCGATGAGCGCGCCCGAAAAGGCGACGCTGATCACCGCAATCATCGCCTCGAAGCCGAATTGCTTCAACCTGAAGCCCTTGGGCTGGATCTTGCGCGCCTTGAACCAGCCCGAAGCGATGCCGGCAATCAACCCGGTGATCAGGAATGCCCCCAGCCACAGCTCAAGCGGGTCGAAGCGGGTCAACAGTGAATCGAACATGGGCAAGGCTCTTTGTCGGCTGTGAGTCTGGCGCCCGATAGTTAAAAATCCGAACCAAGTCCAGCAGACTTGGTCAGTGCAGGTCTGGGGCCCTCAGTTCCGCCCATTCGGGATGCTTGTCGAAAGCTGCGGCGACATAGGAACATACAGGCACGATGCGAAAGCCCTGTTCACGCGCGTCGGCGATCAGCGCCTCGACCAGCTTTCCTGCCACCCCGCGCCCGCCGATTTCGGGCGGGACCAGCGTGTGTTCGGCAACCCGCGCGCCATCGCGGGTAATCCAGGTCAGCCGGCCGATGATCGGGCTGCCTTCAACGTGGGCGTGATACTCGCCGGCATCGCCCTTTTCGTGGGCACTGATCGTAACGCTTTCCATCTGCTGTCTCCTGTGGCTAGCATATGGCGATGCAATTCATCTCCGACAATGCCGCCGCCGTTCACCCGAAAGTCTGGGCAGCGATGCGCAGCGCCGACGCTGGCGATTCTCCTTATGACGGCGATGCCTTGAGCGCGCGGCTGGACGAGGCTTTTTCAGCACTGTTCGGCCAGCCCTGCGCGGCGCTGTGGGTTTCAAGCGGCACGGCGGCCAACGGCCTTGCGCTTGCCGCGCTGGCGGTGCCGCATGGCGCAGTGATCTGCCACCGCGAGGCGCATATCGAGACCAGCGAAGGAGGTGCGCCGGCATTCTACACGCACGGAGCCAAGCTGTTGCTGGCCGATGGCGAGGGTGCGAAGCTGACGCCGGAGGCCATTGCCGCGCTGCTCGGCGGGCTTGATCAGGGCGTCCATTATGTCCAGCCGCAGGCCGCCGCGATAACACAGGCGAGCGAATATGGCTTGAGCTACACGGCGGACGAAGTGGCGGCGATCGGCGCGCTGTGCCGAGCGCGCGGATTGAAACTGCACATGGACGGCGCGCGCTTTGCCAATGCGGTGGCTTTCCGGGGCGGAGCTCCTGCGGCGATGAGCTGCGCCGCCGGGGTCGATACGCTGGCCTTCGGTATGGTCAAGAACGGCGGCATGGGGGCCGAGGCGCTGGTGCTGTTCGACCCCGAACTTGCCGAACTCGTCTGCCTGCGCCGCAAGCGGGCGGGGCATTTGCAATCGAAAGGCCGCTTCATGGCGGCGCAATTGCTGGCGCTGCTCGAAGGCGACCTGTGGCTTGAAAACGCCCGCCACGCCAATGCCGCCGCGCAGGAAATTGCCGCCGCTGCCAATGATCGCCTGCTGCATGCCGTCGAGGCCAACCTGTTGTTCTTGCGCCTCAGCACCGCCGAACGCGCCGCTCTGCGCGCGCAGGGTTTCGGCTTCTATGACTGGGGCGATGACGC
>JANOBA010000237.1:0-10697 GCA_031411415.1 Novosphingobium sp.
GGGGGCTGCGGGCACCGGCAATGCCGGGGCCAATGCCATCACCGGCAATGGCGGCAGCAACAACCTCTGTGGCCTTGACGGTGATGACACCATCCTTGGCGGGCTGGGTAATGACACCTTAGATGGCGGCACCGGTGCGGATCAGTTCGTGTTCAACAGCATGGGCAGTGGCGTGGACGTGATCTCGGACTTCACCGCAGCGGACGGCGATGTGCTGCGCTTTGACGGTCTGGAGCTGGGTACCTTCGCCTATGTGGGGGCCGGTGCCTTCAGCGGCGGCCATGACAACAGCGAGGCCCGGGTGGTGGGCAACCAGGTTCTGGTGGACATCAACGGCGATGCCACGACCGACATCACCATCACCCTGACCGGCCTGACGAGTGCGGCGCAATTGACCGAGGACAGCTTCCTGTTCCTGTAAGGGTCAGGAAGGCGGCCGCGCTCGCCATGCAGCGAGTGCCAGTCCAGGAAGGATCAGCGCGCAATCCAGATAGCGCCGCGCCAACCGGCCCGGGTTCAGCGCCATGCGCCACGCCCATTCCATGGCAATTCGCCGCACCCAGACCGGTGCGCGTTTTTGCGTGCCCGCGATGAAATCCAACCCGGCTCCGATCGAGACAAAGCCCGCTTCAGGTAGCAGGGCATGGCCGCGGGCGGCCAGAATCTCCTGCTTGGGGGCGCCAAGCGCGAGAAAGCACAGCCGCGCCCCGGTCGCGGTCAGCCGGCTCAGGGCGGCCTCACCCGCGGGACCTGTGGGGTCAAAGCCCTGCGGCGGGGCGATGCAGGCGACAATCGTCAAATGGGGATGATCGGCTTTGAGCCGTGCCGAGGTCAGTGCAAGTGTCGCCTCGGTTGACCCCAGCAGGGCCACCGGCACCCCCAGCCGCGCGGCCATCGCCACAAGAGGGGCAATCAACTCGGACCCCGGCACCAGTTCCACCGGGCAGCCGGCCAGCCGCTGCAACCAGACAACAGGGTTGCCATCGGCAACCACATGGCTTTGCGCGGCATAGGCGGCACGAAAGGCGGGGTCACGGCGCAGTTTGACAAGATGGTCCAGGTTCAGCGTGGCAAGCGCAAAGCCCGTGCACGCGGTCAGCAGTCCCTCGATCTCGGCCAGTAGGGCCATGCGGGTGGGGGTAGTGATGGATACGCCGGGCTGGTCTGATACCACCTTTCTCTGCTCGGGCCGGAATGTCATCATCTGGTCCAAAGCGCATCTCCTGCCAAACTCGACCGGTTCTGGAAAGAAAGGCGTTTTCGTTCCGACGGACATCTCCCTATACTGCAGCACAGAGAAATTCTGCAACTCAGACTGCATCAAGATACGGGACTTTGAAATTTGGCAAAACCTGATCCACGATCGGCTAGGATGACCCTTTTTGCCATGATCAACCCGGCGAACAGTGAGGAATGCAGCGTTTGCTTTATCTTGAACGTTTTTTGTGCGAGATGCGGCCGTGATGCCGTTAGTCGCTGGGATTGCGGCCATCGTCTATGGATGGCATCGTTTGCGGCAAATGTGTTTCTTCTGACCTTTGGGAGCCCTGATGCCTAGCGATTCAACGCCCCAGACCTATCTTTTGGTTACACCATGCCGGAATGAGGCCCTCTATATGCGCAAGACGCTTGATAGCGTCGTGGCGCAAGACGCACAGCCCTCCCTCTGGGTTATCGTCGATGACGGATCGACCGATGCGACCCCTACGATCTTGATGGAATATGCCGCCCGCCACGCCTGGATCATGGTGGTGACCAAACCCGACCGTGGCATGCGGGCCGTGGGGCCGGGCGTAGTCGAGGCGTTTTACTACGGACTCAATCAGGTCGATTGGCAGAGCTTTGACTACCTATGCAAGCTCGACCTCGATCTGGATCTGCCAAAAACCTATTTCAGGGCTCTGATGGCGCGGATGCAGGCCAATCCCCGCATCGGCACCTGCAGCGGCAAGCCCTATTTCCGCAGCGCCTCTGGGCAAATGATCTCGGAGAAATGCGGAGATGAGATGTCAGTGGGCATGACCAAATTCTACAGCAGCACCTGTTTTCGTGAAATCGGTGGCTTTGTGCCGGAAGTGATGTGGGATGCGATCGACTGCCACAAGGCACGGCAACTGGGGTGGATTGCTTGCAGCTGGGGCGACCCGGACCTACGCTTTGAACATCTGCGTCCGATGGGCACCAGCCAGAAGGGTGTGCTGACCGGACGGATGCGCCATGGTTACGGCCAGTATTACATGGGCAGCGATTTCTTCTACTTCACCGCGACCTGTGTCTACCGGATTGTCCATCCGCCCGTCGTGATCGGCGGGCTGGCGACGTGGTGGGGCTATGTGAAGGCTGCCTTGTCGGGGGCGCCGCGCCATCAGGACACTGAGCTCGTTGCGATGATCCGTGCCTACCAGCGCCGGGCGCTGATCGTGGGCAAGCGTCGTGCCACGCAGGAGGTCGAGGCGGTCCATGCAGGCAACTGACATTCTCGCGCGGTGGTTGGGCGGTCGTGACGGGCGTAGCGGGAAGAAGGCAGGACACCAGATGCGTATCGCCGTGCTAGGCTGTGGCTATGTCGCCAATATGTATCGGCTCACCCTTGCGATGCATCCTGAACTGGAGCTCGCGGGTGTCTACGACATCGAGCGATCGCGCGCCGAAGCCTTTGCCCTGCTTACCGGGACCAAAGCTTATCCTTCGTTGGAGGCTCTTTTGGCAGACACTAGTACGGAACTGGTGCTGAACCTTACGAATCCTTCGGCCCATTATCAGACGACCCGGGTTTTGCTGGAGGCCGGAAAGCATGTCTACAGCGAGAAGCCGCTGGCTATGAGTCTGCCCGAGGCGCAGGCGCTTGTTGATTTGGCTGAAGCGCGTGGACTGATGCTTGGCGCGGCGCCCTGTACGCTTCTTGGACCGGTTGCGCAGACACTATGGCGGGCAGTACGGGCGGGCTCGGTGGGTCCGATCCGGCTCGTCTATGCCGAGATGGAAGACGGAATGGTCTCGAAGGCGCCGTATGCCAAATGGATCAACGAGGCGGGCATTGCCTGGCCTGCAGTTGATGAATTTGAAACCGGTTGTACGATCGAACATGCCGGGTATGTTCTGACTTGGTTGTGCGCCATGTTCGGCCCGGCCGAACACATCAGCGCGCAGTCGGAGATCCTGATGCCAGACAAGATCTCTGGCCTGAATATTCGCCAGACGCCCGACTTCTCTGTCGCCACGATCCGTTTCGCCTCTGGGGTGGTGGCGCGGATGACCAACGGCATCTACGCGGCGCATGACCATCGGCTGCAGTTGTTCGGCGACGACGGCGTGCTGAGTGTCGAGGATCCGCGCAGTGACACCTCACCTGTTCGCAGCCAACGTTATCAGGTTTTGCGCCGCCGCCGTTTCCTGTCCCCGGTCGCCAAACGCCTGCCCCTTATCGGTGGCAAGGAGAAGATCGCGCGCTATCGCGGCTCGCAGGTCCGTGACTTCTGCCGCGCGATTGCCGACATGGCGGCTGCGCAGCGCGAGGGCCGGCCGCCACAGATGGGCGCCCGCTTTGCGCTGCACGTGACCGAACTGACGCTTGCCGCGCATTTTGCCAACCGCCCCGAGGCCGCGCGCGCCGGCATTCCGGCGATGCCCTACCCGCTCGTTTCGAGATTCGATCCGTTGGAGCCGCTGGCATGAGCGTTGAAGAGCGGTTCCTGATCACCGGGGCGGCGGGCTTTCTTGGCCGCGCTGTGGTTGCAGCTGCGCGAAGCGCCGGGGTTCCGGTGGTGGCGCTGGCCCGCTCGAAAGGGGCAGAGTCTCTCTGGGCAGATGATGCGGGAGTGACCGTGAAATGGCTTGATCTGGCCGGGCTGGGGGCTGCCGGAGAACTCGCGCCACTTCTCGGCGACGTGACGGCGGTCATACATGCCGCAGCGCTGATGCGTGGAACAGATGCCGAGCAGGCCCGCGATACGGTCGCCGCAACCGAGGTTGTGGCAACCGCGCTTGCAGCCCTGCCGACAGAGAAAGCGCGACCGCGCCTTTTGCTTGCCAGTTCCTTCGCCGTTTATGGCTATGCGGCGATGCCCGGCGGGGCCACGCTTGACGAACGCACCCCGGTAGAGCCCGATCCAGGTTGGCGCGATGCCTATTGCCGGGCCAAGCTTGCCCAGGAAGCGGTGGCAATCCGCGCGGCCCAAGCCTCTGGGCTGTTGGTTGGGCTGATGCGGATCGGGGCGCTCTACGGGCCCGGCCATATGTGGACAGCCCGGCTTGGCTTCAGCTTTGGTGGGCGGGTCCTTTGCCCGGGTGGAAACGCCCGAGTCCCGGCGATCCATGTCGATGATTGTGCGGCCGCGTTGGTGAGCGCCGCCCGTCAGGCGCGGGTTCTGCTGCAGAGCGATGTCCCGATGCCGAATGCGGCGGGACATGTAGAAGTCGTCAACCTGGTTGCCCCCGATGCGCCGAGCCAGCGTGATTGGCTGCGCGCGATCGGCAAGGATCGCTTGATCGGGCTGCCGCTTGGGCTGCTGCTCCGGTGCGCCAGACTCGCCGATCTTGCCGCTGCGATCCTGCCGCCGCTGCGGCGTCTTCTGCCCGCAGGGTTGCACGAGGCAACACTGGCGGCCCGTTTCAAGCCCCTGCGCTACAGCGCCGCCCGAGCCGAGGACCGGTTAGGTTTCGTTGCCCGCCCCTTCCCCGATGGTGCCGCCGCCAGTTTGCAGGACAGCCGATGACCAAGCTTGCGCCCCAGCCTCAGATCGGTCCGATTGCCTATCTGACAGGCGAATATCCCCGCGCCACAGACACTTTTATCCAGCGCGAGGTGCTGGCACTTCGCGGACTCGGCATAACAGTCAATACCTGCTCCATCCGCACTACTGCCGCTCGCCATCATGTGGGCGAGGTGCAGCGCAGCGAGCACGCCCAAACGTTCCACGTCCAGTCTGCAGCGAAAAGCCCGACCCGGCTTCTTGGTGCCCATATCGGGGCGCTGATCCGCAGCCCGGGCCGCTGGTTGGCAGCCTTGCAACTGGCGTGGCGGACCAGTCCGCCGGGGTTGCGGGCCAACCTCTGGCAGGCCTTCTATTTTGCCGAGGCCGGTGTGCTCGCCCGCCATCTGCAAGAAAATGGCGTGGTGCATCTGCACAACCATTCTGCAGATTCCAGTGGCACGGTGGCGATGCTTGCCAGTGCTATGACCGGCATTCCGTTCAGCATCACACTGCACGGGCCCGCGATCTTTTACGAGCCGAAATGGTGGCGCCTTGACGAGAAGATCGCGCGCGCCTGCTTCGTCGTCTGCATCAGCCATTTTTGCCGGTCGCAAGCAATGCTGTTTTCCGACCAGACCCATTGGCACAAGCTGCGCATCGTCCACTGCGGCGTGACGCCCGCCGTCTATGGCACCACCCCGCGCAAACCCTTTTTGGGCCATGTCTGCTTTGTCGGCCGTCTTGACGCCGTCAAAGGCGTACCCCTGCTGCTGGAGGCTTTTGCTGCCACCCAAGCCCGCCACCCCACCGCCCGGCTGACCATCGCCGGTGACGGCCCGGCGCGTGCCGCCCTTGAAACACAGGCGCAGACCCTGGGCATCGCTAACGCTGTCCACTTCACCGGCTATCTGGACGAGATCGCTGTCGCCACCCTGCTGGAGGCGTCTGACATGCTGGTCCTGCCCAGCTTTGCCGAGGGCCTGCCCGTGGTGCTGATGGAGGCGCTTGCCAGCCTGATTCCGGTGATCGCAACGCAGGTCGCAGGCGTGTCCGAACTGGTGCAGGATGGCGTCAGCGGATTCATCGTGCAGCCGGGGGATGTGGACACGCTGGCCCTGCGGCTGGACCAGTTGCTGTCAGACCCCGCACTCTGTGTGGCCATGGGGGCGGCGGGGCGCAGGAAAGTTGAGGCCGAGTTTGACATTCGGGCAGCGGTAGAAAAGCTGGCCGCGCTCTTTGCACAAGGCGGATGACGGCTGGATTTCCCACACCTGCCAGACAGATCGGATAAAAGGATCAAGCTTGGTGGGAACCCGTGGCGCAGACATGGGCAATAGCGTCTGCGGCAGACAGTGGGGACGGGTTGACACATGGGTAGCGATGGGCCAATTAGACTTTGGTTTTCTCACACAGGAAATTGTTTCGAGGCCAATTACGTCGGCGCGTCGCAGAACATATGCAAGGTCTGTGGTCCACATCGGGCGCTCAGGCATCCATGGGCTGTACGCATCGGGTAATGTTGTTTTAGGACCATGATGACCCGGATTCCATTTAACAAACCTTCGATCGTTGGGCGGGAGTTTTCTTTCCTCAAAGAAGCTCTTGACCAAGGCCAGTTGTCAGGAGACGGCGATTTCACCAAGCGATGCAGTGCCCGCATCTCTCAACTGACGTCATCGCCGGCAGCATTGCTGACCCATTCATGCACCGCAGCGCTCGAGATGGCGGCCATGCTGTGTGATCTCAAGTCGGGGGACGAGGTTATCATGCCGTCCTTCACCTTTGTGTCAACGGCGAACGCGGTTGCGCTGCGCGGCGCGACACCGGTGTTCGTGGATATCGACCCGCAAAGCCTGAATATTGACCCTGACAAGGTCGAGGCGGCTATCACACCGCACACCCGT
The DNA here is from genome assembly GCA_031411415.1 of Novosphingobium sp. Lineage (GTDB taxonomy): Bacteria > Pseudomonadota > Alphaproteobacteria > Sphingomonadales > Sphingomonadaceae > Novosphingobium. The sequence goes on from JANOBA010000237.1 coordinate 6,599, forward strand.
GCAATCTTTGCGGTGCACTACGCTGGTTTTCCGGCGGACATGGACCGCCTGAATGAATTCGCCAGAGCCCATCGGCTGCTTGTGGTCGAGGATGCGGCGCAGGCGCTTGGCTCTACCTACAAGGGACGTCCGGCTGGCAGCTTGGGCGACATGGCCGCCTTCAGCTTCCACGAGACCAAGAACATTATCAGCGGCGAAGGTGGAGCGCTGACCGTCAATCGCGAGGGTTTGGTCGAACGAGCCGAGATCATTCGGGAAAAAGGAACGAACAGGTCCCGTTTTCTGCGGGGCCAGGTGGACAAGTATACATGGGTCGATATCGGATCGTCCTTCCTGCCGGGGGAACTGGTAGCGGCTTTCCTGTGCGCACAGCTTGAACATGAAGAGACTATCCGCCGCACCCGCATTGCCCTTTTCAACCGCTATCAGGCCGCCTTTGCCGATCTGGCGCAGCGCGAACGAGTGGCATTGCCGTGGCAATCGGATGACGTGACCGGCAATGGCCACATGTTCTATCTGCTGATGCGCGACATAGACGATCGCGATGCACTGATCGCGCATCTGCGCGATGCCCAGATCATCGCCCCGTTCCACTATGTCCCGCTGCACAGCGCACCGGGGGGCCGCCGTTTTGGCCGGGTAGAGGGCGATCTGCCGGTAACAGACGAAACCTATGCCCGCCTAGTTCGCCTGCCCCTGTATTTCAGCCTTGGCGATGACATCGAACGGGTTATTGATATTACGCGCGCCTGGCTCGGTTCAAATGCATGAGGTCTGCATTGGCTTATTTGTCTGAAGATGCACTGCACACAATGGGCTTTGCCGCGCTTGGCCGGAACGTCAAGATCAGTGACAAGGCCGCCCTTTATGGCGCTGAGGGGATGCGGATCGGCGACAACAGCCGCATCGACGACTTTTGTGTTGTGTCGGGCAGAGTCGAGATTGGAAGGAATGTACATTTTGCTCCATTTTGCCTTGTTGCGGGCGGATCCCCGGGTGTTTTTTTTGGAGATTTCTCAGGCATCGCGTACGGGGTAAAGATTTTTTCCCAATCAGATGACTATAGTGGGAAAACCATGACCAATCCGACGATTCCTGCTACGTTGAAGTCGGAGAAATTCGCTAGGGTCGTGGTGGGTCGCCATGTGATCGTCGGGGCCGGTACCGTCGTTTGTCCCGGCGTGAATTTGGGAGAAGGCACAGCTATTGGTGCCATGGCACTAGTGCTGCATTCTACAGATGATTGGTCCATCTACGTCGGCAGCCCCGCGCGCAGGCTCTGCGATCGCAGGCGCGATTTGCTGGATCTGGAACGAAAATATCTGGCCAATGAGGCTTAGCTTGGCAGAGGGTCGGAATTACATTATTTATACCTTCCCTTGGCACGAGGATAACGGCGGTGTCATCTTCATGCATAATCTGGCGCATGAACTGAATCGGATGGGGGAACGGGCCTTGTTGTGGAAGGCCAGACCAATCTTCAGGCAAGGCCTCCGCGGAAGTCTGCGCAGCTTGCTACGACCACAGCCGATGATCACTAATCCGCTTCTTGATACACCCGTCGCGCGGCCGCGCGATCTGACCGCCAATTCCATTGTCATCTATCCTGAACTGGTGCGCGGGAACCCGCTGAAGGCGCGGTATGTCGTACGCTGGCTGCTCTACAAGCCCGGGCTGGTCCATCCTTACAGCTTTGGTCCCGAAGAGATGTTCTTTCGTGCCGGTGCCATGTCGGACCTGCCCGATGTGACGGGTGGTGCGCCGGATCTTTACTTGTGGAAAATCAATCCGACCTACCGCAACGAGAACCGTCCGGATCGCAAGGGCGTCTGCTACATCGTGCGCAAGGGCGAAGGAAAGCCCCGCCTCCCCGAGACCGAGGATGCCATCCAGATTGATGGCATGTCTCATGCTCAGGCCAACGAGGTCTTCAATCGCTGCGCGACCTTCTACTCCTATGACGAAGCTACGATGTATTCGCAGTTCGCGGCCATCTGCGGCTGCACGAGTATTGTCGTGCCTGGTATGTTCGGTTCCAGACAGGAGTGGGTCGACCAGCATCCGAACGGCAAGTTCGGCATCGCCTATGGCACCGGCCCCACCGAACTCGATCATGCCCGCAATACCCGGCATCTTCTTCTGGCGGATTTACACAAGAAAGAGGCGGACGGTCTTAAAACCGTTGCCAACTTTGTCGGTCTGGCGCGACAGCGTTTCTGGCAGTGACCCTTGGACTGACATCAGTAGCTATTACGCAAGCGTCATCAGCCGCCGCCAGCCCTTGGTATAGCCTGAGGTAGAGTTGCCGCCATCGTCGAATCCTGACAGAATACGCGAAAAGTTGGGTAAGGTCGTATCCCAGATAGGCCGCTTTATGATAGGACTCGGTGAAATGCGGCGTAAGGAGCGCATCGCCTTCCAAGACCACCGCGCCTGGCATGCCTTCATCCAAAGTCTTGCGGTAGACGATGAGGTGACTCAGCGAGGAGCCGCCATATTTCGCCATCACTCATCCCGTAACCGCATTTTTTTGATAGAGCGCCAGGGCTGTCATTCTGGCTCTCCCACTCAGGGGGCAAGTCCATTGCGGCCGTTCACAGCGTCAATGAAGCTGAAATTGAGGCAACCGACCTCAGCGACGCCTCCCAGACCAAGCTGAACGACGTCGCGCGACTGATGAACAGGCGACCCCGAAAACCCCTCGGCTGGAACACGCCCGCCGTGGCCATGACTGAAGAAATCAAAGTCTTCAGTTCAACCGTTGCACCTGAAACTTGAAGCCAAGATTCCCCACGGGTTCGACATTGCACTCGAGTGGAGAGGACTCTATCCTCGCTTCCAGGGCGAGGACGGTAGGGAGCTAGTATGAGAGACCATTTGGCCTTGGTCCGGAGTGTATTGAGTGTGAACACATGAATGTGCCAACACTCAATACGGAGCTTCTGGAAATCGGTACGCGCCAGAAAGAAATAAATGTCCTGAACTGCGAGGTTTTCTGGCAGGTCCATGATGCTTATATCGTCAAGGCCGCGCAAGTTATTCTTCCGCCATTCTTTTACCCAATTTATCAGTGGCAAGATCTATATTCATTTTCACCCCTGCCACTTCTACTAAAGAAAGGGCATCTTGCAATCGGCTCTTTGGGGGAGGGTTATTTGCGGCACACAAAGGGTGACGCAACACCGCCCGGTATGTTCATTGATCCTGATATTCGCAGGGTTGGCGGGCCACCCGCGCTCACTCGTCAGCATCGGGAGCCGCAGGTTTTTGTCGAAATGATGGCGAAAGCGATGCAGGCAGACATCGATGAAGTCGAGCGCCGGAATCCGGGCACGACCAATGTCATTCTGTGCGGGGGCAAAGACAGCCTCAATCTTTTGCTGCTCGCATGGAAGAATCCTACGATCGTCTACAGCGCCGCGCCAAACTTCCAGCTGGTCCGACAGTTCGTTATCGACAACCGGCTCAACCTAGAGGTGCGCGAGCTTCTGGATCATACTGACAGCACGTTGCGGTCGCGCGAAATAATTGAGGCCTTTGGTATGGTCAATCTGGCGAACTGGCGATGGGCCGGCCACCTGCGCCAGATCGCGCAGACACTCGATTATCAGGCCGTGTTCTGGAAGGGTCAATTCGCAGACGCTGTCCTGACGGACTACTGGCGCTCTTACACGAGCGGGTTTTCGAAGCCCCGGAGGACCTTGAAGAAGGTTTACAAAAAGATTGCGCGTCTTCTGCCAGCCATAGTGACCGCTATTCCCGACCACATCACGCTCTTGGATTTCCGACGCAGTATCTGGGAGCGGGGTGCGGTCATGCAGGGAGCGCATATGGGGGCTTTGCGTTCGATTACGAACTGTTTGTTCGTATCCGCTTATCACGGACCGCGTACGTCGCAGACCTGGCTGGCGGCCGATCTGCCTATGTTGACGCAGATTGATCTCCGCCCAGCCATCGGCCGCATTCTTGCAGGCCGCGAGGTGACCTATCCCGGAGAGAATCCAGCGCCACCACTATCTGCTTCCCGGCAGAATCTGCGCAGTGTGGACGCGCTGGTAGGCGCCTGTGAGGACTTTGGAATTCCTGTGCGACGCTGAAG
>JANOBA010000238.1:0-1691 GCA_031411415.1 Novosphingobium sp.
CCAATCCCGAGGTGTTCATCCTGGGCGAGGATGTCGGCGATCCGCAAGGCGGCGTGTTTGGCACCAACAAGGGCCTGCAGACCAAGTATGGTGATCGCCGCGTGCGCCCCACCCCGATTGCCGAACAGGCAATCATCGGCGCCGCACTGGGAGCATCGATTGCCGGCATGAGCCCGATTGCGGAAATCATGTTCATCGACTTCACCGCCGTCTGCCTTGATCAGATCGCCAACCATGCAGCCAAGCAGCGCTACATGTCGGGCGCGGCCACCCATGCACCGATGACCATCCGGATGCAGCTTGGCGGCGGCATGGGCGGTTTTGGCGCGCAGCACTCGCAAAGCCTCGAAGCCTGGCTCACCCATGTGCCCGGCCTCAAGGTGGTCTATCCGTCGAATCCGGTGGACGCCAAGGGCCTGCTCCTTTCCGCGATCAACGATCCCGATCCGGTAATCGTGCTCGAATCGATGATGCTGCTCTTCACCCAGAAGGGCGAGGTGCCGACCGGTGACTATCGCATCCCGCTGGGCGTCGCCAATGTGAAGCGCGAGGGCAGCGATATTACGCTGATCTCCTACGGCTGGCAGATCCTGCACTGCATGATAGCAGCCGAGGAACTGGCCAAGGAAGGCATCAACGTCGAGGTCATCGACCTGCGTTCGCTGGTGCCGATCGATTACCACCGCGTGCTCGAATCAGTGAAGAAGACCGGGCGTGCCCTGGTCGTTCATGCCGCAGTCGAATTCGGCGGCTTCGGCGCTGAAATCTGCTCGACGATCAACGAGGAGTTGTGGGGCAAGCTCAAGGCCCCGGCCCAGCGCCTCGGCGCAGCCTATGCCCCCATCGCCTACTCCAACGCCATCGAATTCAGCCAGGTTCCCGGCGCGGCCCAAATCGTGGGCCGCGTGAAGGAAATTGTGAAGAGCTGAGATCAAACTAGAAAGAGTATTCCCCATGTCGACTTTGCTGACCATGCCCAAACTGGAAATGTCCATGCAGGAGGGCAATCTGGCTGAATGGCTGGTGCCCCACGGCGCCGAAGTGACCGAAGGGCAGGTCATCTACCTGCTGGAAACCGACAAGACGACGCGTGAGATCGAAGCACCGGCATCGGGCATTCTGGTCCACAAAGTCGTCGACAAGGAAGTTTATGCCTGCGGCACGGAAATCGGCGAGATCATGTGATCAGCCATTCCGTCTGAATAGAATAACATTGCAGTAGGCGCCTCGGGACCGGTTCCGGGGCGCTTTCCTGTTTTGCGCCGCCCCTTGCGCCGAGCGCCGCCTGCGCCTATCGGGCGGGCAATCACGGGCGCACGCGCCCTTTCGCTGCCGCCCTGGCCCCGCGAAATCCCGCGAAGCAAGAGAACATGATCCCAGAAAACCTCCCCACGCTTCTTTCCGAAGCGCTCGCAACGCGTGGCTATACCGAGCTGACGCCCGTTCAGGCCGCCGTTCTGGAAGCTGAAGCCGAAGGCCGCGACCTTGTCGTTTCGGCCCAGACCGGCTCTGGCAAGACCGTCGCTTTCGGCCTCGCCATGGCGCAAGTTATCCTCGACGAGGCCGGCCGGGTGCAGCCCACCAATGCCCCGCTGGCGCTGATCATCGCGCCGACGCGCGAACTTGCCATGCAAGTCAGCCGCGAGCTCGCCTGGCTCTATGCCGCCACCGGGGCGCGGGTGCTGACTTGC
>JANOBA010000239.1:0-10391 GCA_031411415.1 Novosphingobium sp.
TATTGGCATATCGACGGCACGCGCAACGATGTGCCGATCCTCGCCTCGCTGCTTTCGTGCAAGAAACCTTCGCCCAAAGGCACCGGCAACACCGGCTTTTCCAATACCTATGCCGCTTTTGAAGCCTTGCCGGCGGAACGCCAGGCCGAACTCGACGGTCTCAGGGTGCTGCATGCGCCATGGGCGACGGTGTTCTATCACACGCCCGAGCCGAGCCTGGCAAAGCTGGAAGAATATATCCGCATCGGCGAGAACGAGCTGCCGCTGGTCTGGACCCACAAGTCGGGCCGCAAGAGCCTGGTCATCGGCAACACCGCGCAGTCGGTGGTCGGCAAGAGCCCGGCGGAAAGCGCGCTAATCCTGCACGGCCTGCGCGACTGGGCGACCAGCGAACCGTTTACGCTCAGCTATGAATGGACTGCCGGAGACCTCGTGATCTGGGACAACACCGGCACCATGCACCGCGCCGAATGGTATGACCCGGAATGCGGGCGCATGATGCACCGGACAAAGCTGGAAGGCGAAGAGTCGTTTGGGGGTTGGTGGGCGCGTGAGCGGCGACCTCGCCTGGCGGGCAATCAAACCGCTGATCGGCGCGGAAGTCCTTGCTGACAAAACGGCGCTGCTGGGCGGGGACCATGCCGGTGAGCTGCGTGCGTTGCTCGAATCGCGCGGGGTGCTGGTCTTTCCGCGCATCCACTTTACCGAAGCCGAACACGTGGCCTTCACCCGGACGCTGGGCACTTTTGCGCCGGACAATGCCGATGGGCACAGCACCGCGATCTCACTCGATGCCGATGTCGGTGCCAACGCGGAATACACCCGCGCATCGTTTTTTTGGCACTTCGACGGCTATATGCACGAGGTGCCGATCCTCGCCTCGTTGCTCTGCGCGCGGGTGCTACCGGCGGAAGGCGGTGATACCGAGTTCGCCAATACCTATGCCGCCTGGGAGGCCTTGCCCGAGGACCGCAAGGCACGGCTTGAAGGTTTGCAGGCCGTGCACGCGCTGGCGGCGGCACAGCGCAGTGTCGAGCCGGAGCCGGCCTACGAAACTTTCCGCCAATGGCAGCAAGTGCGCAGCAACAGGCTGCCGCTGGTGTGGAAGCACCGATCGGGACGCAAGAGCCTGGTGGTGGGCAACACCGCCGTCGGCGTGAACGGCATGGACCCGCTGGAAAGCCTCGATCTGCTCTTCAGCTTGCGCGACTGGGCGACGCAGAATCGCTTCACCTATCGCCACAGATGGCAGTTGGGCGACTGTGTGATGTGGGACAACACCGGCACACTCCACCGCGCGCTGCCCTATGATCCGGCGAGCGGCAGACTTCTGACGCGGACCAAACTGGCGGGCGAGGAGCCGTTTGGCTGACGTGTTTCGCGCAGAGCCGCGGAGTCGCGGAGAAGGAAAGAAGCCTGTTGCGCCGCAGACAAACTACTCCAACCGAGCCTTGGATCCATGGCGATGTCATGGGCTGAAAACGGCTTCGCCGATTGCACTTCTTCTCCGCGCCTCTGCGCGAACCCTTCAATTCTCGGCGCGCACGCTGACCTCTCGGTATGACCGCCCAAGCCCGCGCAGCCGCGCCAGTGCCCGGGCATCCTTCCTGAGATAGGCATCAAAGAAATCGAGCACTGCTGCCCGGGTGATTTCCTGTTGCCGCGCAGGGTCAATCAGCCCGCCGCGTTTTGGATCATTGGGCGTCTCGCAGCCGGGCATCACCATGTTCGGCATCATCCGTTCGAAAAACAGGCAATCGGGGTTCTTGCCGCCGGCAGGCACTTCGGGCGTCCCGCGAAACCAGACATGCACCCCGCCCTTGATCATTACTTCGGTCTTGGGGACTTCGACCCGCGAGTATGACGCATAGGGCCGCCCGGTTATCCGGGCGAAGACATCCTTTTCCGCCGAAAGGAACAGCACCGGCACGCGCACGGCGGCATGGCCGGTGCCCAGCAGACCCATGTCCGACATCAGCGCCGATTCGACCGGATCACCGCCCGCGATCAACGCGGTGGCGGCGATGCGCGGATCGCGGGTCTGCTGGCCGAAGGTGCTGAAATAGCTCGTCACCGCGCCAAGCGAATGGCCGGTGGCGCCGATCTTGCCGGCATCGATCCGGGGGCCAATTTCGGGATCGGCGAGCAGCCGGTCGATGATGAATTTCACATCGCGGGTCTGCTGGCCGACGTCGGAAATGTCGGCAAAGCGCACATGAGTATAGGCTGCGCTCGAGGTCAGCGGATAGTCCGGCGCGGCGACGATATAGCCGTGGCGCACCAGATGCTCGACCAGATGCATGGCATTGTCGGCGCTGCCGAAAGTGCCGTGGCTGTAGATCACCAGCGGGAAGGGGCCGGCCCCGGCAGGCTGCCAGACGCGCACATCGATGCGCCGGGTTGGCGATCCGGCGAAGCCCATGCTGGCTTTGATCGGGCGGCTCTCGTCGATGAAAGTCACCTGCCGGGCGGCGATGGCGGGCTCGTTAGCCAGCGCAGCCGGGGCAATCAGCGCGAGCAGCGCGGCCAGTATGAACCTGTGCAGCATCAGACCTCTCCTTGTCGTAATTTCCGTCAAGGCTATCATCGTCGGCGGCGCTTTGCGAGACTTGACGCCGCGCTGCCTCGCTGTACACATGTTCAGCACATCGACCGGGAGAGTCTACATGGCCACTGCGGCACCCACGCGCCTCGCATCCGAAGAGATCAAGCCCGGCATCGGCAGCCGCATTCTGGCCGACAAAGCCGCGCTGCTCTCCGGCGAGCATGCCGAAGCAATCATGGATCTGTTGGAAGCGCGCGGTATTCTGGTGTTTCCGCAAGTCCATTTCGACGATGCCGAGCAGATCGCCTTCACCCGCACGCTGGGCAAATTCGCGCCCGAGATGCGCGGCGAGGAAATTTACAAGATCACTCTCGACAAGACCCAGACCGCTACTGCCGACTACCTGAAGGGCACCTTTTTCTGGCACTTCGACGGCTTCATGAACAAAGTGCCGATCCGCGCCTCGCTGCTATCCAGCAAGGTTCTCGACCCGAACGGGCTCGGCAAAACCGAATTCGCCAACACCTATGCCGCCTATGAAACCCTGCCACCTGAGCGCAAGGCACAGCTTGAAGGCAAGACCGTGGTCCACGCGCTGGCCGCAACCCAGCTGGATCACACGCCCGAGCCGACACGGGAAGAGTGGCAGCAGTGGCGCAGTATCGGCCGGTCCGAGCTGCCGCTGGTGTGGAACCACCAGTCGGGACGCAAGAGTCTGGTCATCGGCAACAGCGCCTATGCCGTGCTCGGCATGGAGCCGCTGGAAAGCAAAGACCTGCTGGTATTTCTGCGCGACTGGGCGACGCAGGACCGCTTTACCTACAGCCACACATGGCAGGTCGGCGATCTCGTCATGTGGGACAACACCGGCAGCCTGCACCGCGCCACGCCCTATCCGGCGGACAGCATCCGCATGCTTCACCGCACCAAGCTGGAAGGCGAAGAGCCGATCGTGTAACACGCCGAACAAGGAGAGAATTGCCATGAACGACATGTCGCCAAGGCGCTGGGAAGTAACGGATGTTGCGCCCAACATCGGCTGCACCATCCGCGCCGACAAGCAGACCCTGCTTTCGGGTGAAAAAGCGCAGGAAATCCGCGCATTGATGGAAAGCCGGGGGGTGATTGTCTTCCCCCAGATCAACCTGACCGACGCAGAACAGATCGCCTTCACCCACACGCTGGGCACGTTTGCCCACGAATTGGGCGAGTCGAAAAGCGGGATGGATTCGGTCTATCCGATCACCATGGACCCCAAGGTCAATCCCAACGCTGCCTATCTGCGCGGCGCGTTTTATTGGCACATCGACGGCACCATGTCGGACATGCCGATCCTCGCCTCGATCATGAGCGCACGGGCGCTGGCCAAGGCTGGCGGCGAGACTGACTTCTGCAATACCTATGCCGCCTTCGATGCCCTGCCCGACGATGAGAAGGCGGAAATCGAAAAGCTGCAAGTGGTCCACGCGATGTGGCGCTCGCAGCTCTATCACGATCCCGAGCCTGATTATGCCAGCATGAAACTGTGGCAATCGATCGGCAAAAACACGCTGCCCTTGGTGTGGAAGCACCGCACGGGGCGCAAGAGCCTCGTTCTCGGCGCGACTGCGTTGCAGGTCGAAGGCATGGACATGTTCGAGAGCGAGGCGCTGTTGGTGCGGCTGCGCGAATGGGCGACCAGCCCGCAGTTCTCCTATCGCCACACCTGGTCGTTGGGCGACATGGTGATCTGGGACAACACCGGCACGATGCACCGCGCGACGCATTACGACTATGATTCAGGCCGGCTGATGCACCGTACCAAGCTGGAGGGCGAAGAGGCCTTTGCCTGAGCAGCCTGCCGGGGCAAACGACGCCGCAATCGACGCGCTGCCCCGCGCCAGCCATGCTGCGGTTCCGCTGATCGATCTGGCGCAGCCCGGCGCCGAAGCAGCGATTGCCCGCGCCTGCCGCGAATGGGGCCTGTTCCAGATCACCGGCCACGGCATCGATCCCGCCCTGGCCGCTGCGTGCCTTGCTGAAATGCGCCGGTTCTTCGCTCGTTCGGCGGCGGAGAAGCTGGCTCTGGTGCGCAGTCTCGACAATCCCTGGGGCTATAATGACCGCGAGCTGACCAAAAACCGGCGCGACCGCAAACAGGTGTTCGACATTGGCCCCGACCAGCGCGACGCGGCCGATCCATTCGGCGGAGCGACGCCCTGGCCAGAGGGCGACACAGATTTTGCCGACACAATGTGCCGCTGGAAGCAGGCCTGTGAGGCGCTGTCAGGCCGGCTGCTGGGTATAATCATCGCGGGACTGGGTGAGCCGCCGACAAGCGCGGCGGCGGCCTTCCAGCCTTTCTCCACCGGCTTCCTGCGGCTCAATCACTACCCGGTGCACGATCCGATTGCTGGAACCGATCCGCAAGGCGGCGGCCGCGCGGTGTATCATCACACCGATGCCGGCGCGCTGACGGTGTTGCTCGAAGATGGCACCCCGGGCTTGCAGGTGCTGCGCGATGGATTCTGGCACGATGTGCTGCCGCAGCCCGGCGCGCTGATCGTCAATATCGGCGACATGGCCCAAGTCTGGTCAAACGGGCTATACGTCGCACCATTGCACCGCGTGTTGGCCATGGACCGGAGCGAGCGGGTGAGTGCGCCCTATTTTCACAACCCGGCCTGGGGCGCCACGATAGCACCGCTGCCCGGCGCACTGGGCAAAAACGGATCGCCGCGTTTCCACCCTATCCCCTGGGGCCTCTTTCGCCGCCGCCGCGCGGAGGGCGATTTCGGCGACTATGGCAGCGAAGTGCAGATCAGCGACTGGGCGATCTAACCCGTCCGCAGTTCCTCTGCGAGCAGCCTGAATTCGTCTGAACGCGGGCTGTTCTTGCGCCAGATCAGCGCAATCTCGCGGTTGGCATTGGCTGCCTTCAAAGGCCTTGCAACGACATTGGTGCCGTTCAAAATCCCGGCATCGAGTGCCATTTCGGGCAGCATGGTCAGCCCCAGCCCGTTGTCGACCATCTGCACCAGCGTGTGCAGGCTGGTGCCGATCATCGTCGCCGAGGCGCGCAGTTCCGGCCGGTTGCAGGCGGCCAGCGCCTGGTCCTTCAGGCAGTGTCCGTCTTCCAGCAGCAGCAGCCGGTTCTCGTCGATCAGCGAGGGCGGAATTTCGTCGGGCGGATCACGCGGATCGTCCTTGGGGAAGGCGACATAGAAGGCATCGAGCTCGATCGTCTCGCTCTCCACCTCGCCGGTGGGATAGGGCAGCGCCAGCAGCACGCAATCCGCCCGCCCATGATGCAGCGATTCGACCGCTGCCGCGCTCATTTCCTCGCGCAGGAACAGCTTGAGTGCCGGGCGCTCGCGCCGCAGGCGGGGCAGCATGCGCGGCAGCAGGAACGGGGCGATGGTGGGGATCACGCTCATCCGCAGTTCGCCCGAGAGCGGCTGGCCGGCGCTTTGCACCATGTCGGACAGTTCTTCCGCCTCGCGCAGGATGCGGTGCGCCTTGGCGACCACGGCATTGCCCAGGGGCGTGAAGCGCACCGCGCGCTTGGTGCGTTCGACCAGCACCACACCAAGAAGCGCCTCCAGATCGCGCAAGCCCGCCGAGAGGGTGGATTGCGAGACGAAACTGGCATCAGCAGCGCGGCCAAAATGGCCATGCTCGTGGAGCGCGACGAGGTAGTGGAGTTGCTTGAGCGTGGGGTGGTAGATGGTCATGGCTCTAGGCACCATCAACGGCGCTTGCAGGCATTCGCTGCGCGAGGTCGCGGGTTTGGCGCAATGAATACCTCAGCAAGAGAAACAGTAACGCACATCCGAGCAGGAATTTCAGGAAGTAGATAGCGTCGAGAAACTGCGTGGCGGTTGTCGGCTCGCTCACCCGTCTGACGATGGGAAACAGCACGTCCATCATCGCAAGGCAAGTGAAGTAGAGCGCGAAACCGGTAAGCAGCATTCGATCGGCCTTCAACCGTTCCCAGTCGCGGGCCATCCAGTAGGCAGCGAGGACGAAGAGCATCATCTGGTAGTTGTTGTAGCCTACCTGGTAGAACAGCAGCGTGCACAGCATGGCGAGCAAGGCGGCAAGCGCAGGCTCGACGTTTCGCGCAACGCACCATGCGAACAGGGCCAGCCCGGCCGAGGCCAGCACGATCCGGCTGGCCAGCGCCATTTGCGCCAGATTGCTCACCGATAAGTCCGCGTCGCTGCCCCCGCCAAGGAATGCGTAAACCGAGAGAACCGGCCCTCTCTCGCCTGCGAAGAGCATTGGCGCGAAGGTCGAAGGGCCCCAGACCAGCAAGCTCAGGCCGAAACCGAGTATAACCAGGGCTAAACATGCGCTCGCCAGCCGGACATGGATGCGGGTTCGGTTCACGACCAGAAATGGCAGGATTACGAAAGGCACCAGCTTGAGCAGAATGCCTGCCGCAATGCTAGTTCCCGACAGCAGGTCCCGGCCATGCAGCCGCGCGTGGACTGCCCCGACGCAAGCGATGCCGACGAGCACGTCGAAAAAGCCGAAATGCGCGATCTCGACCCAAGGGAACGGGTTAAAGATGCAGAATAGAGCGAGCGGCCACGGGAACGAATGATGGCCGCATGTCGGCCACAGTTTGGCCATCGCCCAAACCACGAATGCGCAATAGGTGAGCGCGAACAGCAGCTTGCCGGCAATCGGACTTATCGTGGTCAGGACAGCGAGAACATTGAACAGCGGGCCATAGGCATTGAACGGCAGGGTATCGCTCCGTCCCCAGGGATCACGGCCCAATATGATCTCGCGCCATTCCGCGAGATAGTCGGCGTAGGAATGGCCGTGCGCGCCGCTCAGCAATGTCCATGCAAGAAAACCGGAACAGAACAGGCCGAGGACAAGTGCAAGGCTCGGATTGTTACGGTCCGGTATCCGCGTCAATTTGGGCCCGGTCGACGCCATGCTTGTCGGGGCGACCTTAATTGCTCACCAGCCCGGGCGCAGCATCGGCGGGGGCGGGCGGTTCAACTTCTGCCACCACGTCATCGACATGCGTCATCTTCATCTTGCCGCCGACCACGGCAAAGCCCAGCTTGCCCTCGACCAGTTCGAGCGCATCGCGGCCAAACTGTTCGTAGCGCCAGCCTTCGAGGATCGGCAGGTTCTTGCGCACGCCGGCGGCGAGCAGTTCAAGATCGTCGCTGCGCGCGAGCAGGCGGGAGGCGACGTCGATCTCGCGGCTGCGGATTTTCAGCAACAGTTTCAGCAGGTCCGCCACCAGCGAGCCTTCCTTGCCGAGAGGCGCGCCACGCGCGGCGCGCGGCGGCAGTTCGTCATCACCCAGCGGCTGGGCAGCGGCGAGCGCGGCCATCATCCGCCGGCCGATCTCGTTGTCCCGCCAGCCCGCCGAAAGCCCGCGCACTTTGGCGAGGTCAGCCTGAACTTTGGGCGGATGGCCAGCAATGTCGGCGATAGTCTCATCACGCGCGATGCGGCCACGGGGCAGGTTCTTGTCTTGCGCTTCCAGCTCGCGCCATTGCGCCAGCGCCTTCAGCCGCCCGAGCACGACCGGATTGCGTCCGGCGGCCTTGATCCGCTGCCACACGGTCGCTGGATCGTTGCGGTAGTTTTCCGGATCGGCGAGCTTTTCCATCTCGGCATCCAGCCATTCGCCGCGCCCGGTCTTGACCAGCCGTGCGAGCAGCTTGGGGAATATTTTCGCCAGATGCGTCACGTCGCCGATGGCATATTCGATCTGCCGCTCGGTCAGCGGCCGGCGCGACCAGTCGGTAAACCGCGCGCCCTTGTCGACGACAATGCCCAGCCAGCTCTCGCACAGGTTGGAATAGCCGATCTGTTCGGACTGGCTGACGGCCATCATCGCGATCTGCGTATCGAAGATCGGATGCGGCGTGCGCCCGGTAAAATTATAGATGATCTCGACATCTTGCCCGCCGGCATGGAAGACCTTGAGTACATCTTCATTGTTGGTCATCAGCTCGTAGAGCGGGGTCATGTCGAGCCCGGGAGCCAGCGGATCGATCGCGGCGGCTTCCTCGGTATCGGCGATCTGGATCAGGCAGAGTTCCGGCCAGTAGGTGTTCTCGCGCATGAATTCGGTGTCGACCGTGATGAAGTCGGCCTTGGCGAGGCGGCTGCACAGACTGGCAAGTTCGGCGCTGGTGGTGATCAGAGGATGGATTTTCATGGCACTCTTCTCTAGATAGGCCCGTGCGAACCTGCGGCTTGACAAAAACGCGGCCATCGCCTGTTAGCCGCAGCCTTCCCTGCCTTATTGTAGTCCGAATGGAAAGAGTTTCGATGCACGTCTATCGTTCACACACCTGCGGTGCCCTGTCCGCTGCCGACGTCGGCCAGACGGTGCGCCTGTCAGGTTGGGTCCACCGCAAGCGCGATCATGGCGGTGTGCTGTTCGTCGACTTGCGCGATCACTATGGTCTGACCCAGATCGTGATGGATGCCGACAGCCCCGCGTTACCCGTGCTGGAAGGGCTGCGCGTCGAAAGCGTTGTCACGATCGACGGCACTGTCAAGGCGCGCGCCGAGGGCACCTCCAATGCCAATCTCGCGACTGGCGAGATCGAGGTTTATGCCCGCAGCGTCACCGTCCAGTCGCGCGCCGATGAGCTGCCGATGCCAGTGGCCGGCGAACAGGAATATCCCGAAGATATCCGCCTGAAATACCGCTTTCTCGATCTGCGCCGCGAGAAAGTCCACGCCAACATGATGCTGCGTTCGAGAGTGATTTCGAGTTTGCGCAATCGGATGGTGGCGCAGGGCTTCAACGAGATCCAGACGCCGATCCTCACCGCCTCCAGCCCCGAAGGCGCGCGTGACTATCTGGTGCCCAGCCGGGTGCATCCGGGCAAGTTCTATGCGCTGCCGCAGGCGCCGCAGATGTTCAAGCAGCTGCTGATGGTCGCAGGCTTCGACAAATACTTCCAGATCGCGCCGTGCTTCCGCGACGAGGACGCGCGCGCAGACCGTTCACCCGGTGAGTTCTATCAGCTCGATTTCGAGATGAGCTATGTGACGCAGGACGATGTGTTTGGCACCATCGAGCCGGTGCTGGCGGGCGTGTTCGAGGAATTTGCAAACGGCCGCAGCGTGACCCCGGCTGGCACATTCCCGCGCATTCCCTTTGCCGAATCGATGCTGAAATACGGCTCGGACAAGCCCGATCTGCGCAATCCGATTATCATCCACGATGTCGGCAGCCACTTCGAGAAATCGGGTTTCGGCCTGTTCGAGAAAATCGTTGGCGGCGGCGGCAGCGTCCGTGCCATCCCCGCTCCGGCCACGGCAGACAAAAGCCGCAAGTTCTTCGACGACATGAACGAATGGGCGCGCAGCGAAGGCCATGCGGGTCTCGGCTATGTCACCCGCAAGGGCGGCGAGTTCGGCGGACCAATTTCCAAGAACCACGGCGAGGAAGGCATGCTCGCGCTTTACGCCGCGATGGGTCTTGGGCCTGACGATGGCTGTTTCTTCGCGGCGGGCAAGGAATTGCAGGCCGCCAAGCTCGCTGGCGCAGCGCGCACGCGCATTGGCGAACAGCTCGGGCTGATTGCGGACGGAGAGTTCAAGTTCTGCTGGATCGTCGATTTCCCGATGTTCGAATATGATGAGGACGCCAAGAAAGTCGACTTCAGCCATAACCCTTTCAGCATGCCGCAAGGTGAGCTCGAAGCGCTGGAGACGATGGACCCGCTCCAGATCAAGGCCTGGCAATATGACATCGTCTGCAACGGGGTGGAACTCAGCTCCGGCGCGATCCGTAACCACCGTCCTGACATCATGTACAAGGCCTTCGAGATCGCCGGATATTCGAAAGAAGACGTCGACACCAATTTCG
>JANOBA010000240.1:0-3347 GCA_031411415.1 Novosphingobium sp.
GCACCCAGATGCCCGCCGGTGACCGAGACCGCCGAAACCATCTCAGCTCGCAGCTCGTCCGCCAGTTGGCGAAGCTGGGCAGGCGCCAGACGGCGGAGCTCGGCTGGGGTCGGAACCGTGTCCAGAAGCGGCGTGGGGGGGGGAGACGTCATCGCGAGGCTTTACACCCGGCGTCATCCAGTGTCGATTGCGCCTGCACCAATATCCGCCACGGTGGCATTGCTGCAACATATGGAGTTTTGCCGATGATCACTCTCGCCCAGGCCGCTCCGGTCAGTTTCATCCTCACCGCTGACCGTGCGGCAGCCAAGCCGTTCTACGCTGGCGCCCTCGGCCTGCCGATGGTCTCCGAAGATGACTTCGCCGTGACTTTCGCCCTCGCCGGAGGCACGCAATTGCGCTTGACCACTCTACCAGGCCATAGCGCGCTGAATCACACTGTGCTGGGCTGGGCAGTCGCGGATATTGCCGCATCTGTCGCCGAATTGCGCGGCAAGGGGGTGACTTTCAAGATCTACGAAGGCTTCGGCCAAGATGCCGACGCCGTGTGGTCAGCCCCGGGCGGCGGCGCCAAAGTCGCCTGGTTTGCTGATCCGGATGGCAATGTCTTGAGTCTGACCCAGTTCGGCTAGTTACATTCGGCGCAATGTCCGCGCAGTTCCACAACCGGCCTGATCTGCGCAAACCCGGCCCCGTGTGCCGCAGCGATCAGCGCGCCGGTCAGCCGTTCATCGTCGAGATGGACGGCCACGCCGCAGCTATCGCAGATCAGAAAGATGCAATCGTGCTGGCAGCCGGGGTGGCTGTTGGCGACATAGGCGTTGGCGCTTTCCACCCGCCGCGCGAGATTGCTGCGTACGAACAGGTCAAGGATGCGATAGACGCTGTTGGCCGCAACGCGCTTGCCGCGCCGGCGGGAGACGTCTTCGGCAATGTCATAGGCAGAGGAAGGCTTACCTTGCGCGACCAGTGAATCGAAAACATCGGCGCGCATATCGGTCCATTGCTCGCCCGCTTCGGTCAGCGCAGCCCGTGCTGCTGTAACCAGCTTTGCGCCGGAATGTTCAAGATGCTTGTGACTGCTCATAGCGTCACCATAGGCGCAGCTTAGCGCGAGGTGAAGCTCGCCTTGTAATTCGCAGGAAGCAGCCGCCGCAGGGCTTCGACTTTGGCCATGTCCCAGGCGAGGATATAGGGGTGGCGCGGGTTCCGGTCCATGAAGTCCTGATGATAGGCTTCGGCCGGATAGAACCGCAGCTGCCGCTCGATCCGGGTGACAATCGGCGCATTCCACACCCGCGCGGCGGAAAGCTGGGTGAGATAGGCGCTCGCCACCAGCTGCTGCTCCTCGTTCGCCGGCACCAGTGCAGAGCGGTATTGCAGGCCTTCATCCGGTCCTTGCCGGTTGAGCGTGGTGGGATCGGCGATGACCGAGAAGTAGATGCGCAGCAGCTGATCATAGCGCACGCGGGCGGGATCGTAGGTAACGCGCACCGCTTCGGCATGGCCGGTGGCGCCGGTGCTGACTTGTTCGTATGTCGCCTTCGCCCCAGTGCCGCCGTGGTATCCCGAGACTGCGCTGGTGACGCCCGGAACATGGCTGAACACGCCCTCAACGCCCCAGAAGCAGCCGCCAGCGAAAATTGCGGTCTTGAGGCCAGCCGATTCGGCGGCCACGCGCACTGGCGCCGGGGCCAACAGGGCGCGCTCGGCCGCATGGATGGGCACAGCAAAAAGCGCGAGAATGAAAAACAAGGAGAAGCCGGCGCCGCGCAAGACCCGTGGCTGGCCTCGCAAGGTCACTGCCCCAACGAATTCTGGGCCGACGCGGCCTGCGCTGCGGGCGCCACGCCCTGCGCCAGATCCTGGCTCGGATTGATACCCAGCGCGGAAAAGACGATCACGGCACCGACAAGGAAGCCGATGGCTAGCGAGCGGTAAAGATCGGGTTTGAACAGTCCCATGAGGCAATCGGTTCCGGCGAGTCGTTTTGTTGCGGTGCAGCAAGGCTAAAAGCAGAAAACACCTTACCGTCCAGTGAACAGCCGCCGTAAACGCCGCTTGCCGCGACAGGCTGCGCGGACCTTGCGATGAATTGAGTGCGCGCTTAGTGCCGGAAGTGGCGCATGCCGGTGAAGACCATGGCAAGCCCTGCCGCATCAGCCGCCGCAATCACTTCCTCGTCGCGGATCGATCCGCCCGGCTGGATCACTGCGGTGGCACCTGCTTCGGCGGCGGCTAGCAGCCCGTCGGCGAAGGGGAAGAAGGCATCGGAGGCGACGGCAGAGCCCACAGTGCGCGCGCTTGCCCAACCGAATTTTTCCGCAGCTTCGGCGGCCTTCATTGCGGCAATGCGCGATGAATCGCGTCGGTTCATCTGGCCTGCGCCGATGCCTGCGGTGATGCCATCCTTGGCATAGACAATGGCGTTTGATTTGACGTGCTTGGCCACGGTCCAGGCGAACAGGCAGTCTTCCAGCTCTTGCGCGGTGGGCGCGCGCTTGGTCACGACCTTCAGCATGTCGCGGGTTACCTCGCCGTTGTCGCGGTCCTGCACCAGCAAGCCGCCAGCGATGACCACCTGGGTCAGCCCGGCGCGGCGCGGATCGGGCAGGCCATCGGTGAGCAGCAGGCGCAGGTTCTTCTTGCGCGAGAAAGCGGCCAGGGCCGCCTCGTCAGCGCCGGGCGCAACCACGACCTCGGTGAAAATCTGGCAGATCGCCTCCGCAGTCGGCCCGTCAAGCGACACATTGCTGGCGACGATCCCGCCGAATGCCGAGACATCGTCGCAGGCAAGGGCGCCTTGCCAGGCTTCGAGCAGGGTGGGCGCCACGGCCACGCCGCAGGGGTTGGCGTGCTTTACGATAACGATCGCAGGAGCCTGCCCGGCGAATTCCGCCACCAGCTCAAGCGCTGCATTGGCGTCGCCCAAATTGTTGTAGGAAAGCTCCTTGCCCTGGACCTGACGTGCTTGGGGAATGCCGGTGCCCAGAGCAGACGATTCGGGCAGATAGAGCGCGGCTTCCTGATGCGGGTTCTCGCCATAGCGCAGTGTCGTGGCGAGCTTGCTGGCAACCGTGCGGCGGGGCGGGAAATGGTAATTCTGGTCGGTGCCAGCGAACCAGCCGGCAATCGCTGCATCATATGCGGCAGTCGCGGCGAAAGCTTTGGCGGCGAGCACTTTGCGGAATTCGAGCCGCGTCGCGCAGCCGGTCTCCTCCAGTTCGGCGATCAGCCCGGCATAGTCTGCGGGGTCAGTAACGATTGCCACATAGGCATGATTTTTTGCCGACGAGCGCACCATTGAAGGCCCGCCGATGTCAATATTCTCGATCACTTCATCGCGG
>JANOBA010000241.1:0-36488 GCA_031411415.1 Novosphingobium sp.
GCCACGCCCGAATGTGCGCCTCGCTGCTTGTCAGGCGCCTGCTCGGCAATCAGCGACCAACTGGCCGGAATGTCCGCGCCGACCGCAAGGCCGACCAGCAGAAATCCGAGGATGATCATCCATGCCGCGCTGGCAAAAATCAGGAACAGCATGCCGAAAGCATAAAACAGCATGTCATACTGGTAGATCTTTTTCCGCCCGAAGCGGTCACACAGCCAGCCGCCGATGAATGCGCCGATCCCGGCGGAAATGGCATTGGCGCTGAAGGCTGCGATCAGGCCGATCAGGCTGTCAGACAGTCCGTAGATCTCTTTCCACAGCCCCAGCGCCACCGATCCGGCGACGATCGAGCCCGAATCGATATAGTTGGCGAGGCCCGCAAGGATCGTGTTGCGCCAGCCTGCGTCAGTGGTTTCAGTTTCAGCCATTGCGGCTCTCCCTCATTTCAATTTCGCGGCGCCAGAGGGCGCGGTAGGCATTGATGTCTGCGTCCAGCGGCTTGATCGGCGTCAGCGCGGCATGCGGCGCAAGACCCGGCACCATTAGCCGCAGTGCGCCAAAGGAAACGTCCGCATCCCCGGCAATCGCCAGCACACGCCATTCGGGATGCAGGTTCGCCAGCGCGCGGGTGAAAATCTCCGAAGCGGCAAAGCGTCCTTCGATGAGCAACGTACCCTGCGTGCCAATCAGTTCGAGCGACACATCGGCCATCAGCGCGGCATAAAGCGTGGCGGCGGCGCTGCGCTGCGCCGGGTCGGTAGGTTCGCGTGTCCAGCTTCCGGCGCTTTCCGGGAAGGGGCCGGAACCACTGGCCTGCGATGGCAGCAGCATCGCCCCACTGGCCAGCACTTCGGCAAGGCCTGCGGTGCCGGGCCGGTCGATACGCTCACCCAGCAGTTCAAGCTCGCGCCCGCCCATGAAGCGAGCTGATGGCACTGGCTTGCCCGCCACATCGACATTGATCAGGCAGTCACGCGCTTCCGGCAGGTCCGCCAGTTCGGCCGGGCCTGAGCCGCTGCGCATGGCAACGAACCAGGTGCCAGTTGAGAGCACGGTCGCATCTTGTCCGGCAATCTCGGGAAAGCCGCGCGCGGCGAGCAGCGCGGCGTTGGAATCATGAAGGCCTGCGTAGATACGCACTTCTGGCGATAGCCCTGTGCATTCGGCGATTTCGCTGCGCAGCGTGCCGATTGCCTCTCCGGCTCCCACCAGCGGCGCGAACTGCGCTGCCCAGCCGCGTCGCTTTGCCATCAGGGAGAAATCGCCTGCGGCGGGCGACCACAGGTCGGAATGGCAGCCCAGGCTGGTGACTTCGCTGACGGCCACGCCGCAGAGCATCCAGGCCCAGTATTGCGCCCAGGGCAGCAAAGTCAGCGTGCCGAACCAGTCTGGCGCAAGTGTATCGAGATAGTGCAGCTGACTGCCGAGATTGAGCCCGGCAGGCAGCGCGGGCGATCCGGTGAGCGCAAAGGCATCGCGGCCAGCGCGGTATTCGGCGAGCGCCGGGGCAGGCAGCTCCCACTCATAGTCAGGCGGCGTGAAAGCCAGCGCGTCATCCCTGATCCCGGCAATGCCGGCGCCATGGGCAACGGGAATGATCGCTTCGACCGGATGGCCGGCAAATTCGCCCAGCGCATCGAACAGCCATGCGGAAATCCCGTCGAGATCGAGCGAGGCGTAAGGCAGGGCTTCGGGAAGGGCTGGCGTTGTCGCATTGGGTCGCGAAATGCGTTGCAGGCAATGGCCATTCTTCGACCAGAGCGTGAGCTTGCTCAGGGTCTTACCGATATCGACAACGATGGCGAAGCCCTGTTCCAGTGCGGCTCTCCTGAAGGCGCATTTTGATTACTTATGATTGTTTATTACCGAAGATGATTGATTTGGGAAAGCGAAATTGTTAGGTCGGCCCCATGAACATGCAAACTCCGCTCTCATCCGCCGAGGCGATTCCCTTCGCAATTCCTGCAAGCCGCTGGAATCAGGCCAAAGCTGCGGCTCTCTCTCCGGCGCAGCTGTTGCTGTATCGTTCGAACCTGCTGGGCAGCGACCTGACTGTTACCAACTTCGGCGGCGGCAACACCTCTGCCAAGCTGATAGAGAGCGACCCGCTCACCGGCGAAGCGGCAGAGGTGCTGTGGGTCAAGGGTTCGGGCGGGGACATCGGTTCGATGCTGCTCGATGGCTTTGCCACGCTCTATCAGGAAAAGCTGCTCGGGCTTGAGGCGCACTATTCAGGGCCGGAAGATGACGACAAGATGGTCGGCTATCTGCCGCATTGCACGTTCAACTTGAACGGCCGGGCGGCGAGCATCGATACCCCGCTGCATTCGCTGCTGCCTTACGTGCACATCGATCACGTCCACCCCGATGCGATCATTGCGCTGGCGGCCAGCTCTGGCGGCGAGGCGGCAACGCAGGCGGTCTGGGGTGGCAAGATCGGCTGGTTGCCGTGGAAGCGACCGGGCTATACTCTTGGCGTGCAATTGCGCGATTATGTCGCGGCCAATCCAGAGATGGAAGGCGTGATGCTGGCGGGCCACGGGATCATCTGCTGGGCGGATACGGCGCAGGCCTGTTATGAGCACACCATCCAGCTGATCGCGGATGCAGCGAACCATCTTAATGCCAAGCAGGCCGGGCAGCCTGCATTCGGCGGACAGGTCGCACCCCCGAACCTTGATCGTGCGAAGATTGCCGCCGACCTGATGCCCCGCCTGCGCGGTCTGATGACCGGCGCCCGCCGCAAGGTTGGACATTTCTCAGATGATGCTGAAGTTCTGGAATTCACCGGCTCGGCTGGCTTCCAGCGGCTCGCCGCGCTTGGCACTTCGTGTCCAGATCACTTCCTGCGCACCAAGATCGCGCCGCTCGTGCTCGATCCGGCGCAGTTGGCAGATGATGCCTATCTCGCGGAAGCTATCGCGGCCTATCGCGATCTCTATGCGGCCTACTATGCGCGCTGCAAACGCGCCAATTCCCCCGCAATGCGCGATGCCAACCCGGTCGTTGTACTGGTCCCGGGCATCGGCCAATTCACTTTCGCTGGCGACAAGACCACTGCGCGGCTGGCGGGAGAATTCTATGGCAATGCGATCAATGTGATGCGCGGAGCCGAGGCTATCGGCGACTACATTGCGCTGGACGAGCAGGAAGCCTTCGACATCGAATACTGGTTGCTCGAAGAAGCCAAACTTCAGCGTATGCCGGCGCCAAAGCCGATGGTTGGCCGCATCGCGCTGGTCACCGGCGGGGCAGGCGGCATTGGCGCTGCGACCGCAGCACGGCTGCTGCGCGAAGGCGCCTGCGTCATGCTGGCCGACCGTGACGGGGCCGCGCTGGAGGAAGTGCGCGCAGGGTTTTCAAGGCAATTCGGCAAGGATGTGGTCCGCGCCACCGTTTGCGACGTGACGGATGAAGCCCAGATTCAGGCCGCCTTCGAAGCCTGCGCGCGCGAATTTGGCGGGCTGGACATTCTGGTCGCCAATGCCGGAATTGCCTCTTCCGCGCCCATCGAGCAGACCACAATCGAACTGTGGAACCGCAATTATGACGTGCTGGCGCAAGGCTATTTTCTCACTGCGCGCGCCGCATGGCCGCTGCTGAAGGCAATGAAGGATCAGGGCGGCTCTGCGGTGGTGTTCATCGGCTCGAAGAATGCCGTCGCGGCGGCGGCAGGGGCTTCTGCCTATGCCAGCGCCAAGGCGGCGGCAAACCATCTCGCGCGCTGCCTAGCGCTGGAAGGCGCGCCCGAAGGCATCCGCGTGAACATCGTCAACCCCGACGCCGTCATCAAGGGCAGCAAGATCTGGGACGGCGACTGGCGTAAGGAACGCGCCGCCTCGAACAGGATCGATCCCGGTGAGGAGTTGGAAGCCCATTATCGCAACCGCTCGATGCTGAAGCGCGATGTGTTACCGGAAGACATCGCCGAAGCCGCCTATTGGCTCGCTAGCGACCTATCCATGAAATCGACTGGCAACATGATCAATGTCGATGCAGGCAATGCACAGGCCTTTACCAGATAGGCCAATGCGGGAGAGTGACATGAACAATACAATCAAAGCCGCAGGCCTTGCCCTGCTTTGTTTTGCCAGCGGCCTGAGCGCCCAGCCGGCGGGCATGCCTGTGTCCGTCCCGGCGAGCGCTCCCACCGAGCCTGATGCAATCCCGCTCTATGGCGACAAGACGCCTGGCTCCACCAGCAGCGAAGTTTGGAGCCGGATGGGCGGCACGGCGTTGGGTGTGCGCAATGTCACCCGGCCGACGTTGACCCCGGTTCTCCCCGATCCCGCCAAGGCGACCGGTGCGGCAGTGATCGTCGCGCCGGGCGGTGCTTTCATGGCGCTGTCGATGGAACACGAGGGCTGGCGCGTCGCCCACGCGCTGGCCGACCGGGGGATTGCCGCGTTCGTGCTCAAGTATCGCCTGGTCCCGACCCCGCGTGATGAAGCCGAAGCGGGCCGGTTCATGGGCATGACCATGATGAAGGAAGTCGCCGCCCCAATGTCGGGCGATTTGATCAAGCAGACCCTCGCCCCCACGGATGCCCGCGCCGCGCTGGCCTTGGTGCGCAGCAATGCCGCGCGCTGGAATATCGACCCGGCGCGGCTTGGCATAATCGGCTTTTCCGCCGGAGCCATGACCGCACGTCGGGTCGCCATCGATGCGCCGGTTGCCGAGCGCCCTGCCTTCGTCGGCTACATCTATGGCCCGCAAGATGCAGAACCCGTCCCCGCTGACGCGCCGCCGCTGTTCAACGCCATTGCGCTGGATGACATGCTTTTCCCGTCGAAGGGCTTTCCAATTGCCTACGCATGGCTCGCGGCCAAGCGCCCGGTCGAAATTCATGGCTACCAGAAGGGCAACCACGGCTTTGGCCTCGGCGTGCCGGGAACGACCAACACCTTGATGATCGACCAGTTCGTCGCCTGGCTTGGCATGCAGGGCTTTCTGGCGCGAAAGGATGCCAAGTGAACCTGCCCCTCTCTGCCGAGCTGATTGCCGAAGCCAATGCGCGTGAAAGCGCCGCGTTGGAGGACGAATACAGCAGCCTCGGCCGCAAGCTCAGCCGCACCGGCATCGACATCGACGCCATCAAGCACTGCGTTGGCGCATTTTCCGTCGCTTTGCCCAGCTGGGGCGCGGGGCGGGGTGGCACGCGGTTTGCCAAGTTTCCCATTGCGGGCGAGCCGACCAATATCCACGAGAAGCTGGAGGATTGCGCGGTCATCCAGCAGCTGAGCCGGGTCACGCCGCGCGTTTCGCCACATTTCCCATGGGACAAAGTCAGCGACTACACCGCGCTGCGCGAGGAAGCGGCTGCCCAGGGCCTCGGCTTCGATGCGGTCAATTCCAATACATTTCAGGACCAGCCGGGGCAGGCTCACAGCTATAACACCGGCTCGCTGTCCTCGACGCTGGAGGCTACGCGCCAACAGGCCGTGGAACACAATATCGAATGCATCGAGATCGGCCAGAAGCTCGGCTCAACCGATCTCACCGTCTGGGTGGGCGACGGCACCAACTTCCCCGGCCAGCAGGATTTCGCCCGAAGCCTTGATCGCTATCTGGAGGCTGCCGCCCAGGTCTATGCCGCGCTGCCGGATAACTGGCGGATGCTGCTTGAACACAAGATGTTCGAGCCTGCATTTTATTCCACCGTCATTTCCGACTGGGGCAGCTCGATCCTTGCCGCGCAGGAGCTTGGACCGAAAGCCAAGTGCCTCGTCGATCTGGGCCACCACGCGCCCAACGTGAATATCGAGCAGATCGTCGCGCGGCTGCACCGTTTCGGCAAGCTGGGGGGCTTCCACTTCAACGACAGCAAATACGGCGATGACGATCTCGATTCAGGCTCGATCAACCCGCACCAGCTATTTCTGGTGTTCAACGAGCTGGTCGAGGCGGAACTCAAGCCGCGTGATGGCTTTAGTCCGAGCTACATGATCGACCAGTCGCACAATGTCACCGATCCGATCGAATCGATGCTGTCGTCCGCCGAGGCGATTGCGCAGTGCTATGCCAAGGCGCTGCTGATCGACCGCGAGGCGCTGCACGGCGCGCAGACGGCCAATGACACGATGATGGCATTCCAAGCGCTGCGGCGGGCCTATACCATCGACGTCGCGCCGCTTGTGGCCATGGCGCGGGCCGAGGCCGGGGGGGCGATCGATGTGTTGGCGGCCTACCGGGAAAGCCGCTGGCGGGAACGCAAGGCGCAGGAGCGCAAGGCTGTCGGGCTGGGCGCCGGGATCGTCTAAGCGGCTGCGGCTGCTATCATATTGGCAATGGCGACAAGCTGGCGGGCTTGCTCCAGGTGGAGCAGTTCCACCATCTTGCCATCGACCCGGATTGCGCCCTTGCCCTGGGCTTCGGGTTGCCTGAAGGCCTCGATCACCGTCTGCGCCCAGCGCAGTTCTTCGTCGCTGGGTGAAAACGTCTCGTTGCAAGGGGCGATCTGGTCGGGGTGTATCAGGCTCTTGCCGTCAAAGCCGAACAACAGGCCCTGCGCCGCCTCCGCCCGGAAAAGTTCGAGATCACGGAATTCGTTGCACACCCCGTCAAGAATGGCGAGGCCGTGGGCCCGCGCCGCCGCGACGGCGAGAGTGAGCACCGGCAGGAACGGCGTGCGTTCAGGCGTTTGGCGCGCGCGCATTTCCTTGGCGAGATCGTTGACTCCCATCACCCACAGCGACAGCCGGGTTGTGGCGGCCATGGCCGCAATTGCATCAAGCTGCGACACGGCGCGGCAGGTCTCAATCATCGCCCACAACTGCATCGCTGGCGGCGCACCGGCTAGCGCGGCCTGGCAGGCGGCGATGTCTTGCGGCGAGGACACTTTCGGCACCAGCACGGCATCGGCGCCTGAGGCGGCAATCGCGGAGAGATCGTCCATGCCCCATTCGGTATCGAGGCCATTTGCCCGGATCGCCACCAGACGCTTGCCGAAGCCGCCTTCCTTCACCGCCGACAGCGCCGCCGCGCGGGCTTCAACTTTCAGCTCGGGTGCAACCGAATCTTCCAGGTCAATGATGACAATGTCGGCCGACAGGCTGCGTGCCTTGGCGATTGCCTTGGCATTGGTGGCCGGGAAATAGAGCGCGCTGCGGCGCGGGCGGTTCTGGATGGTCATGATGCCGCCCGATTGCCGCATGTCTCGCCGGCAATCCAGCGAAAGTTCAGCCAGAAAAGTCTAATACCCCCGGAACTGCGGCTTGCGCTTCTCCATGAAGGCGCGCCCAGCTTCCTTGCCGTCGTGCGACAGGCTGGCGCGGGCATTGGCGGGGCCTTCGAGAGCCATGGTTTCCTCCAGCGTTCCGGTCTCCGCCGCATTGAGATTGCGCTTGATCCCGGCATAAGAAAGCCCGGCACCGAGCGCGAACTTGACCGCTACCGCGCGGGTTTCCGCTTCCAGAGCATCATCCGCTACCACTTTGCTGACCAGTCCCATCGCCAGTGCCGCTTCGGCTCCGATCTTCTCGTCAAGCAGATAGAGTTCTCTCGCGCGCGCCGGGCCGACCAGCTTGGTGATCAGGTAACTCCCCCCCGGATCGCCGCAGCGCCCGGCACTCGCAAAGGCGGTTTTGAGCACGGCAGTCTCCGACGCGATGCGCAAGTCGCAGGCTGCCGCCAGCACCAGCCCGGTGCCTGCTGCCGGGCCGCGGATCGCGGCAATCGTCGGCTTGGCCATGCGATGCAGCAGCACGGCGATCTGGCCGTCCTCGGTCATGCGCGCGGCGACCTGTTCGGGCTCCAGCCAGATCGGATCGCTGGCCCATTTTTCGGTCAGCGGGTCGCTTTCGCCCGCGCCACCGCCAAGATCGAAGCCTGAACAAAAGCCCCGTCCCGCGCCGGTCAGCACCACGCATTTCACGCCGGGATCGCGCGATGCGTCGATCAGCGACAGGTGCAGGTCCCGGATCATGGCCTGCGTCAGCGCGTTCAGGCGCTCGGGCCGGTCCATTGTGATCGTGCGGATCCCTTCCGCATCCTCTACCCGCAACATCAGGTGGCTTTCTTGATGCCGAGGTGATCGGTCAGCACGAATTGGCCTGACTGCACATAGGCAGAGGCATGGCCGAGTTGGTGGATATCGAAACATGCCTGTGTCGCGGCATATTGCCCCTGGATGTCGAGCGTCTGGTTGACCACCCGCTTGGCCATGGCCAGCGCGAATGGATGCATACCGGCAATGCGCAGCGCCATTTCGCGCGCGGTAGATTGCAATTCATCGAGCGGCACCACGCGGTTGACCATGCCGCATTGGCGGGCCTCTTCGGCGGTGATCGAGCTTGCCATGAACAGCAGCTCTTTTGCCTTGCGCGCGCCGAATTCCCAGGTGTGGCCATGATATTCCACCCCGCCGATGCCCATCAGCACGACGGGATCGGAGAACTTCGCATTGTCTGCCGCAACAATCAGGTCGCAAGGCCAGGCGAGCAGCAGCCCGCCGGCGATGCAGGCGCCCTGGACCACGGCAATCGAGGGCTTGGGAATCTCGCGCCAGCGCCGCGAATAGCCAAGAAAATGCTTGGCCTCCCAGTTATAGAGCCCCTGAATACCGGTCGTCTTGATGCCTTCGCCGATCTTCGCCATGGTTTCGCTGCCTTTGTTGGCATCGGGTGAAGTATCGTGGCCAGCCGAGAAATGCGGTCCTTCGGCATTGAGCAGGATCACGCGCACATCATCATCGGCGGCGGCACGCTCCCAGGCGTCGTTGAGCGCGTTAAGCAGTGCCTCGTTCTGGGCATTGCGCCGGTCAGGCCGGTTGAGCGTTATCGTGGCAATATGGTCGGTTACGGAATAAAGAATGACATCGGACACAAGATCTCTCCCGGACAGGCATTATCCTGCTTCGGGGCAATCCTTGCATCACGCTTCAGGCGTGTCCATCCTGTTCAGCAATCATCTACCGATTTCCGGGGGCATGCCCCGGAAGTCGCGCATTCAGCCTTTAGATCAGGCCGGGTACGATCCGCGCTTTAACCGACTTGGAATAGGCGACGTAGAGCGGGTCCTGCAGCAGGAAGCGCTCTTCCTCGATGACGCGCAGATAGAGCAGCACCCAAGTGAGCAGATAGACCGCCACGTTCCAGAACGAAAAGTAGAGCAGCATGAAGCCGATGTGATTGAGCACATAGCCAGTATACATGGGATGGCGCACGAAGCGGTAGGCGCCGCCCGACTTGACGCCGCGGTTGGCGGGGATCAGCCCGAAAGAACGGCGCAGCGAGAGCTTGGCGGCAAGTGCGATGGCCGTGCCGGTCCAGATGAACGGCGCGGTCACCCAGTCGGGCGCCAGCGCTTCGCCTTGGGGGAAGACCAGCAGCGAGGCGGCGGTTCCGGCAAAGGCAATGAAGGTGGTATAGAACGAGCTCGACCAGGTGCCCTTGCGCTGGAAAACCAGGAAGACCACCGCCGAAACTTCGCTGGCCAGCAGCAGCAGCACATGCGGATGAAGGCTGAGAACGGGGATGAGCCGCCAGATCACCATGGCCGCGAGCACGATCAGCACCGTACGCTCCGCAAGCCTCACAAATTCCGCCATGATCACACCCCGATTTCTGGATGCGCCCTGTTTGCGGGATGTGCAGTTAACATTTTGCTAAGGCTATTTCAGCGAGAGCAGCCAGCGGTTCATTTTAGTTCGAACGGCACTTTGTGCTGGTCAATCAGTTTGCCAAACGCATCGCTGACAGTAGCCCGGTCAACCAGATCGACTTTCCAGGCCAGCGCCGATTCATCCAACGCATCAGCCAGCCTTGCCATGGTGGCGAGCTCGAGCGGGGCAGGTGCCTCCAGCGACAGGTCAAGATCGGACATTGGCTTGGATTTGGCCGATGCCCTGCTGCCAAACACGAAGACGCGTGTGCCGGCTGGCAAATGACGACGAAGGATCGCGCGGACCAGGCGCTCTTCTTCAAACAGAATATCGATATTGCCGCTCACTGCGTGCCTTTGCCTGTCAGCCGCGTGACGAGGCCGTTGGCTTCGGTCAGGAAATCAGGGATCGCCGCCGTAACTTGCAGCGCTTTCGCCTCGTCATAGCTGTGCGAGGTTATGTTGCGCATTTCCCGGTAGACTTGCCAATCAGCCCAGGTGCCGTTGACCAGCCCTTGTTCGCTGGCAGTTCGGATCAGCGCGGGAAATGTCATCCGGTCGATCTCTTCGGGGTTCGCCGCGCCAGCTTCGATCACCCGCCTCAGAAACTTGTGGGCAAGGTCATAGGTGAATTCGAAGCGCTGGATCAGGCCGTCGCGGATTTGGGTGTCGCTTTCATCTAGCCTAAAGCGCGCCAGCCCTTCCTGAAGGCGGGCAGCGGCATTGATCAGCGGCGAGAAGTCCAGCGTCATGGTGCGCTTGTGCCACCATTCCGCAGTCCTGGGCAAGCCGCGCCTATTTCAGCGAGAGCAGCTTGTAGCTGTCATCGTCCGGAAACCGGCCGCCCGGCTCGATCATGATGCCCAGCATGCCTTGCGACCAGTCGGCCGAATCCGGGTATTGCCGGAACCAGTCTGTCACGACCTTGCGCTTGAAGATGCGCCATTCGTCGCCGCGTCTTTCGAGGGTATCGAGATAACGCCCCGCGCCGATCACGTCGTTCTTTGTGCCATCGGGCAGGTTGATCCGGTGGAAGCCATAGAAATAGCTTTCGCAGTCTGCGTTGTCGCCGTCGATCGCGATCAACGCGTTGGAAATGAAGTGCTGTGACTGGTCCATCGTGCCCATGATCGGGAACGACCAGGCGATGAATGCCTCGGCATTACCGACGAAATCCATATGGTTGTCGGTGCAATCGGGCCAATAGGCGCTGCGCACCATGTCGGCGTCGAGCCGGTCAACCCCGCGCGAATAGCGATAGAGACATTCGCGGATCGCCTCGCGGTCGGCGAGTTCGCTCAGGATCTGGCTGGTGGGGGTGGTCATGCTGTTATCTCCCGCTCTTTGCACGCATGATTGCGCGGGCTGTGGGGCGAGGCAAGGAAAAGCGGGTGCGCGCGTGACGCAGGAGCCGCGTTGGACTAGAATCTCCGCATGGGCGATGAAACGGACGAGATTGGTGATGCAGTTGGCGCGGACAGGAGTGTCTGGCGCTATGTCCGCGCCAGTCGGGCCCATGTCGTTGTCGATGCTGCCGCTTATTTCGAGCTGATCCACGAGGCGATGCTGGCGGCGCGACAGCGGATATTCCTGGTCGGCTGGGATTTTGATTCGCGCATCCGCCTCGCGGGAGGGCGGCGCTGGTGGAATCTGCCGCGCAAGGAGCAATATCCCGCCCGGCTGGGGTCCTTTTTTGTCTGGCTGACCAAACGCACTCCGGAATTGCAGATCCGCCTGCTCAAGTGGAACTTTGGCGCTCTCAGGTTCCTGTTCCGCGGTTCGATGATCGTCGATCTGGTGCGCTGGCATTTCAATCCGCAAATCGCCTTCAAATTCGATGCTGCCCATCCGCTGGGATGCAGCCATCACCAGAAGCTGGTCATCATCGACGACCGCCTTGCCGTGTGCGGCGGCATCGACATGACGAGCGACCGCTGGGACACGAGCGACCACCTGCATGAGGACGACCGCCGCCGCCGCCCGAACGGGCAGCCCTATGGCCCATGGCACGACATCACCATGATGATCGAGGGCGAGGCGGCAAAGGCGCTGGGTGAACTGGGCCGGCGGCGCTGGCGCCAGGCTGGCGGCAGGCCGATGAAACCCTGCCTACCGCAAGAGCAAAGCCCATGGCCGGCGCGGCTGGCGGCGGAATTTCGCGATGTCGAGATTGGCATTGCCCGCACCCGCGCGGCCTATCGCGACATTGCCGAACTGCGGGAGATCGAGGCGCTGTTCCTCGTCCAGATCGCCGGGGCGAAGCGCTTCATTTATGCCGAGAACCAGTATTTCGCCTCGCGCCGGATTGCCGAGGCGATTGCCCAGCGCCTCGCCGAGCCGGATCCTCCCGAATTTGTGCTGATCATGCCCGAGAGTGCCGAAGGCTGGCTGGAGCAGACTGCGATGGATGGCGCGCGCGTGCGGCTCCTCCATGCGCTTGCCGAACAGGATCATGCGCACCGGTTCCGCGTCTTCGTGCCTAAGACTTCTGGCGGCCAGGCGATCTATGTCCATGCCAAGCTGATGATTGTCGACGACGAGATCGTGCGGGTCGGCTCGGCTAACATGAACAACCGCTCGCTGGGGCTGGATACCGAGGCAGATGTGTTCATCGATGCCGCGCGGCCCGGCAATGACCATGCCGCGCCGGCGATTGCGCGGCTGCGCCGGCGCCTTTTGGCCGAGCACTGCGGTCTTGAACAGGAGGCGATGGACGCGCTGCTCGATGCGCACCCAACGATGGCCAGTGCGATCGAGGCGGCGAAGAGTCCGGGCAAGTATCTCGAACCTTTTGGCTTGCGTCCGCTTGCGGATGCGGAGAAAGCATTGGTTGACAGCGCTTTGCTCGATCCTGAAACTCCCGGAGAGTTTTTCGAGCCGATCGGGCAAAGGCGGGGATTGTTCAGACGGGGCGGCCTTTTGCGCCGACCCGGCTGATGGGAGGATGCAGATGAGCGGACACGGTCACGATCACGATCATGATGAAGACGATCACGGCGCAGGCGATGCCGGGCCGATGGCCAAGCTGCCCGTGCCCGAAGAGGTGCAGGCAGCGATCCGCACGCTGATCCGCTGGTCGGGCGATGATCCCGCCCGCGAAGGCCTGCTCGATACGCCCAAGCGGGTTGCGCGGGCCTGGCGTGAATATTGCCAGGGCTATGAGGAAGATCCGGCGCTGCATCTTGCCCGGGTGTTCGAAGAAGTCGGCGGCTATGATGAAGTTGTTCTGCTCAAGGACATTCCGTTCCAGTCGCATTGCGAACACCACATGGCGCCGATCATCGGCAAGGCGTCGATTGCCTATCTGCCGCGCAACCGCGTGGTCGGCATTTCGAAGCTGGCGCGCGTGCTGCATGGCTTCGCCAGCCGCCTGCAGATCCAGGAGCGGCTGACCGCAGAAGTCGCGGACTGCATCTGGAAGAACCTCAATCCGCATGGCGTTGCCGTGGTGATCGAGGCGCAGCACGGCTGCATGACCGGGCGCGGCGTGCGCACGCCGGGGGTGGGGATGATCACCAGCCGGCTAATGGGCTGCTTCCTCGATGACCAGTCGAGCCGCAAGGAAGTGCTCAGCCTGATGGGCTATTGATCGCGACCAGAGCATCGTGCTGAAAAGTGGGAACCGGTTTTCAGTCTGTAACGTTGCGACAACAAGAAATTAGAGCGGGCAGCCCGCTCTAACCGGAGGGGAGCCGCATGGCCGACATATACAAGATCGACATGCCGCCTGCGGCCCGGGAACTCAGCCGAAAGGCGTCCATCGTCGGCATCGGCGAGAGCGACTATGCGGACGATTACAAGGCGCAGCGAGCCAAGCTGCCCGGTTTCGAAAGCCCAACGGTCGAAAGCCTGACCATGCGCGCCTTCGAACGTGCGCTGGCCGACAGCGGGCTGCGGCGCGAGGATATCGACGGGCTGGCCTGTTCGTTCACTTATGGCGGCCCGCCACCGGAGGAAATGGCGCAGATGTTGGGGCTTTGCCCGCGGTATTGCGAAACTAACGGCAATATCATGGCGGGGCCGCTGCCCGTGGTTTGCGGCGCGATTGCCGAGGGCAAGGCGGATTGCGTGGCGATGATCTATGGTGTCGCCTCGCGCTCGATCGGGCGTGTGTTCGGCGGCACTGGCCCGGGCAGTCTCCACGGCGGGCCTTCGTCCTACTATTACTTTCACCCTTGGGGCTGGAGCAGCCAGGCGGCGCACTGGGCGATGATCTGCTCGCTCTATATGGCGAAATATGGCGTGCGCGAGGAGGATCTGGGCGCAGTTGCCCAGCAGGTCCGCCGCCATGCCTCGCGCAATCCGAATGCGGTGATGCAGAAGCCGTTCACCATCGAGGAATACATGGCTTCGCGCTATATCGTGCGGCCCTTGCATCTGCTCGACATCTGTCTGGTCAACGACGGCGCGGTCTGCCTGATTGTGCGCCGCGCCGATATGGCGCGCGACATGGCGCATATGCCGGTCGATGTTGCCGGCTGGGGCGAGGGCATCGTGACGCACAACAAGTTTGATTTTATGGTTCGTCAGCAATTGCGCCCGCAGATCGCCCAGGCCGGGCGGCAGGCCTTTGCAATGGCCGGGCTGAGCCAGGCCGAAATCGGCCACTTCGAAGGCTATGATGCCAGCTCGTTTCACCTGATCAATCAGATCGAAGGGCTTGGCTTCGTGCCGCAGGGCGAAGGGGTCGCCTTCTGTCAGGCCGGCGGCATGGAGCTGGACGGGCGGCTGCCAACCAACACCGAAGGCGGCAATCTTTCCGCCTCCTATATGCATGGCTGGAGCCAGGTCGCCGAGACTGTGCGCCAGCTGCGCGGAGAAGCGGGCGAGCGGCAGGTGGCGGGGCTCAGTTACGCCATGACGTGCCTCGCACAGACCGATCAGGCCCATCCGCTGATATTTGCACGAGGAGACGCGCCATGAGCGAGAAACGCGCCGACCGCACCCTGGGCCCGGGCCACGACACCTTTTGGGAATACTGCGCCAAGGGCGAGCTGCGCATCCAGAAATGCACGGACTGCGGCGGCATGACCTGGCCGGTCGCGCAGACCTGCGAGCATTGCGGCAGCGAGGCGCTGAATTGGGAGCGGATGTCGGGCAAAGGCACAGTGCTCAGCTGGTGCCAGTTTCACCAGGACTATTATCGCGGCGCGCCGCCGGTGCCCTATGATTGCATCCTGGTGGACCTTGCCGAAAGGGTGCCGTTTATCAGCAACCCCAAGGGCTTTGGCTACGATGAC
This sequence comes from Novosphingobium sp., assembly GCA_031411415.1. GTDB lineage: Bacteria > Pseudomonadota > Alphaproteobacteria > Sphingomonadales > Sphingomonadaceae > Novosphingobium. The sequence goes on from JANOBA010000241.1 coordinate 14,841, forward strand.
ATCGCGCTTGGCATGGCGGTCAAGCTCGCGTTTCTGGATTGCGAGGATTCGGCCGGGCCGTTCAAGTTGCCGGTGTTCGAGCGGGCCTGAGCTGGGCAGTGCTGCGGCAATTGCAACACTGCGCCGCAGCGTTATGATCGGCTGGTTCGCTGAAATGGCAACGACAAGGGAAACGGCAAGGTGACGCAGACCACAGAAGCGACCGCGGAATCCCCGCCATCAGCGCGCAGCGCACCGGACCCGGCCAAGCACCCGACCATCGCCGACCTGATGACCCCACCGGTGGGCGTATTCCGGCCGGAAACCACGGTAGCGCAGGCGATCGAAGAGCTGCGTGAACACGTCAAGACGGCCTTCATCACCTATCTTTATCTCACCGATCCCGCCGGGCGCCTTGTCGGGCTGGTGGTGATGCGCGAGATGCTGCTCGCCAAGCCGGACGATACGCTGGCCTCGATTATGCTTCCCGATCCGTTCGCGCTGGAGGCCGGCACGCCGCTGGATGAAGCGCTGCGACAGGCTTTGCAGAAGCATTTCCCGGTCTATCCTGTGGTGGACGAACGGGGCCGGCTGGCGGGGCTGGTGCGCGGCGAGACGCTGTTCGCCAACCGCGCGATTGAGATCAGCGGCCAGTCCGGCGCCATGGTCGGTGTCGACCGCGAGGAACGGCTGGCCACGCCCATCGCGCGCAGCCTGAAACTGCGCCATCCGTGGTTGCAGGTAAACCTGCTGACCGCCTTCATCGCCGCAGCTGTGGTGGGCGCTTTTGAGGATACGCTGAGCCGGCTGGTGATCCTGGCAGTGTTTCTGCCGGTGATGGCTGGGCAGACCGGCAATACCGGCTGTCAGGCGCTGGCAGTGACGTTGCGCGGCATGACCTTGGGCGATTTGCGCGCAGGCGCGGCGCGATCTCTGGTGCGCAAAGAGGCGATGCTCGGCTTTTTCAATGGTTTGCTGGTGGGCATTACCGCCGGGCTAGGCATGTTCGTCTATGCCACGATGACCGGCGAAGCCCAGCCGCTGATGCTGGCGGGCGTGGTGATGGTTTCGATGATTGTCGCCTGCTCGGTCAGCGGCGTTACAGGGGCAATGATCCCGCTTATCCTCAAGCGCCTCGGTGCCGATCCGGCGACGGCATCAAGCATTTTCCTTACCACCGCGAGCGATGTCGCCAGCATGGGGATATTTCTCGGGTTGGCGACGATGTTGTTGTAGGGGCTTTTGTAAGCTTCACTCCGCCAGTCTCATCGCGACTTCGCTCATGAAGCGCACGCCGTCGCCTTTCGCCAGCCACTCGGCCTCGGCGGAAACTGCCCCCAGCATATCCGCCAGCGGGTCAATTTCGGCCTTGGCATAGTTGCCCAGCACAAAGCCGGTGACGCGGTCTTTGTGGCCGGGATGGCCGATACCGAGCCGAACGCGGCGGAATTCCGCGCCCAGATGCTGGTCGATGGAACGCAGGCCATTGTGCCCCGCAGTGCCGCCGCCCTGCTTCACTTTCACTTTGAACGGCGCAAGGTCGAGCTCGTCGTGGAACACGGTGAGCGCATCGGTTTCCAGCTTGTAGAAGCGCAAGGCCTCTCCGACGCTGCGGCCGCTCTCGTTCATGAAAGTTGCGGGCTTGAGCAGCAGAATTTTCTGACCGCCGATGCGGCCTTCCTGGCTCCAGCCGAGGAATTTTTTCTGGATGGGACCGAAACCGTGAATTTCGGCGAGCGCATCGCAGGCCATGAAGCCGACATTGTGCCGGTTCATCGCATATTGCGGACCCGGATTGCCCAGGCCGACCCAGAGTTGCATGGAGCGCTCCCCTCCGGGCTGGGGGGAGGGCCTGTTTCCAGACCGCTCCCGACATGCCCTCCCTGACCCCTCCCACGAATGGGAGGGGAAGGAAGAATCAAGCTGCTGCTTCGCCAGCCTTTTCGGCTTCGCCTGTTTCGCTCTTCAGCGAAGAGGGGGCAACGATTGTCGCGATGGTGAAATCGCGGTCCGTGATCGCACTGGCCGAACCGGCCGGCAGAACGACATGGCTGATGTGGATCGAATCGCCGATCTCAAGGCCCGTCACGTCGATGGCGATTTCTTCCGGAATCGCATCGGCGTCGCAGACCAGTTCCAGCTCGTGGCGTACGATGTTGAGCACACCGCCGCGCTTGAGGCCGGGCGAGGCGGCTTCGTTGGCGAAATGCACGGGCACATCGACGTGCACCTTGGCATTGGCCGAAAGGCGCAGGAAATCAACATGCAGCGGCCGGTCGTTGACCGGGTGGAACGCCACGTCCTTGGGCAGGGTGCGCACCTTGATGCCGCCCAGTTCGACCTCGACGATCGAGTTGAAGAAGTGCCCGGTGCCAAGCTGGCGGACCAGTTCCTTCTGCTCGACGTGGATCGCCAGAACTTCGTCATTTCCGCCATAAATCACAGCGGGTACCCGGCCTTCGCGACGCAGCGCACGGGAGGCTCCCTTGCCTGCCCGCCGCGTCTCAGCCGGAAGAGTAAGCGTCTCGCTCATGTCTCTTGCCTTCCAATACGATTGATACACTTCGCCGCCACACCTCCAGGGATGACCATGACGCGAAGCGGGGGCGACTAGGGGAATTGCGCGGGAAAGGCAAGCGCGGCGACGCGGCGGCGGCTATTGCAGGCGTGTCACTGTGAATCCCCGCGACCTCAGCATTGCCGCCAGCCCGTCCTCACCGGCCATATGCGCCGCGCCCACGGCCACGAACAGCCGGCGTCCGGCAGTCAGCTCGCCTGCGATCCGCGCCGCCCAGGCGCGGTTGCGCGCAGTGAACAGCGCCGCGCGCAATTCCGCATCGGCAAGCATGCCGCGATGGCTCTCCGCCTCGATCTTTGCGAAATCCCCGGAGCGCCAGGCCTGCTCGAGATCGGCGCCCTCAGTCCCGGCGGCATCATCTTCGCGCAGCACAGCGTTTAGCAGGTCGCGCTGTTCGGTCTCGGGCAAGGCATCGAACAGGCCGAGCTGGCCGGCAGTGCCTTCCAGTTCAATCACGCGCTTTGCGCCGGCAAGCCGCAACACCGCCCGGTCAATACCGTTCTCCGCCGCATCTGACGCGGCTCCCGCGCGGGCGAGCTGGAGCGCGGCGGCCCAGGTCTCGGTTGCGGAAAAGTCGCTCTCGCGGCGCCCGGCCAGTTTCAACCGCGCCGCCAGCGCCCCGCGCAGCGCGGGATCGATCCGGCTGACCAGCGGCGGCAGGCCGGGGCTGAGGGCGAGCTTGGTATAGGTTTGCGCCGAGCCGGGCTGATCGGCCAGCAAATCAACTTCGACCGCGATGCTGTCAGCAAGTCCAAGAGCGCGGTCGATAGCCGGTGATCGCCAGGCGGCGGGGCGGGGCAGGGCATGGATCGTGCCCAGCAGCCAGGCTTGTTCGCCCTTGGGGCCGGTGACCTGCCAGAAAGCCGGCCGCGCCGGCTGGGGCGCGGGCGCGCAGCTGGCAAGATTCGCCAGGGCAGCGAGGGTGAAGGCGATGGCAAGGCGGCGCAGGGTCACCCGCGCCCTATGCCTATTGAAGCCGGGTCGAGGCAATGCCCTTGGTGGTGAGCACATCCTGAACGCTGCCGGCCCCCGCCAGATGGCCGGCGCCCACCGCGACAAACACCGTGCCGGGTCGGTCCAGCCGCGTCTTGATCCATTCGGCCCAGTTGCGGTTACGATTGTGCAGCAGCAGCTCCATCAATTCGGGTGCGTCTTCTTCCTCGTTCATCAGCTGGGCCAGCTTAGCAGCATCGCCCAGCTTCCATGCCTCGATCATCTGGTGCAGCTCGTCGGAGGCCTTGGGCAGGTCAGTGACGACTTCGTTGAGATAGTGCAGCTGCGTTGCCTGCGGCAGCGAATCGAACAGGCCGAGCTGGTATTCCGCCGTTTCCAGCGCCGAATGCGGGCGCTTTGCCGCCATTGCGCGGGCACCCAGCAGCGTATCGACGCCGTTTTCCGGATCATAGCCATCGCGCAGCACTGGCAGGGTGGAAAGCACCATTGCCGCATACCACGGCTTGAACCGGTCAAATGCGCCGGGCGGCAGGCTGTTTAGCCGCAGCGTCGCCTCAAAGGCGGTCCGCTGTCCCGGTGTCAGCATGGCGCGCAATGTCTTGCCCGCTGGCAGCGTCGCCTTGGCAAGCACTGCGCTCTGCATTCCGGCGCTGTCGCTCTCGACGATCTCGGTCACCAGTTCCTGGCTGCGATCGAATGCGGCGGCAACCGGGCCGTTCAGCCAGTCGACGCCGGGCGGCAGGGCATGCACCGTGCCGAACAGGTAGATAATCGTATCGGCATCGCGCACCTGCCACATCGCGGGGCGCGCGGGCGGGGCGGTGGCGATAGCGGCTTGCTGGTCGGTTGCCTGTTCCGCCGCCGGAGTCGTCGCGGCAAGGCTGGTGGCAAGGACGGCGGCGGCGAGCGTCAGGCGGCGGAAGAACTGGTTCATGCCGGGCTTTATAGCGCGCAATTATCGCCAAGCGATTAACGAATGCGCGCGCCCGAAGTTGACCCCGAAAGTTGACCGGGCGCGCGCCTTCCGCCAAAGGGCCGGGCCATGTCTGATGCCTCGCTGACCTTCCAGGAAATGATCCTGCGCCTCCACGCTTTCTGGAGTGCGCACGGCTGCCTGATTCTGCAACCCTATGACATGCGCATGGGCGCGGGCACTTTCCACCCCGCCACCACCCTGCGTGCGCTGGGCCCGCAGCCGTGGAGCGCCGCTTTCGTCCAGCCGAGCCGCCGGCCGACCGATGGCCGTTATGGCGAGAACCCCAACCGGTTTCAGCACTATTACCAGTATCAGGTGATCCTGAAGCCCAATCCGGCCAACCTGCAGGAGCTTTATCTCGAAAGCCTTGCCGCGATTGGCGTAGATCCGCTGATGCACGATATCCGCTTTGTGGAGGATGACTGGGAATCGCCGACTCTGGGCGCTTGGGGGCTGGGCTGGGAAGTCTGGTGCGACGGGATGGAAGTTACCCAGTTCACCTATTTTCAGCAGATCGGCGGGTTTGACTGCAAGCCGGTGGCGGGCGAGCTGACCTATGGGCTGGAACGGCTGGCGATGTACATTCAGGGCGTCGACAACGTCTATGATCTGCGGTTCAACGATACCGTCAGTTATGGTCAGGTGTTCCTCGAAAATGAACGCGAACTCTCGAAATACAACTTCGAGGTGGCGGACACCGCATCACTGTTCGATGGCTTTGCCAAGGCGGAGGCCGAATGCCAGCGCTGCATCGAGGCGCAGATCCCACTTGCGGCTTATGATCAGGCGATCGAGGCCAGCCACCTGTTCAATCTGCTGCAAGCGCGCGGCGTGATCAGTGTGCAGGAACGCGCCAGCTACATCGGCCGGGTGCGCGATCTGGCCAAGGGTTCGTGCGCCGCATGGATCGAGAAGAACACGCGCGAATGGGAAGCGAAGTTCCCGGGGTGGACGGTATGACCCAGTTCCTCCTCGAACTGCGCTCGGAAGAAGTGCCCGCGCGGATGCAGGCAGGTGCGCGGCGCGATCTTGAGAAGCTGTTCCGCGAACATATGGCGGCGGCAGGTGTTGCGCTTGGCGCGCTCACGGTGTGGTCGACGCCGCGCCGGCTGGTGCTGATCGCGCATGACCTGCCGCTGGCGACGGAAGCCGTCAGCGAAGAACTCAAAGGCCCGAAGCTGGGCGCACCGCCACAGGCGCTCGAAGGCTTCCTGCGCAAGACCGGGCTCAGCCAAGAGCAGCTGATGGAGCGTGATGGGGTGTATTTCGCGATCAGCGAAAAGCCCGGCCGCGCGACCAGCGAAGTGCTCGCCGAAGCGATACCGGCGATCATCCGCGCCTTCCCCTGGCCGAAGTCCCAGCGCTGGGGCGCGGCTTCGATCTCCACCGAAAGCCTGCGCTGGGTGCGGCCGCTCTCGGGCATCGTCGCGCTGTTGGGGCAGGATCTGGTTGCCTGCGAAGTGGGCGATGTCCGCTCAGGCTATGCCACCATGGGGCACCGGTTCCATCATCCGGGCGAGATTACCATCGGCAGCGCCGCCGACTATCAGGACAAACTGCGCGCCTGCCACGTCATCGTTGACCATGCAGAGCGTGAGGGGCTGATCCGCCAGCGCGCGAAGGCTGTGGCCGAGGCTGCCGGGCTGGCGCTGGTCGCGGACGAAGGACTGGTGATCGAGAACGCCGGGCTGACTGAATGGCCGATGCCGCTGCTCGGCCGCTTCGACGAGGCATTTCTTGAGGTTCCGCCTGAAGTTATCCAGCTTACTGCGCGGACAAACCAGAAGTATTTTGTCTGCAAGAAGGATGGCAAGCTGGCGAATGCTTTCGTCTGCACCGCCAATATCGAGGCATCGGACGGCGGCGCCGGCATCGTTGCGGGCAACCGCAAGGTTCTGGCGGCACGGCTGAGCGATGCGCGGTTTTTCTGGGAGCAGGATCGCAAGAAGACGCTGGCGCAGCACGCCGAGGGGCTGGCACGGATCACCTTCCACGAGAAGCTGGGGACGGTCGCCGACAAAGTCGAGCGCGTGGCGAAGCTGGCGCGCTGGCTGGTGGAAGAAGGCATTGTAAAATCCTCTCCGAGCTTGCTCGGGGAGGGGGACCGCTCGCCGCAGGCGAGTGGTGGTGGGGCCCCTCCGTCTGCCGCTAGCGCGACCGCCACCTCCCCGAGCAAGCTCGGAGAGGATTTAGCATCCTTAGCCGAACAGGCTGCGCGCCTGTGCAAGGCCGACCTCGTCACCGAAATGGTTGGTGAATTCCCCGAACTGCAAGGCCTGATGGGCGGCTACTACGCCCGCGCCGAGGGCCTGCCAGATGCCGTCGCCGACGCGATCCGCGATCACTACAAGCCGGTCGGGCAGGGCGATGACGTGCCGACTGCGCCGGTGACGGTGGCGGTGAGTTTGGCGGATAAGCTGGATACGTTGGCAGGCTTCTTTGCGGTTGATGAAAAGCCGACCGGTTCCAAGGATCCCTTCGCTTTGCGTCGAGCAGCAATAGGTGTTTTTGCTATTGTTCAAACATGTGCACTCCGGCTGCACTTTCTTGAAGTCTTTGACTGTGCAATCGCAACTCTTGCCGATCAGCAGCTCCCTTTGCGCTCCAGGCTGGAAGAGCTAGGGCAGGGAGCTATTGATATTGCGAGAATCGAAAAGCTCCCACTCACAAAGGCCTACCGTGACGGACTGCATCTGGCGGTTGAACAGACCAGCATAGAACTGATTGCATTCCTTGCCGACCGCCTCAAAGTCCAGCAACGCGAAGCCGGTGTCCGCCATGACCTTATCGATGCGGTCTTCGCGCTCGGCGGCGAGGACGATCTCGTCCGGCTGCTCGCCCGCGTCCATGCGTTGCAGGCCTTCATCGGCACCTCCGACGGCACCAACCTGCTCGCCGGCTACAAGCGCGCGGCGAATATCCTCAAGAAAGAGGAATACGCACCCGGCGAGAGCAATCCCGCGCCTGAACTCGCCGAAGCCGCGCTGATTGCGGCGCTCGATAAGGCAGCGCCCACCGCTGCGGCTGCGGTCGAGGCTGAGGACTTTGCCGGGGCTATGGCGGCTCTCGCCAGCTTGCGCGCGCCGATTGATGCGTTTTTTGACGACGTCACGGTCAACGATGCCGATCCGAAAAAGCGCGCCGCGCGGCTGGCTTTGCTTGATCGCTTTCGTGTTGCAGTGCACAATGTGGCGGATTTCTCGAAGATCGAGGGGTAACTAAAGCCTCCCCTCCCCGGCGGGGAGGGGATTGAGGGGTGGGGGAGCGAGGCTGATAGGCCTCGCGTCCTCGCTGGCGTGGAACCCCCACCCCAACCCCTCCCCACCGGGGAGGGGCTTAAGGAAGAAGTTAGATGCCTAAACAAGTCTATCCCTTCGGCGTCCTTCGACAGGCTCAGGATGAGCGGGCGAATGACGACCCGCGCACGCGCGACAAGACCATTGTCGGCGGCAAGGGCGCTAACCTCGCCGAGATGGCGGGGATCGGCCTGCCGGTGCCGCCGGGCTTCACCATCACCACCGAGGTTTGCGTCGACTATCTGGCCAAAGGCGCGGCGTTCGATGCGGGCTTGCGCGGCGATGTGGCCGAAGCGCTGACCCTGATCGAGCGCGCGGTCGGCAAGAAATTTGGCGACGCGGCGGACCCGCTGCTGGTTTCGGTGCGTTCGGGCGCGCGGGTATCCATGCCGGGCATGATGGATACGGTGCTCAATCTGGGGCTGAACGACGCGACTGTTGCGGGCCTCGCCGCCACTTCTGGCGACGCGCGTTTCGCCTGGGACAGCTATCGCCGCTTCGTCCAGATGTATTCTGATGTGGTGCTGGGGCTCGACCATCATCTGTTCGAGGATGCGCTGGAAATAGCCAAGGAAAACAAAGGCTATTTCACCGATATTGAGATGCAGGCTGAAGAATGGCAGGCGCTGGTCGGCGAATACAAGGCGATTGTCGAAGCCAGGCTGGGCAAGCCATTTCCGCAGGATGTGGGCGAACAGCTGTGGGGCGCTATTGCCGCCGTGTTTGACAGCTGGGATTCGGACCGCGCCAAGGTCTATCGCCGGTTGAACGACATTCCGGGCGACTGGGGCACTGCGGTCAACGTTCAGGCCATGGTCTTCGGCAACATGGGCGATACCTCGGCGACCGGCGTCGCCTTCACCCGCGATCCCGCCACTGGCGAGCGGGCTTATTACGGCGAATGGCTGGTCAATGCGCAGGGCGAGGACGTCGTCGCCGGCATCCGCACGCCGCAATATCTGACCAAGGCGGCGCGTGAGCGGGCGAACGCCAAGCCGCTCTCGATGGAAGAGGCGATGCCCGAGGCGTATGGCGAACTGGCACGCGTGTTCGACCTGCTCGAAGCGCACTACCGCGACATGCAGGACATCGAATTCACCGTCGAGCGCGGGCAGCTGTGGATGCTCCAGACCCGCAGCGGTAAGCGCACGGCCAAGGCGGCGCTGAAGATGGTGGTCGATATGGCCGGCGAAGGCCTGATCGACGAGCAAACCGCGATCCTGCGCATCGATCCGATGGCGCTCGATCAACTTCTGCACCCCCGGCTCGATCCGGACGCGGCGCGCGATGTGCTGGGCACGGGCCTGCCCGCAAGCCCGGGCGCGGCATCGGGCACAGTAGTGCTCGATGCCGATACGGCGGAGCGGCATGCGGCGCGCGGTGAGTCGGTGATCCTAGTGAGAGTTGAGACTTCACCTGAAGATATTCACGGAATGCATGCAGCAAAAGGAGTTCTAACCGCGCGCGGCGGGATGACCAGCCATGCGGCCGTGGTGGCGCGCGGCATGGGGCGGCCTTGCGTATCGGGGGCTTCGGCGCTGTCGATAGACCTTACCGCCCGCACGCTGCGCATTGGCACTCGCATGCTCAAGGAAGGCGATGTCATCACGCTCGATGGCACGACGGGCGAGATCATGGCGGGCCGGGTGTCCACTATCGAGCCTGAGCTGGTCGGCGATTTCGGCGTGCTGATGGGCTGGGCCGATGGCCACCGCCGCATGAAAGTGCGCGCCAATGCCGAAACGCCCGAGGATTGCCGCATGGCCCGCCAGTTTGGCGCGGAAGGCATCGGCTTGTGCCGGACGGAGCATATGTTCTTCGATGCTGCGCGAATTTCCGCCGTGCGCCAGATGATCCTCGCCGATGACGAAACCGCGCGCGGCGCGGCGCTGGCCAAGCTGCTGCCCGAACAGCGCAGCGACTTTCAAGCCATTTTCGAGATCATGGCCGGCTTGCCGGTGACCATCCGCCTGCTCGATCCACCGCTGCACGAGTTCCTGCCGACTGCCGAGGAGGATTTCGCGCGTCTGGCCGAGATCATGGGCATCGGCATCGACACGCTGCGCCGCCGCACCGCCGAGTTGCATGAATTCAACCCGATGCTGGGGCACCGCGGCTGCCGGTTGGGGATCACGTTCCCGGACATTTACGCCATGCAAGCGCGCGCCATCTTCGAGGCGGCTTGCGAAGTTGCCCGGGCAGGGGAAGCGCCGGTGCCTGAGCTGATGATCCCGCTGGTCGTGACCCGCCGCGAGCTGGAGATCCTCAAGAACCTGATCGACCGCACTGCCGAGGCAGTGTTTGCCGAACAGGGCATGCGGCTGACCTATCAGGTCGGCACGATGATCGAGCTACCGCGCGCCGCGCTGATGGCGGGCGAGATTGCCGAAGTGGCCGAGTTCTTCTCGTTCGGCACCAACGACCTGACCCAAGCGACACTGGGCCTTAGCCGTGACGATGCCGGGCGGTTCCTGGGTGCCTATATCGAACAGGGCATCTTCGCGCGCGATCCCTTTGTCAGCCTGGATATTGATGGCGTGGGCCAACTGGTGGGCCTGGCGGCGGAGCGGGGGCGGGGTACGCGGGGCGATATCAAGCTCGGCATTTGCGGCGAACATGGCGGCGATCCGGCAAGCATTGCCTTTTGCGAGACTGTCGGGCTGGATTACGTCAGCGCCTCGCCATACCGCGTGCCGATCGCCCGGCTGGCGGCGGCGCAGGCGGCTTTGGGCTAGGGCCTACTTCTTCCAGCCGCTTAGCGTCAAAATCTCGAAATGCTCCACAGTCGGCCCGCCAAAGGCCTCGCGCGTCATCGCCAAGGCGGCCTTGCCAAGCGGCGGACCACTGCGAGCGAGCACATTGCCTAGCCCCTGCGCGTGCAGATCGGCGACCAGCGCGTCAAGCGTGCGAAAGCGGACGTCAAGGGTGCGGCTGTCGACCACCGGATCGGCAAGCCCGGCGCGCTGGAGCAATTGTCCGCCGGCGCGCACGTCGACTTGCGGATGAATGCGCGGGGCGGGGCGGGTGCCATCGGCGATCAGCATAGCCGCGCGCAAGGCGGGCAGGCAACCCGCGCCAGGGAAGCTGGCGATCATCAGTCCACCGTTTGCCAGTGCACCGCGCAAGTGGATCAGCGCGCCGGGCAAATCGTTGACCGTGTCAAGCGTGCCAAGGCTGGCGATGAAATCGAACGCGCCGAAGGGAAAGGGCGCATCTTCCGCAAAGCCGCCGGCGGGTTCGGCTTCGCTCACGTGTGCGCCCTGCGCCCGCAGCGCAGCCGCAAGCTGGCCCGTCCAGTCGCCGATCACCAGCGCCCGCGACGGTGCGTGGCGCAGGAAGCTGAGGCGTTCGGTCACATCCTCCACCATGTCGGCCATGATATAGCGCGGCGCATCAAGGCGCTGCTGCAGGGCCAGCATCCGCCGACGCGCGGCGAGGCGGCGGGCGGGGGCGAATATCGCAGGGGGCGGGGCGGCTGGCATGCGCTCCCCTTGCCGCCAAGCCACGCGCGGAGCAAGCGCTTGCCGAAGCAGGGGGCAGGTTGCAAGGTGGCCCCATGCAGATCGCCCGCAGCCTGGCCCCGCTGGTCGACCTGGCCTTCCCACCGCGCTGCCCACTGTGCGGCGAGGGATTGCTGGCGCAGGCGGGCCTATGCGCTGCCTGCTGGAACGAGCTGGCGATTCCTGGCGATCCAGCCTGCAGCTTGTGTCAGCGGCCGTTCCCCGACAGCATGCGCGAGGGATCGGTCTGCGCGCCTTGCATGGCAGCGTCGCCGCGCCATGACGGCATAGCGGCAGCCACGCTCTATAACGACGCCTCGCGCCAGCTGGTGCTTTCATTCAAGCGCGGGCGGCACATTGCGCTGGCGCCGCTGATGGCGCGGCTGATGGCGGCGCGGATGACTTTTGCCGGCGAAGACTGGCTGCTGGTGCCGGTGCCGCTCCACCGCTGGCGCCTGTGGCGGCGCGGGTTCAACCAGTCGGCGTTGCTGGCGCGCGAGATTGCCGCGAGCACCGGCATGACGCTCGTCGTCGACGCTCTGCTGCGCACCCGCGCGACGCCGACGCTGGGCGGACTGGGCAGCCGGGCGCGGGCCAAGGCGATTGCCGGGGCGATCGCAGTCAATCCGGGCCGGGCGGGGCAGCTGAAGGGAGCGAAAATCATGCTGGTTGATGATGTGCTGACCAGCGGCGCAACCAGTGGCGCCTGCATCTCGGCGCTCAAGCGAGCAGGGGCACAGAAAGTCGCAGTTGCCTGCTTTGCCAGGGTGCTGGACGAGGCGCTTGACCATGCGAATTGAATGCACAAACGAAAACGCCCGGGGGGTGATCCCCCGGGCGTCCTCGTGACGAAACTGTTGGACGTCGCTTTCGCAAAACGGCCGCGCCCCTGACGCGAACCTCGTCCGATCCCTCATGTTCTGGCCGGCGCGTTTGCGCTCGTGCCAATCCCCCAAACCATGGCGCCTGCTGGGCCACCGAGTGTCGGTGTTGCACCCCTTTCGGGCTGCGAAATGCTGTTCAACCGAATCGTTGGCAAATAAAAGTCCGATTTCAACCAGCGATGGATTTTGCCCGGCACATGTGGTTATCGTGCAACATCTGCCCATCTATAAATCGTCCGGAAATTCTGCATGACCAGCGTCTCTGCCAGTGATCGCGAACTGGGAACCCGGTTCCTGCCCCGCTTCGATGCGCAGGGCCTGCTCACTGCGATCGCGGTCGATTCGATCAGCCGCGAAGTGCTGATGGTCGCCTTTATGGATGCCGAGGCATTGGCGAAGACGCGTGAGACCGGGCTTGCCCATTTTCACTCGCGTTCGCGCGGCCGGCTATGGCTGAAAGGCGAGACTTCGGGGCATTTTTTGCGGGTCGATGAAATCTGTGTCGATTGCGATCAGGATGCACTGGTGCTGAAAGTGCGGCCGGAAGGCCCCGCCTGTCATACCGGCGCGGTGAGCTGTTTTTACCGCAAGCTGGACGGCGAAAAGCTGGTCAACATGACTGGTTGATACTTACACTAGTGTTAGCTATATCAGTAGCGACGTACAACCGAGGATAGCCCATGCCCACTTACAAGGCCCCCGTCCGCGACACTTGCTTTGTCATCAACGAGCTGTTGCAGCTTGAAACCTATGGCAATGTACTGGGTTCCGAGAACGTCAGTCCGGACATTGTCGGCGCGGTGCTTGAAGGGGGCGGCAAGTTCACCAGTGAAGTGCTTGCCCCGCTCAACGCATCAGGTGACGCGGAAGGCTGCACTCGCAATGCTGATGGCTCGGTAACCACGCCCAAAGGCTTCAAGGCAGCATTCGAGCAGTTCCGCGAGGCCGGCTGGGGCACGCTTTCGGCACCAGCGGAATTTGGCGGGCAGGGCATGCCGCATGTGCTGGGTTTTGCGCTCGAGGAATATCTTGCCGCCTCGAACCAGTCATTCGCAATGTATCCAGGGCTGACCAACGGAGCGATCGCGGCCATAATCGCGAAGGCCTCGCCTGAATTGCAGGCGAAGTATCTGCCAAAAATGGTGTCGAACCAATGGCTCGGCACAATGAACCTGACCGAGCCGCATTGCGGCACGGATCTTGGCCTGATTCGCACCAGGGCAGTGCCCCAATTGGGCGGTTCCTATGCGATCACCGGCACCAAGATCTTCATTTCAGCCGGCGAAAACGATCTGGCGGAAAACATCATCCATCTGGTCCTCGCCAAGACGCCGGATGCGCCCGATTCGTCGAAGGGCATCTCGCTGTTCATCGTGCCCAAGTTTCTCGTCAATGATGACGGAACTCTTGGCGCGCGCAACGAAGTTTCGTGCGGTGCGATTGAGCACAAGATGGGCATCCACGGCAACGCCACCTGCGTGATGAATTATGATGGCGCGACCGGCTGGATGGTCGGCGAGGAGAACAAGGGCCTTGCCGCAATGTTCATCATGATGAACGCGGCACGCCTCGGCGTGGGCATCCAGGGGCTGGCGCAGGCCGATGCGGCCTATCAGAACGGCGTGCTCTATGCCGGTGATCGCCGTCAGGGCCGGGCTCTGACTGGCGCGGTGGACCCGGCTGAAAAGGCCGATACGCTGTTCGTCCACCCGGACGTGCGCCGCATGTTGATGGACGCCAAGGCTTTCACCGAAGGCATGCGCGCCTTCGCATTGTGGGGTGGTTTGCAAGTCGAGCTCAGCCACAAGGCGGCCAGCGAGGCAGAGCGCCAGATGGCGGACGACCTGATCTCGCTGCTGACCCCGGTGATCAAGGGCTATGGCTCCGACAAGGGCTTCGATGTTGCGGTCAACATGCAGCAAATCTGGGGCGGGCACGGCTATATCCGTGAAAACGGCATGGAGCAGTTCGTCCGCGATGCGCGCATTGCGATGATCTATGAAGGCGCCAACGGGGTGCAGGCGATGGACCTGGTTGGCCGCAAGTTGGGCGCCAACATGGGCCGCGCGGTGCAGGCCTTCTTCGCATTGGTCGATGGCGAATGCGCCGAAGCGAAAGACGACGCAGCACTTGCCCCCATCGCCGCAGGCATCGAGAAAGCCAATGGCGAGCTCAAAGCGGCGACCATGTGGCTGATGCAGAACGGTATGACCAACCCCAACAATGCCGGCGCCGGCGCGCATCACTATATGCACATCATGGGCATCGTTTCGCTCGGGCTGATGTGGCTGCGCATGGCGAAAGTTTCGGCGGCCGCGCTGACCGGCGGCGCGGCGGACAAGGCCTTTTACGAGGCCAAGCTGGTCACCGCGCGGTATTATGCCGAACGCTTCACGCCCGATTGCGGCGCGCTGCGGCGCAAGCTGGAAGCGGGCAGCGAAGCAATGATGGAATTGCCGATCGAGGCATTCGCCACCGCCTGATCCGCCACGCGCAAAGGGAGTGACTATGCCGCGGATACCCTTGCCCGAACTCGCCAGTCTCTCTCCCGAAGTCCGCCAGGCTGTCGGCGAGCGTCCCGCCAATGTCAGCCTGTTGATGGCGGCAGCATCTGAGCCGGTTTACCGGGGTCTTGGCCAGCTTGGCTCCGCGCTTATCGGCGGATCGAGCTTGCCGCCCAACTTGCGTGAGCTTGCGATCCTGCGAGTGGGCTACATTTCCGGGTCAGCTTACGAAGTCTTCCAGCATGAAGCGCTGGCGCGCCATATCGGGATGAGCGATGCGCAGATCGACGCAATCCGCGCCGGCGATGGTACTTCGCCTGCACTTGATCAGGCCGAGCGCGCTGTCATGGCCTTCGTCGAGGACATTGTCGCCAACGTGCGGGCAAGCGATGCCTGTCTCGTGACCGTGGGCCAGCATCTTGACACTAGCCAACTGGTCGATTTGATCGTTGTCACCGGATACTACATGACCGTCTGCCGCCTACTCGAAACCTCGGGGATCGAAATCGAGGAAACGCCGATCGACTGGAGCGCATTCGCACAGCGCAAGTAGCTGCCGGACAAGGCATTCGCCATGGCGCGATTTCTCGGCTAGCCTGTTGCCACAAGCAGCGAGAGGACATGTATGTTCGTGAAATTCATCAGTTCGGATAGGGTGGAAACCGCAGTCAACGCAGCGCAAGTGACGTTCATTTCGTCGGTGACGGACGGCACGCGAATCCGCTTCGGCGAGGGGCGCAGCGTGACCGTGATCGAGCCGATGGCCGAAGTGATCGAGCGGCTGAACCAGACGCGCCAACTGCCGGCGGAATAAATAGGGGCTGTCCCTATTTAATGCTGAACACTTCGTCGAACAGCGCCATCATTGCGGCCCAGGACTGGCGGTCGGCGCTGGCGTTGTATTTCACGGCATCGAGCCCGCGCGCGTCGCTGTCGGGGTCGGTGAATCCGTGGCGAACGCCTGCATAGGCGTGAAAGTGCCAGTCGACGCCGGCGCGGTCCATTTCTTCCCAGAAGCTGATCACTTGCGATCGCGGCACCATCGGATCGGCGTCGCCGTGGCAGACGAGAATGTGGGGGAGGATCACGCCGGGTTCGGCGGGAGCCTTTGTATCGAGCAGGCCGTGGAAGCTGACTGCCACGGCAAGCGCTGCCCCGTCCCGCGCGGCCTCCAGCGCGGCCTGTCCGCCCATGCAATAGCCGACCGCGCCCAGCGGCAGCCCGGCGGCTTCCGGGTGGCTGCGCAGGGCGGCAATCGCGGCGCGCAGGCGGGCGCGGTAGCCGGCTGGCGTTTCGCGCAGCTTGGCAGCCAGCGGACCGGCGGCGGCGAAGCATTCCACCGGCTCGCCATAGAAATCGGCAATCATGGTGAGAAAACCCGCCTCGGCGAGCATGCCTGCGCGGCGTTCCATTGCGGGGTTCATATTGGCGATGGTCGGGAATAGCACCAAGGCCGCGCGCGGTTTGCCTGCCGGGCGGGCTAGCCAGCCGGTGAGGCGCAGGGCACCGTCAGCATAGGCGAGCGCATCCAGCGTGCTCATTCTGGCAGGAAATCGGCCACCGAGAGATAGCGCTCGCCGGTGTCATAGTTGAAACCCAGCACCCGCGATCCTGCCGGCAAGTCCGCCAGCTTCTGGGCGATGGCCGCCAGGGTCGCGCCCGAGCTGATGCCGACCAGTATTCCTTCCACCGTGGCGCTGCGCCGCGCCCATTCCTTTGCGTCGGCGGGATCGACCTGAATCGCGCCGTCGATAGATTGGGTGTGGAGGTTGCCCGGGATGAACCCGGCGCCGATGCCCTGGATCGGGTGCGGTGCGGGCTGGCCGCCAGAGATGACCGGCGAAAGCGTCGGCTCGACCGCATAGGCCTTCATCGCCGGCCAATTGGCTTTCAGCGTCTCGGCGCAGCCGGTCAGGTGTCCGCCGGTGCCCACGCCCGTTATCAGCACGTCAATCGGCGATGAGGCAAAATCGGTGAGAATTTCCTGCGCGGTGGTGGCGGCGTGGATGGCGATATTGGCAGGGTTGTCGAACTGCTGGGGCATCCACGACCCCGGTGTTTGCTCGATCAGCTCGCGGGCGCGCTCCATCGCGCCTTTCATGCCCTTTTCGCGCGGGGTGAGGTCGAAAGTCGCGCCATATGCCAGCATCAGCCGGCGTCGCTCGATCGACATCGAATCAGGCATGACCAGGACCAGCTTGTAGCCCTTCACCGCCGCGACCATGGCAAGGCCGATGCCGGTGTTGCCCGAGGTCGGCTCGATGATCGTGTCGCCGGGCTTCAGGCTGCCATCAGCTTCCGCCGCCTCGATCATGGCGAGGCCGATGCGGTCCTTGATCGATCCGCCCGGATTGGCGCGCTCGCACTTGATCCACACTTCGTGATCAGGAAACAGGCGGGCGAGGCGGATATGCGGGGTGTTGCCGATGGTGGCGAGGATGCTGTCGGCTTTCATGGGTCAAGCTTCCTTGTGCGGTATTGTGGTTCGAAGGTCCGGGCATTGCGCAGTTCGGGGAACAGCCAAGCCCAGGCCGCCGTGATGAATATGGCACCCACGCCGCCAAACACAACCGCCCCGGTCGCGCCGAGCAGCGCAGCGGCGAGGCCGGATTGCATCTCGCCCAGCTCGTTCGATGCCGAGATCGCGAGGCCTGAGATTGCCGAGACCCGTCCGCGCACTTCGTCGGGGGTGTTGAGCTGGGTTAAAGTGCTGCGGATGAACACAGAAACCATATCTGCCGCACCAAGCAGCGCCAGCATGGCGAGCGACAGGCCGAGATTGCGCGACAGGCCGAAGCCGATGGTGGCCAGTCCGAACACCACTACCGCCCAGAGCATCTTGGCGCCGACATTTCGCGACAGTGGCCGGGCGGATAACCATAACGAGACTGCCATTGCGCCTGCGCCCGGCGCGGCGCGCATGATCCCGAGCCCCTCTGCGCCGACATGCAGGATGTCACGCGCGAAGACCGGCAGCAGCGCAGTTGCCCCCGCCAGCAGCACCGCAAACAGATCGAGCGTGACGCAGCCAAGCAGGAAGCGCTCATTCCACACGAAGCGGAAACCCTCGGCGATCTGCTGCAGCGGTTTCAGGTCAGTGTTGACACCGGGCGGGGGGAGGCGGCGGATCAGCAGCAGCGCGGAGCAACTGATAGTCAGCAGGGCGCCAGAGGTCCAATACGGCAACGCGGCACCTGCGCCGAACAGTAGTCCTGCCAGCGCCGGGCCGATAATGGCGCCGGTTTGCCAGGACATCGCGCTCATCGCGAAGGCGCGCGGCATCAGGGCTGCCGGCACGATATTGGGCACGAATGAGCTCATCGCCGGCCCGATGAATACCCGTGCTGAGCCATGGAGCGCGGCAAGCCCGAACAGCATGGGCAGGTTGAGGTGGGCGAACTGGGTAATGCCTGCAAGGCTGAGCGCGATGAACAGATCGAGCGAGGTGGCGATGGTGGCCACGCTGCGGCGATCAAAGCGGTCTGCCACAAGTCCGGCAACCGGGGTCAGGACCATCAGCGGCACGAATTGCGCCAGCCCCAGCATGCCGAGCAGGAACGAGGCCTCCTTGATCGACATGCCATAGTCGGCGCGGGCGATATCGTAGAGCTGGTAACCCAGGATCACGACCATGCCGACTGTGGCGATCACCGAGGTGAAGCGGGCAAGCCAGTAGAGCCGGAAGTCGCGGATCTGGAGGGGAGATGTTGGCTCGGTCATGCCGACCGCATGGCAGGCCGCGCGCGGCTTGCCAAGCAGGGGGTCAGAATTTCACGCGGGCAGTGATGCGCAGATCGCGTCCGGCAATTGGCACGAAATCGCGCGTGAAGCTGGCGGCGCGGCGGCCATTTGCATTGGTCAGGTTGTCGGCGGCAAGGATCACTGTCAGCGGGCCTTGCTCACCATAAGGTCGCCAGCTGGCGCTTGCGCCCACAACGGTGAAGGCTGCGGTCGGGTTTTCGAAAGACCCGACCCGGTTTTGCGCTGCATTCCACTCCACTTCGCCCCGCAAGGTGAACTTGCTCGCGGCATATTCGAGGCCGCCCATCAGGCGCAGCGGCGGGATGCGCGGGACCGGGCTGCCATCGCCGAGCCGGGCATGGACATAATCGGCTGAGGCATCGAGGGTCAGCCTATCATCGCCCCACTGCGCAAGGCGCTGGGAACCCTGTATTTCAAACCCGACAAAGCGGGCGGGAAGCTGGCGGTAGGCATAGACCGGAAAGCCTTCGGCCGTCCCACCGGTCGGGACCGGGGTGATGAAGTTCGTGAACCGGGTGAGGTATGCAGCGAAGCTGAGCCGGGTTTGCGGTGTGTCGTAATGGAGATAAGCCTCAGCCCCGTTGCTGCGCTCCTTGAGAAAATCGGGATTGCCAGTCTCATAGGATTGCGTGGCAATGTGAAGGCCTTCGGTCAGCAGTTCTTCAGCTGAAGGCGCGCGTTCGCCATGCGAAAAATTGATCCCCAGCTTGAGCGGCTCGGTGGGCCGGAAGGCGATGCCTGCGGCGGCGGAATGCAGGTTGAAGCCGCGATCGAAGCCGATGGACTTGGCCTTGATGCCGACATGCTCGATGCGCCCGGCAGCTTCCAGTTCCAGTTTGCCGAACTTGAGCTGTTGCAGGGTGAACAGGCCAAGCCGGCGATCACGATTGGCTGGCAGGATTGCTTCTGCGCCAATCACGTCCAGCTTCCCGCCGGAAAACTGTACGCCGCTGCGGCCATTCCAGCCGCCGTGATCCGCCTGGATCAATTCCAGCCTCACCTCGCCGCCTTTGCGGGCAAAGGTAGTGCCCACGGCCTCACCTTCGAGTTCATCGTGATCATAATCGGCATAGGCACCGCGCAGATAAAGGCTTTCGAAGAACCCCCCCAGCTTCAGCTCGCCGCGCAGATCGTAGCGGGTCTGGCCAAGATCGATCGAAACGCCCTCTTCGCCAGTGCCGGGCCGCGCCGGAATGCCATAGCGCCGGTCGATCCGCTGGACTGATACGCCCAGATTGCCGCCATCGCCGAGCCAGGCAAGGCCCGCGCCAAAGGTTGTGCCACGTGCAAAGCTGTTGGTGACTTTGCCGCGCACGTCGGCAAGGCCGGGGACTTGCGCGATGAGCTGCGGGGACAGCACATCGCCGCCCACGCGCAAATCGCCATCCGCATTCCAGCTGGCATCGGCATGGGCGACCAGCCGGCCGCCAAGCGGAACGTCGATGCTGGCAGCGGCGTTGGTGCCGCTGGAAACGCTGCTGAAGCCTCCTGTGACGGTCAGCGCGATCGGACCATCGGGCATGCGGCGGGGGATGCGCTTGTCATAGGCGTTGACCGCACCGCCAATTGCCTGCCCGCCGAATGCGAGCACTGCTGGCCCGTGGAGAACGTCAATATGATCGATAGTCAGCGTGTCGAGCGCAACGCCATGGTCGGCTGAAACGCTCGATGCGTCCATGGCCCCGATGCCGTCGATCAGCACCTGCACGCGGTCGCCTGTCAGCCCGCGCAGCACCGGGCGAGATGCTCCGGGAGCAAAACCGGTGGCCGAGACGCCGGGCAGGCTCGCCAGAACTTCGCCGATTTGCGGCGCGCTGGCACGAATCAGCGCATCGCCTTCCAGCTCGACGCTGCCTGCCATCAGGCCCATATCGCGCAGGGCGTGGCCGGAGACGATGATAGCTTGCGGCGCATCATCTTGCGGCGCTTCATCTAACGGCGGGGCTGATTGGGCATGAGCGGCAATTGGGGCGAGGCTGGCCAGCGCTATCAGCGAGGCAGCGGCGAACTGGGCGGAGGGCCGGGATATGTGCATGGCTGGCCGTCTAAACGTAATGATATAATATATCAATAGCGTCGCGCGTTTACGGGACAGACGGTTGCAAAACTACGACGCAAGTGGCTCAGCGTGCGCGGCGGAGGCGTGGATTTTCCTGAAGGACTTCGATGACTTTCATGAAGTCGTCGAGCCGAAGGATACGTTCGAACTGGAATCCGGCCTTGCCATCGGTCGCCCAGATTAGGTGCGCCTCGATGCGTCCGATCACCGGCAGGCGAACGATCACGCGCTCGCCGCGGTCCAGCCCGGGCGCGCCATCGGCCATGAAGCCATGGGCGGAAAGATTGATGACATGCAGATGAACGTCGCCCAGCCGGCGGTGTTCTGCGATCACCCGGTGATCAACCGGATGGCGCGTTGCGCGGCGCAGGTCTGTTACAGACAGTTGAGCGCCAGCTCCCATAGCCATAGATCACCTCAAAAAACGGAACCGATCCGTTCTTGATGAACCCAAAAGGCAAAAATTGGGTAAACCGGTAAGGCAAAGCGGCAAACTATTGCCGTTACGGCGCGAATTCGGACCGTTCTGACGCTCAGGCGGGGCGGAGAATGCCGTGTTTCTTCTTGCCCGATGAAATTCGCACATCACCGCGACTCGCCTCAATCCGGAAGGCCTCGTCAGCAACTGCCGCGCCATCGATCCGCGCGCCGCCGCCGGTGACCAGCCGCTTGGCCTCGCCCCGGCTGGCGGCGAAGCCGATGCTGACCAGCGCGTCGACAATGGTCAGGCCTTCCGCCGGGATGGCGCAGACCGGCAAATCCTCGCCCAGACCGCCGCCGGCGAATGTCGCAGAAGCGGTCGCCTCGGCTGCGTTCGCGGCCTCATTGCCGCGCACCAGGCGGGTCACTTCATTCGCCAGCACCACTTTGGCAGCGTTGATCTCTGCTCCGCCCAACGCTTCCAGCCGCGCCACTTCGTCCAGCGGTAGATCGGTAAACAGGCGCAGAAAGCGGCCGACATCGCGGTCGTCGCTGTTGCGCCAGTATTGCCAGAAATCGTAGGCCGGCAGTGCATCCTCGTTAAGCCAGACCGCGCCCGATGCGGTCTTGCCCATCTTGGCGCCGTCAGCTGTAGTCAGCAGCGGCGTGGTGATGCCAAACAGCTCGCGGCCTTCCATGCGGCGGGTCAGCTCGATGCCGTTGATGATATTGCCCC
>JANOBA010000242.1:0-4136 GCA_031411415.1 Novosphingobium sp.
GCGCCAACGACTGGGACACCGAATACCTCGATGCGATCCTTTCGGTCGCGGTGGTCGATGGGCTGGACGAAGCCCTCGCCCACATCGCCCGCCACAGCTCGGCACACACCGAAGCGATCATCACTGATGACGCCGCCGCCGCCGAACGCTTCCTTGCCGAAGCCGACAGCGCCATCGTCATGGTCAATGCCTCGACCCAGTTCGCCGATGGTGGCGAGTTCGGCCTCGGCGCGGAAATCGGTATTGCCACCGGGCGGCTGCATGCGCGCGGACCGGTCGCGCTCGAAGGGCTGACGACCTACAAATGGCAGGTGCGCGGACAGGGCCAGACGCGGCCTTGATGCCGGTTTATACTGGTATTCTGGGCGGCAGCTTCAATCCTGCGCATGGCGGGCACCGGCGGATCACGCGGTTTGCCCAGGCCGCGCTGG
The DNA here is from genome assembly GCA_031411415.1 of Novosphingobium sp. GTDB lineage: Bacteria > Pseudomonadota > Alphaproteobacteria > Sphingomonadales > Sphingomonadaceae > Novosphingobium. Next base: position 432 of record JANOBA010000242.1, read on the forward strand.
GTCTCGACGAGGTATGGTGGCTGGTCTCGCCCGGCAATCCGCTGAAGCCCAAAGCCGGCATGGCCCCGCTCGCCGCGCGGCTTGCCTCCGCGCGCCGGCAGGCCCGTCGCGCACCGATCCGGGTCTCGGCAATCGAGCGCGAACTGGGCACGCGCTACACTATCGATACACTGCGCCACATCATGCGCCGCTGGCCCAAACGGCGCTTTGTCTGGCTGATGGGATCGGACAATCTTGCCCAATTCGCGCGCTGGCGCGACTGGCGCGGGATCGCCCGGTTGATGCCGATTGCGGTTATCGCGCGTCCGGGCTATAACAGTGCTGCACTCGCGAGCCCCGCGATGGCATGGCTTGGGCGCTTTCGCGTGGCACCTGCCAGTTTTTGCAACCGGACCCGATGGAGCGCACCGGCACTGGTGTACCTACATTTCGATCCTGACAGCCGCTCGGCAAGCGTTATTCGCAGCGCCGATCCGGACTGGGCGCGCCATCTGAAAGCGGTTAGTCTGCGCGATGGCCTGACCCACCGACCAATCCCGCTAGAACCGGCATGATCACCACCGCTTTTGACAATCCGGCCCACAGCCAAATGGAGCTCGTTTTCCTTTCATGACTGATTTTGTTGCATGACCCCGGCCGAAGAACAGCCTGTGGCACCCGCCGCAGACGCCGCCCCCGTAACTTCAGGTGCCGCCCCCGTATCTTCCGGTGCAGAATCGTGGCCGCCGCTTCCGGTTGCCGAACCCGGCTCGCTGCTGGAGTTGGTGCTGAAGTCGCTTGACGACGATCAGGCGCAGGAAGTCGTCGTGATCCCGCTGGAGGGCAAGAGCGCGATTGCCGACTACATGATTGTCGCCTCGGGCCGCTCCAACCGCCAGGTCGCCTCCATCGCCGAAAAGCTCGCAGAGCGCGTCAAGCACGGCGGCTTCGGCTCGTCGCGCATCGAAGGCCTGCCAGCTGCCGACTGGGTGCTGGTCGATTCCGGCGACATCATCTGCCATGTCTTCCGCCCCGAAGTGCGCACGTTCTACAATCTCGAACGCATGTGGGCGTTTGGTGACGTGGCCTGACCTGAAGGCCGCTTGCCCATGCGATTGCATGTCATAGCACGAGGCAAGATCGGTCGCTCTCCAGAGCATGAATTGTGCGAACGCTATGCCAAGCGCATTGCCTGGCCCTTCAAACTCACCGAACTGCCCGATACTGGCGGCACGATTCCCGCGCCACTCACCCCGGCGCGTGACGTGCTGCTCGACGAGCGCGGCAAGCAGCTCAGTTCCGAAGAATTTGCCGCGCAACTCGGCATCTGGCGCGATTCCGGTATCCGCGAGGCGCGTTTCTATCTGGGTGCTGCCGATGGCCATGGCCAAGGCGCATTGGGCGAAGCCGCGCGCGGCAAGGCCGATCTCCTGCTCGGATTTGGCGCGATGACCTGGCCGCATATGCTCGCCCGCGCGATGCTGATGGAACAATTGTGGCGCGCCACCAGCATTCTTGCTGGCCATCCCTATCACCGGTCTGGATAAGGCACGGATGCTGCGTTCCGCCCGCCTTGCCCTGGCCCTGCTGCCGCTTGCGGCGGGCGGCGCGCTGGCACAGTCGGCGCTCGTTTATGACGATGCCGGCGAGGTGCAGGCGGCACTTGCCGAGGCCCAGCGCGAAGGCGCCGCCGCCCGCGGGCGCGCTGAAAAGCTTGAAGCGGAAGCCAAAACAGCTGTCGAAGCCGCCGACAAGACCGCGCGCGAAGCCGCCGGCGTCGCCGCGCGCATCCAACAGGCCGAAGCCGAGATCGCGGCTGATACGGCCCGCATCGGCCTGATCGAGCGGCAGCGCGCCGATTTGCGCGCGCGGCTGGCGGAAAAGCAGCGGCCATTAGTTCGGCTCACGGCATCGCTCCAGCGCCTCTCGCGCCGCCCGCCGGTGCTCTCGCTGCTGCGCGCGGGTTCAGTGCGCGATACGATGTATGCGCGTGCGGTGCTCGCTACCATGCTCCCCCAGATTGAGCGCCGCACCCAGGCGCTGCGCACCGAAATCAAGCGTGCGCGAGCGCTGCAGGAACAGACCCGGCTGGCCATGCAGCAATTGCGCGCCAGCCAGGGCGAGCTGGCCAAACGCCGTCAAGCGCTTGGCCAACTGGAAACCAGCCAGCGCCTCGCCAGCCGCGCCAGCGGCGGCATTGCCGACCGCGAGGCCGAGCGCGCGCTTGCCATGGCCGAGCGCAGCCGCGATCTCGATACCTTGGCAAAGACGGTGAGCGAAGCAGGCAGCCTGCGCGGTGAACTCGCCGCGCTGCCCGGCCCGGTGATGCGTCCGGCGCGGCCGGAAATTGCGCTGGTCGGCACTGAAGCTAGCCCCTCGCCCTCACCGCCCACCGGGCTTCCCGCCTATGTTTTGCCCGCCAGCGGGCGGCTCGTGGCGGGTTTCGGCGCATTGTCCCAAGGCCTGCCGCGCAGCCGCGGCATCGTGCTGGCGGTGCGTCAGGGCGCGCAGGCAGTTACTCCTGCCCCCGGCCGCGTGGCATTTGCCGGGCCATATCGCGGCTATGGGATGATCGTCATCATCGAACACCCCGGCGGCTGGACCTCGCTGGTCACTGGCCTTGCCCAACTCGATACGCGCATCGGCGACACCTTGGTAATCGGTTCGCCACTGGGCATTGCCGGGGCCGGGCGCCCCTTGCTGACGCTGGAATTGCGACGCGGCGGCCAAGCGGTTAATCCTCTGGATTACATCGCCGCGCTATGACCAAACGCACATATGGCTTTCGCTCGCGCGCAGCGTTATGAAAGCCCCGATCTGGACAGGAAAACGGCCGATGAAACTAGCCCCCTATTCGCGCGCTGCCATGCTGGCCGGCGTCCTGGCGCTGCTGCCCGCAACCACCGCCGGTCTGGCCGCGGTCGATGCCCGTTCAGGCCCGCAGTTCAACAAGCTGATCGCGGTCTATCAGTTAATCAAGGCCAATTATGTCGAGCCGGTGAGCGACGAAAAGCTGCTGAAAGGTGCAATCGACGGCATGTTGACCAGCCTTGATCCGCACAGTTCCTATCTTGACGGAGCCGCGCTGCAGCGGCTGGAGACGATGATCGACGGCCGCTATTCAGGCCTCGGCCTGTCGGTTGTGATGGACGATGGCGCGGTCAAGATCGTCTCGCCGATGCGCGGCAGCCCGGCGGAGCGAGCCGGACTGAAGGCCGGCGACTTCATCACGCATCTGGATGGCAAGCTGTATTATGGCGGCGATATCGACGAGGCAGTGTCGAAAATGCGCGGCGAGGCCGGCACCGCGATCCGGCTGACGATTTACCGTCCGGGCCGCGACGAGCCCTTCGATGTCACCGTGACGCGTGGCGTGATCGACTTGAAGCCGGTCACCGCCAAATACGAGAACGGCATCGGAGTGATTTCGGTCAACGAATTTTCGCGCAATGTCGGCAACGAAGTAAACAGCGAAATCCAGGCGATGCGCCAGGCGAACGGCGCGCGGCTGACCGGGCTGGTGCTCGATCTACGCTCAAACCCGGGCGGCTCGCTGGATGAGGCGGTGGCGCTGTCCGACCTGTTCCTCACTTCGGGAACAATTGTCTCGCAACGCGGTCGGATCGCATCCGAAAATGAGTATTACCGCGCCGAATCGATGATCCGGGGCGATGGCGCGCGCGGATTGCCGCTGATCGTCCTGATCGACGTGGGCAGCGCTTCGGC
>JANOBA010000243.1:0-14371 GCA_031411415.1 Novosphingobium sp.
GCGCGCGCAGGATTGATCCAAGCGAGGGCTCGGCGCGCCAAGTCACATCCGAATGCCACACGTCGGCGCCCACGCGGCTGCCAGGGCGGGTGACTTCGTTGGTCTTGAGGTGGAATATTTCAGGGAAGGGCTGGTCCTTTGGGGTGATCGGATGGACCTCTAGTTCGCCGAACCGGCGCGCGAAGGCGATGTGCTGCGGCTCACTGATCGCCTGATCGCGGAAGAATATGACTTTGTAGGTCAACAAGGCGGAGCGAAGGTCTGCGATGGTTTCGTCCGGCAATGCGTGCGACAGGTCGATCCCGTGAATTTCGGCGCCTATGAACGGGGTGAGCGGTGCAACCTGGAAGCGCGTGAAGCTACTCGGTTGTGCTAGCGTGGCCATGGCATTCCTCCCTTGACGCGCAGGCCCTGACTATGCGCAAATCGCCGCAGCGCGCAAGCAGCGCGTAAAACACGGAACGAGGATCCCACATGGCCAAATGCAAGCTTGTCGCGCTCACCACCCCGCTGCCGGGCAAGGAAGCCGAATTCCACGACTGGTATCAGAATGCCCACCTGCCCGAAATCATCTCGGTGCCCGGCTTCGTCGGCGCGCAGCGTTTCCAGCTGGTGGCGAAGATGATGGGCTCGGACGAGAACCAGTATATGGCAATCTACGACGCCGAAACCGACGATCCGGCCGGCCTGATGGCGGGAATTGGCGCTCTGGCCCAGTCGGGCAAGATGTCCCCGCCGATCTATCAGGACATGGCGACAACCTACACCGCGCTGTTCACCGAATGCGACGAATACCTGAAGGCCAAGTAGGCCGGGTCAGCCTTTCCCGAACACAGGCTTCCGCTTTTCGCGCAGCGCCGCGATCCCTTCGCGGTGATCGGCGCTGCGCACGGTGACGGATTCGTAGGCAATGCCGGCATCCATCACCGCGGTGGCGATCCGCTTCAATTCAAGGTTCGTCAGGATCTTGGTATAGCGGATCGCTTCCATCGCGCCGGCTAGCAATTTCGCACAGAAGGCATCTACTGTCGCGTCGAGCTCTTCCAACGGCACGCAGTGGTTGATCAGGCCGATTTCAGCAGCGCGCTTTGCGGTCAGCAGATCGCCGGTGAACAGGAATTCCTTGGCGCGGGTCAGGCCGATGCGCTGTGCCCAAATTGCCGCGCCGCCGTCGCCGGCGACCAGTCCGAGCCCGACATGCGGATCGCCAATCTTTGCGCCTTCCGCCCCGATGATGATGTCGCACATCAGCGCGATTGTCGCGCCAAGGCCCACTGCATGGCCGTTCAGCCGGCACACCACCACTTTGTCGATATCGAGCAGCGTGTTGATAATCCGCTTGGCCATGCGCGCTTCGTGATCAAACAGTGCCGGATTGGCGGCGTTGCGCGCGATATGGTCCAGATCGCCGCCAGCAGAAAAGGCGCGGCCGGCGCCGGTCAGCACGATCAGATCGGAATCGGGATCGCCCTGAGCGAACCACAAGGCATCGGGCAGCTCATCGTGCAGATCGAGGTTGATCGCATTCATCGCGTCAGGCCGATTAAAGGTGATCCGAAGCAGGCGGCCTTCGCGTTCCAGCATGATGGCTTTGAATTGGGGCAGGTCTTTCATCGCGTTCGTTCTCCTTGTGGCCTCTCATAAGCCATGCGCCAGAGCGATCAACCGCCCAGCAGGCCTTGCATTGCACGCCGCCATGCTCTTTGATCGTTTCAAACATTATTGCAGGAGAGGCGGGCAATGCCGCAATTTGATGAAACGTTCGATTGGGTGGTGATCGGCAGTGGTGCAGGCTCGATGAGCTCAGCGCTGGTGATGCGCAAGGCAGGCAAATCAGTGGTGATCCTTGAGAAGGGCGCCTGGGTCGGAGGCACCACATGCAAGTCGGGCGGGGTGATGTGGATACCCAACAACCCGTTCATGGACCCGGGCGAAGACAGCACAGAAAAGGGCATCACCTATCTCGACGCAGTGGTCGGCGATGACACGGATGCACCGGGAACCTCGCACGAACGGCGGCTGACATATGTGCTCGAAGGGCCGAAAATGGTCAATTTCCTGCTCGATCAAGGCGTCCAGCTTGAGCGCGGATCACACTACTGGCCGGACTATTACGACGAGCTTCCCGGCGGCTGCAAGACCAGCCGGACGGTCACGGCCTTGCCGTTCAACAAGCGCGAGTTGGGCGATTGGGAGCCGAAGCTGCGCAAGGGTTTCATCGACGCGCCGGCGAAGCTCGACGACGGCATGCAGTTTCCCTTCATGAAGCATTCGTGGAAGATCAAATGGTCGTTTGCCAAAGTTGCCGCGCGGGTGGTGGCCGGCAAGCTGACCGGCAAGCACTGGACCACGGCAGGCGCGGCTCTGCAGGGCCGGATGCTCAAGGCGTCACTCGCGGCGGGGACTGACATCCGCACCGAAACTCCGGTCAAGCATGTCATCGTCGAGGACGGCCGGGCAATCGGAGTGGAGATCGAACAGGACGGCAAACTACGCCGCATCGGCGCGCGGCTTGGCGTGCTCAACAATGGCGGTGGCTTCTCGCAGAACCAGCCGATGCGCGACAAATACCAGCCGGGCACCCGCGCTGAATGGTCAAATGGCATCGAAACTGACTGGGGCGACATGCACGTCGAGATGGAGCGCATTGGCGGCACGTTGGCCCAGATGGATGAATTCGTTGGTTTCCCCGGCACCTGCCCGCCAGGCTGGGACCAGGGCTATGTCAAACCTGGCATGCAGGGCACCACTGCCAAGCCGCACTGCATCCTCGTCGATCAGGCCGGCAAGCGCTATTTCGACGAAGCTTGCTCGTATGAACTCTATTGCGAGACCATGATCAAGCATCAGGGCGGGGTGCCGAGCTGGGCGATTTTCGACGAACAGTTGATCAGCGAATACGGCGTTGGCGGCATCAAGGTGACGCCGAAGGTCAAGGTGCAGTGGCTTGAATGCGGTTATCTCAAGATGGCGGACAGCGTGGAAGACCTCGCGGCGCTGGTCAATATCGATCCGGCGACACTGAAGGCTACAGTCGAACGCTGGAATGGCTTTGTCGATCAGGGCAAGGACGAGGACTTCAACCGCGGTCAGCGCGCCTATGGTGACTGGTTAGGCGATCCTTTCTTCCCGGGCGACAGCAAATGCCGCGGGCGGATCGACAAAGGTCCGTTCTATGCAGTGGAAGTGATTCCCGGCGATGTCGGCACATATGGCGGCGTGGTGACTGACAGCAGCGCCCGGGTGCTGGATGCTGCGGGCAAGCCGATCGAAGGCCTTTATGCCTGCGGCGTTGCCACGGCTTCTGCGATGGGCCGGGTCTATCCCGGTGCCGGATCGAGTGTTGGCCCGTCGATGGTCTATGGCTGGATTGCCGCCAAACACGCCGCCGGCCTGGGCAATCAGGCGCTGTGATCGACGAAGCACAGCTGAAGGCGGAGGGCTGGTTCCGGCTCCCCGCCGTGCGTTATACGGCGGCGCTGGGACCGACCTTTTCAATTGTCCGCGATGGCGTGATCAGCGTGGCGCTGATCGCGCAGGAGCACCTCGGCAATGACAATCTCGGCATTGTCCACGGCGGTGCAATGATGACTTTTGCCGACATGGCGCTGGGCTGTGCGGTGGCGCATGCCAATGGTTTTCAGGCCAATTTCGTCACCAGCCAGCTCAGTATCCAGTTGGTTACCGCCGGTCGCGTGGGCCAGCTGATCACTTGCAGTCCCGAGATTGTCCGCAAGACTTCAAAGCTGGTTTTCGTGCGCGGCCTGATTGAGGCCGAGGGCAGGGTGCTGGCATCCACTGACGGGATATTCTCGATGCTGGATCCTGAGAAGATGGCCGCGCTCAAGGCCGGATAAGCAGCTCCAGCACGCTCTCGTCGGCCGCATCCATCAGCGCGCCGTCTTTGGGCACGACTTGCACCGCGACTTGATCCGCGCCAGCAGCCATGTGCTCATCGATGCGCTGGCGTATCGCGGCCAGATCGCCCCAGGCGAGCAGGGCGTCGGCGAGTCGGTCGGAGCCCTCACCGACGAAATCCGCCTTGCCAAAGCCCATCCGCTCCATGTTGCGGCGATAGTTGGGAATTGAGCCCAGTCCCCTCGCAAGGCCCCGCCCGGCGGCGCGGGCGATCGCCGGGTCGCTTTCCAGCATCACTTTCTGTTCGACCAGCAACAGTTTGCCCGGTCCCAGAATCTTGCGCGCCATTGCGGTGTGCTGTGGCGTGGTGGCAAAGGGATGCGCGCCGTCGGCCAGATCACGCGCCAGTTCCAGCATTTTCGGGCCGAGCGCGGCGATCACCGTCAGTGGCTTTTCTGCGGGGCGGGGGCCGGCATATTCAATGCTGCGCATAGCACCCAGCTGCGCACGCATCGCGGCCAGTGGCTTGCCATAAGTGCCCCCGCGCATGCCCTCGACAATGAACGGGTGCGAGACGCCCATGCCCAGCAGGAAGCGCCCGTCCCATTGCTCGTTCAGCCCCATCTGGCCGCCGAGCATGGTGGTCGCATCGCGCGAATGGATATTGGCGACGCCAAGCGCAACTTGCAGGCGCTCGGTCGAAGCGAGTATCTTCGCCGCCAGCACCATGGGATCGCTGCCCATGCCATCGTTGATCCATAAGGTGCCATGGCCCCAGCCTTCGATCCGCTGGGCAAAACTGACGAGCTGGGCGGAGCTATAGCCAATGGTGTTGAGCCAGACGGCGAGGGGGTCGATTCTCATAGGGCCAACCTAGGCCGCTTGCCGCTATCGCTCCAGCGGTTTGCGCTGCACAAGCGCCGGGCTAGCATCGCGCGATGACTTCGCCAGCCATATCCATTTCCTGCGGGATACCCCTTGAGGACGAGCCCGGCATCGGCGCGCTTACCATTGGCGGATATTTGCGTGAGGTTACGGCGCGCTATGGCCCGCGTGAGGCGCTGGTGCTGCATGGGGACGGTCAGCGGATCAGCTGGAGCTATGATGATCTGCTCGCCCGCGCGATGGACTTTGCCCGCGCGCTGATCGCCAGCGGTGCAGGGCGCGAAACGCGCGTCGGTATCCTGATGACCAACCGCCCGGAATTCCTCGCCGCCCTGTTTGGCACGGCGCTGGCGGGCGGCGTGCCGGTGGCGCTGAGCACATTCTCGACACGCAGCGAGCTTGACCACTTGCTCAAGGCCTCGCAGGTCTCGGTGCTGTTTTATGAGCGCCAAGTGCTGAAACACGACTTCGCCGCCATGCTGCATGGTCTTGAGCCGAAGATTGCCGGGGCAGGGCGCGAGGGGCTGGTCTCCGAGACCTATCCCTATCTGCGCGATCTGGTGCCGCTGGACACGTGGGATGCTTTCCTCGCATCGGGCGCGGGAATATCCGATGCACAAGTCCTCGCCTGCGCCGATGCGGTCTGCCCGGCCGATCCAGGCGGCATATTCTTCTCTTCAGGGACCACCAGCCTGCCAAAGGGCATCGCCCATTCGAGCCGCGCCTTTGCGATCCAGTGGTGGCGCTGGCCGCGTGTGTTCTGCATGAAAGAACCGGTGCGCAGTTGGACCTCAAACGGATTTTTCTGGTCGGGCAATGTCAGTATGGTGGTCGGCTCAGCGCTGTCGACCGGCGGGGCTGTCGTGCTCCAGCGCTGGTTCGATGCCGAGGAGGCGCTGCGGCTGATCGAGCACGAGAAGATCGCCTTTATCAACGGACGGCCCCACCAGTGGGCGCGGCTGCGCGAGGCAAAGGGCTGGACGGAGGCCGACCTTTCGAGCCTGAAATACATTCCGCGCGGCGAAATGATCTGGGAGCATCCAACCGTCGATACGGGCTGGGAAGTGCCGATGTCCTTCGGCACCACCGAGACGATGACCATCTGCACTTCATTCGAGGCCGACGACAAGGGCGCGTTCTATTCCGGCTCGATGGGCCTGGCGCTGCCGGGCAATGTCATCAAGATCGTCGATCCGCTGACCGGCCAGCCGGTGTCACTGGGTGAGCGGGGCGAGTTTTGCATCAAAGGCCCGACGTTGATGTCCGGCTATCTCGGCAAATCACCCGAGCAATGCTTCGATGCGGACGGCTTCTTCTGGACCGGCGATGGCGGGCGGATCGATGCCGAGGGCCGCTTTTTCTGGGAAGGCCGACTGACGGAGATGATCAAGACCGGCGGGGCCAATGTCTCGCCGCTCGAGGTTGATGACGTGATCGTGCGCTATCCGGGCGTCAAACGCACGCAGACCGTTGGCTTGCCGGACGATTTGCTGGGCGAGATTGTGGTGAGCTGCATTGTGCCGGTGGATGGCGCAGTGCTGGCTGGAGATGCCATTCAAGCCTTCGTCAAGGCCGAAGTCGCCAGCTTCAAAGTACCGCGCAAAGTGCTGTTTTTCCGCGACGAAGACTATGCGATAACTGGCAACGAAAAGGTCAAGGCATCGGTGGTGCGGGAACTTGCCGCCGCCCGACTGGGGATCGCGCTGTAAGGATCAGCTATATTGCGCAAGCGCTTGGCGCCCCGCTGCCTCGCGCCAGTGATCGCCGCCGCCCGAAAGCTGGGCATTGAGCATCGCGCGCTTCATGAACAAGTGGCAGCTGTGTTCCTCGGTGAGGCCGATGCCGCCGTGCAGCTGGATCGCTTCCTCGGTGGTTTCGAGATAGCAATCGTTCGCCAGTGCTTTGGTCATGCCCAGATCGGTGATGGAAGCCTCAGCATTGGCTGCGCGCTGCCACAACAGTGCCTCGGCGGCGGCGATGCGGGTCTTGAGATCGGCGCAGCGGTGCTTAAGTGCCTGGAACATGGCGATGGGCCGATCAAACTGGCGGCGGGTCTTGAGGTATTCGACAGTCATATCGAGCGCGGCATTGGCGCCGCCGAGCGAATCTGCCGCGATCGCCAGTTGGGCGATTGGCGAGATGCGGTCATGCAGCGCTTTCGCCGCATCGCCTTCGGCAACCAGCAGCGCGGGATCGGACACATAGCCAGAAAGTTCAATGTCGAACAGGCTGCGGCTTTCGTCCCATGTCTGGCGGCGGGTGAGCGTAACGCCCGGCGCATCGGCGGGGATCAGCAGATATTGTCCCGGTATCCCGGCGAGAACATGGCCCGCCATGTCAGCCTCGAAAAAGCCCGAAAGCCGTCCGGTAAGCTTGCCGCCAGACTGATCCACCGAACCCGGCAGCATGTTGAGCGGCACATATTCGCCGCCGCAGATGCTCTCGATCCAGCCGTCACGGCCGACCAGGCATGTGCTCGCCGCGATTCCTTCCAGCCCCATCAGTGCCGGGATCAGCGGCGCGGTTGAGAGCACGCGACCAAGCTCGAAATGGATCGCCACGGCGGCATCGCGGCTCAGCCCCAGCCCGCCCAGATCTTCGGGCAGGGTGATCATCAACCAGCCCTGTTCGGCAACCAGGCTCCATGCGGCATCGCGCGGGGCAGCCAGCTTGTCCGCCGGAAAGGCCTTCTGCACCGCATCGCGCAGTTCGCTTAGTTCGATCACGTGGTCCACCCCTTCGGCTCGCGCTGCATTTCGAGCATGCGCTCCGAGATGATATTGCGCTGCACTTCCTCGCTGCCGGCGGCGATGGTCCAGGCGTAGCTGTTCATAAAATCGGCCATCCAGTTGCCGGTGTTGAGATCGCCGAAGGTGATCGGATGGCGGTATTGCTCTTCCATGCCGCCCAACCTGAGCCCCAGCAGCGAATATTCGCGCAAGACCCGGCTGTAGGTGTTTTTGACAATTGAGGCATCGCCGACGCGTTCGATGTCGTGCATCCGGTTTTCGAGGAAGCGGTCGGCAATTGCGCAGGCGCTGTCGCAGCGGGCGACCAGTTGGCCGAAATCGCGCAATATCCCCCGGTCGTCCTCGCGGTCCTTCTTGCGGATCAGCGCGGCAATGCGGGAAAGTGCACCGCGCATCCGGTATGTCAATTCCATCAGCGTCAGGCCGCGTTCGGCGGAAAGCGTCGCCGATGTGACTGCCCATCCAGCGTGCTCCTCGCCGATCCGGTCTTCCACCGGCACCTCGACATCATCGAGGAATATTTCGCAATATTCCTGGTCGCCCTGGATCTGGTTGATCGGCCGGACTTCGACGCCCTTGGCCTTCATGTCCATGATCAGGAAGGTGATTCCGGCCTGCTTGGGGCCATCGGAGGCAGTGCGCACCAGCAGCATGCATTTGTCGGCATACTGCGCCATGGTCGACCAGACTTTCTGGCCGTTGATCACATAGACATCGCCGCCCGGACGCGAGACCCGCTCAGCTTTGCACTTGAGGCTGGCAAGGTCCGATCCTGCGCCCGGCTCCGAAAAGCCTTGGCACCAGTTTTCGCCTTCGAGAATCGCCGGCAGATAGCGCGCCTTCTGAGCATCGGTGCCGCATTCCATAAGCGTGGCGGCGGCATGGTAGGTCGAGATGAACGAGAGCAACAGGCGCGGGCAATCGGCGCTGGCCAGTTCCTCATAGAGCACTTTTTGCTCGGCAAGACTGCGCCCACCGCCGGGCCACTGCGCCGGCCAGTGCGGCACTGCGTAGCCAGCCTTTACCAGTTTGCCGAACCAGTCACGCTGGGCATCGGCAAATTCGGCATGGGACATTTGCTGATAGGCTTCGCGCCAGCCCTTCGGCGCATTTGCTTCCAGCCAGCTGCGCACTTCGGCGCGCAGATCTTCAAGATCGGTGTTTTCGCTCATGGTGTTTCCATGCACGGCGGATAATGCCCCGTCTAGATGGCAACTTCTAGACGGCAACTTCGATCGTATCGCCCGCGATGCGCACTTCAAAGGTCTCGATCGGCATGGTCGCAGGCGGGTTCATTGCCGCGCCTGTGGCAAGGTCAAATCGGGCGCCGTGGACCGGGCAAGCGATCCAGCCGCTTTTCATCCGGCCATCGGCCAGCGCCTCATAGGCATGGCTGCACAGATTGCGCACGGCGAAGACCTGGTCTTTGGTGTGGCACAGCAGGATCGACTGGCCGTTCACTTCGACCAGCTTTTTGGTTCCGGCGGGCACTTCGTCCACTTTCGCTGCAGCGACAAAACTCTTCTCGGACATGTGTATCATTCCATCTTGTCAAGTGCGGCGCGCTTTAGGTGGCGCAGGCGCGCTATGCAATCCGCACTTGCGGGCAGCGCGTCGGCAACGCAGACTAGCCGCAATCAAGGTTCGCCAATACGGGCGGTTATGGGAGATTACAGGTGGCTGAGAGCAATACGTTCGATGTCGTCGTGGTTGGTTCGGGCGCGGCCGGAGCCATGGCGGCGCTGCGCTGCGCAGACCTCGGCATGAAAGTGCTGATCATCGAAAAGGCGCAGAAGTTCGGCGGAACCTCGGCGGTTTCGGGCGGAGTGATGTGGATTCCCAATCACCAGCTAGATGGCGACAAGGGCGACACCCGCGAGGCAACGCTCGAATATCTCGATTCCATCATCACCAAGCCGGTGAACCGCACCCGGTTGGAGGCTTTTGTCGATACCGCTCCGGCGATGTTGCATTACCTCAAGAGCACCGGCGTCGAGGTGGTCGGCGCGGCATGGCCCGATTACGAGCCACAAAAGCCCGGCGCACGCAGCGACCGCTCGGTGATTGCGCCGATCTTCGACGGGCGCGAGTTGGGCGACAATCGCTATGACCTGATGCGCGAGCAGTTCAACCGGTTCAAGCTGTTTGGCCGCTATTCGCTCGACCTGTCCGAAATGTTCCCGCTGATGATGCAGCAGAAGGGCTGGCGCCAGGTCGCCGCCAAAGTCATCGCGCGCTATTGGGCCGACCGTTCAACGCGCGGAATTTCCAAGCGCGACCGCCGCTTCGTGCAGGGCGCGGCGTTAATGGGCAGGGTTTATCAACAGGTGTTCAAGCGCGGCGTCGATCTGCGGCTCGATACGAAGATGGACGAACTTGTCGTCGATAGTGGCGGCAAGGTTACGGGCATCACGGTCAGCAAGTTCGGCAAGAGTTCCACGATTAATGCGCGCCACGGCGTGGTGCTGGCCGCCGGTGGCTTCGAGTGGAACCAGGAACTGCGCGACAGGTTTTTCCCGTTCCCCGGGCTCACCCGCCACAGCTCGACGCCAGAGGACGGTAATCGCGGCGAGGGGCTGATCGCGGCAGAGAAAATCGGAGCCTCTACAGAGCACACCGAAGAGTCATGGTTCATTCCAACCATGGTGCTGCCCGCGCCCGGCGCGAGCAATTTCCACGAAATCCATCAGGCCGCATTCGATGTTGGCCGGCCGTGGTCGGTTTGCGTCAACCGCAATGGCGTGCGCTTTGTCGATGAGGCTTGCGGCTATGACCAGTTTGGCCAGGGCATGATCCGCGATCACGCGAAGACTGGCGCCAACCTGCCATGCTGGCACATTTTCGATGCCAAGTTTCGTGCCAAGTTCAGCTCTGGCGGCCTGATGCCGCTGGCACACACGCCCGAGCGAAAGGTGCCCAAGGACTGGTGGGATCACTATGTTTTCAAGGCGGACACCATCGCGGAACTGGCAGCCAAGATCGATCTGCCGGTCGAAGCCGTGCTTGAGACGATCCGGAAGAACAACGAGTATGCCAAGACCGGCGTGGACCCCGAGTTTGGCAAGGGCATGAATATCTACGACCAGTTCTTCGGCGATCCGACCTGCACGCCCAATCCCAACATCGGACTGATCGACAAGGCGCCATACTATGCTGTGCCGATCAACGCGGGTGATCTTGGTACCAAGGGCGGCCTGCGCTGTGACGAGTGCAGCCGGGTGCTTGACGCCACGGGCAATCCGATTGCCGGGCTTTATGCTGCGGGCAATCAGGCGGGCACGCCATTCGGCAATGTCTATCCGGGTGCAGGCGCGACCATCGGCCCGGCAATGACATTCGCTTATATCGCGGCGAACGACATCGCCGAGCGGTCTGGTAATCAGCGCTCATAATCAGGAGTATCAAGCGTGAATGGCAAAGTAGCAGTGGTCACCGGCGCGGCCGGCGGCATAGGCGCGGCAATCGTCCGCAAACTGGGCAGCAAAGGCTTCAAGGTCATCGGCACCGGCCGCAATGAAGGCAAGCTCAGCGCGCTCAAGCAGGCGCTGGGCGAGAGTATGGTGTTCGACTTCATCGCCATCGATGCGACTGCGGAAGACGCGCCCAAAAAGATCGCCGATTATGCGGTTGCCACCTTCGGCAGCCTCGATCTGCTGGTGAATAACGCCGGCTCGTTCAACTTCGGGCCGGTGCACGAGACCACCGACGAGATGCTCGATGAAGTGCTGGCAATCTCGCTGCGCGCGCCGTTCCGCCTGTGCCGCGAGGCGTTGCTCCACATGCAGGCCGGCAGCTCGATCCTGTTTATCGGATCGACCTGGGGCATTTATGGCACGCCGGGCGGCGGCGCCTACAGCGCAGTTAAAGCCGCGCAAATCGGCCTGACGCAGACCATGGCCGCCGAATATGGCGCAAAAGGCATCCGCACCAACTATATCGCCCCCACCGTGGTCCGCACCGAAATGACCGACGCCTATTGGGATCTCGATTTCTTCAAGCGCACCAATTTCGAACTGACCCCGGCGGACCGGCAATGCACCACCGAGGACGTGGCCAATACCGTCGCCTTCCTTGCTTCGGATGAAGCGGGAATGATCAACGGCCAGACCATTGCAGTCGATGGCGGCATTTCCACCACGCGTTATGTCGCGCCCGAAGCTCTGTTTGCCGAGCGGAAGTGAATTCCACCCGGCTCTCAGAAGAAATCAGCGGCCGATCAATTCCACATGCAGGTTGGCCAGCCCGCGAATGATGTAGCTCGGCTCGTAGTCGATCCGCCGCGCGCCCTTCGGGCCGTGGTGTGCTTCGGACAGGCGAATCAGAGAAGTGTGCTCCAGCAGCCGGTCATAAAGCACGGCTACTTCCTTGCGGGCCAGCGGCGCGCCGGCGCAGACATGGGCGCCTCGTCCGAAAGCCAGATGCTCCTTGATCTTGGACCGGCCGATGCGAAACTCCTGCGGGTCCTCCCAGCGGCGCGGATCGCGGTTGGCCGCAGAAACAAAAATGACGATTTTCTGCCCTGCTGGCACTTCGACATCGCCGATGCGGGTCTTGCGCTTCGCCAGGCGGAAGGTCACTTTGGTTGAGCCTTCCAGGCGGAGTGCCTCTTCTAGGAACGGTTCGATCTTTGATCGGTCAGCGCGCAGTTCCGCCTGGATTTCCGGGTTTTCACACAAGAAACGCAGCGCATTGCCGATCAGCTTGGCGGATGTGTCCTGCCCGGCGGCGAACAGGAACATGGCGTTCTTAACTGCTTCCATCAGCGGCACTTCCACGCCGTCAGGATAGCTTGCCGAGGCCAGTTCGGTCAGCAGGTCATCGCGTGGCGCGGCCTTGCGTTCGCTCATGTAGCGCATGAAAAAGCCGGCCATGATCATCAGCGGATGGCTCGATTGGGGCTGGTCGGCTGCATCCATGTTGCCCGGCGGCGGCCCGGCATCGATAATCTTGCGGAACTCCTCACGGTCCTCCGCCGGTACGCCCAGCAAATCGGCGATCACGAGTGTGACGAACGGTGTGGCGACTTCGGAAATTGCTTCGCAACTGCCCTTTGCGACCATTTTACGCACCATGTCATCGGCGAGGCCCCGCATGAACAACTCATTCGCCTTGAGGCGACTTGGCGTGAAAAGGGGGTTGAGCAGCGAACGGGCATCGGCATGTTTCTTGCCGTCATAGGAGACCATCAGGTCCATCGGGCCGGTGCCCATCGTCGCCTCAATCTGCGCCGAAATATCGTCGCCTTCGGGCTCGAAGCGCAAGGGCGCGATCGGGTCAGGGTTGATCACCGACGAGAAGTCCTCGCGGTTGTTCAGGACCGCGACTGCTTCAGCAAAACCGGTGATGGCCACGATGTCGCGTGATTTCATCTTCACGACGGGACCATGCGCGCGAACCCCCTCAAGGAATTCATAGGGATCGAGCAGCACTGCGTGATCAGTGAAATAGTCGGTTTCCAGAGCCGAAGCAGGCATGTGGGGTCCTCTCAATCTATCAAATTTACGAAACACAGTGGATCATAAAACCTGTGCTAGCGGTGTCAACCGATTGTGCGCTTGTTTGCGGGGGCAAGGCTGGTCTAACGCGGCGACATGGACTTTCAATGGAACGACGACCAGCAGGCCTTCCGCGCCCGCATAGAGCACTTCCTCGCCGCAAAGCTGCCGGCGGACTGGGAGGAGTTTTCCAAACACGGCCCGGCATCGCCCGCGCTCACCGAGTTTGCACGCTCTTTCTGCCGCGAACTGGCCGAGGAAGGCCTGTTGTTTCCGCATTGGCCGAAGGACATCGGCGGGGAAGGGCTCGGCCCATGGGAGCAGCAGATTCTCGCCGAAGTGATGTGGGAATGGGGCGAGCCGCGCGGCGGGCAATACATGAACGTCAACTGGATCGGCCCGACGATGGTGCGCTATGGCACTGCTGCGCAGCAGGCGAAATACCTGCCGCAGATATCCAGCGGTGACATGTTGTGGTGCCAGGGTTTTTCCGAGCCCAATTCAGGCAGCGATCTTGCGAGCCTGCGCACCCGCGCCGAGCTGGAGGGGGATCACTATAAGGTCAACGGCCAGAAAATCTGGACCAGCTATGCGGGCCTTGCTGACACCTGCTTCCTGCTGACCCGCACCAGCGAAGACAAGAAGCGCGGCATCACCATCCTGCTGGTGCCGATGGATACGCCCGGCATCACCGTGCGCCAGATCCCCAGCCTGATCGGCGAGGGTGATATCCACGAGGTGTTCTTTGACGACGTGATCGTTCCCGTCGGCCAGCGCTTCGGCGAGGAAGGGCAGGCGTGGGAGATCATCTCCTATTCTCTGACCAACGAACGGCTCGGTATCCCGCGCTATCACCTGGCGCGCAAGGTGCTCGACCGGGCGGTGGGCATCCTGAAGGCGGCAGGCGATTTTGCCGGTGACACGGTCAAGGCCGAGGCGGCGCGCTGCGCGGCGCTGTGCGAGGCGGCGCGAACGGCAATCTATGCCATTGTCCAGAAGCGCGTCGATGGCGGCACGGTCGGCCCGGAAACCTCCTCGGCGCGCTTTGCCACGGTGATGGCCGAGCGCGCGGTGAGCGAGTTTGTGGTCGAATATGTGCCCGAGGCGCTGGCGGGCGATTCGGCCTATCTGCAGATGCACCACCAGCGCGGCATCGTCGCCGGCATCGCCTCGGGCGCGGCGGAAATACAGCTCAACATCATTGCCAGCGATGTGTTGCAATTGCCCAGAGAACCCAGATGAAACGCGAGGCGCGCTGATGCTGCTCTCCCTCTCCGAAGACCAGAGCCAGATCCTCGACTTTCTCGACAGCCTGTCGCGGCCCTACGCCACCGTGCCGATGCACGACATCTCCTTCGCGTTGACCAGCGATGCGCTCGATGC